>JBGPCZ010000113.1:0-20523 GCA_041482015.1 Planctomycetota bacterium | reverse complement strand
TCTCCTGTTCGTCGGCGCGTGCGGCAAGAGCGCGCAGATCCCGCTCTACGTCTGGCTTCCCGACGCGATGGCCGGCCCGACGCCCGTAAGCGCCCTCATCCACGCGGCCACGATGGTGACCGCGGGCGTCTACATGATGGGCCGGATGCACTTCCTCTACGTCGCGGTGCCCGGCGCGCTGCATATCGTCGCGCTGGTCTCGGGCGCCACGGCGCTGCTCGCGGGCGTCATCGCGGTCGCGCAGACCGACATCAAGAAGGTCCTCGCGTACTCGACGGTCTCGCAGCTCGGGTTCATGTTCGCGGGGATCGCCTGCTCCGATTTCACGGCGGGGCTCTTCCACGTGGTCACCCACGCGTTCTTCAAGGCGCTCCTGTTCCTGGGAGCCGGCGCGGTGATCCACGCGCTCCACGGGGAGCAGGACATCCGGAAGATGGGCGGGCTCGGGAGGAAGCTGCCGGGGCTCGCGGTCGTGTTCGTCGTCGGGGGGCTGGCGCTGGCGGGATTCCCGTTCTCCGCGGGGTTTGTCTCGAAGGACCAGATCCTGACCGCCGCATTCCTCCACGAGCCGGTCGTGTTCGCGATGCTGGCGGTGACGGCGCTGCTGACCGCGTTCTACACGACGCGCCTGTGCGTCATCGTCTTCCTGGGGAAGAAGGAGGAGCACGGCGGGCACGAGGAGCACCATGAGCTCCACAAGCCGGGCGTGCTCATGATGGCCCCGCTCGCGGTCCTCGCGATCCTCTCGGCCGTCGGCGGCGTCGGGCTCGACAAGGAACTTCACCACAAGCTGGCCCGCGTGTGGTCGTCCGAGAAGACGATCGATGAAAATACCGAATTGCTCTCCGGGGCCTCGCAGGAGGGGCGCGCGCGGGCGCAGCGGGAGCTGGGCAGGATCGGCGAGGAGGCCGAATCGAGGCTGCCGGCGAAGGGGGATCCGGACACGCTGCTCCGGGTGAGACAGATCAAGGACGAGAACATCCGTCACCATCACGCCCACAGGCTCATGATGGGGGTTTCGTCCGTGCTCTTCGTCCTCGGTGCCGGCTCGGCGCTCGTGATCTACACGCGGGCGCGCGGCTGGGTCGGTCGGTTGGTCCAGGGTCCGATGAAAGGCATCCACAAGCTCGTTTCCAACAAGTTCTATGTGGACGAGATCTACGAGTACCTCGTGATCGCGCCCGTGAAGATGGGTGCGACGGTGACGTGGTTCCTCATTGACCGCGTCCTGATCGACACGGTCCTCGTCAACGGCTCGGCGCGGCTCGTCTACGCGCTCGGCGGCCTCGTGCGCCGCCCCCATACGGGATCGATCAATGTGGCGGCCGTCTCGTTCGTCCTGGGGGCGCTCGCCGTTCTTTTGTACCTGGCCATCCATTTCAAAGCATGGATCATCCTCCCCTCCTGACCCTGGTCACGTTCCTGCCCGCCGCCGCGGGGCTGGCCCTCGCGCCGGTCCGCGGGGAGCGCTCCCCGCTCGTCCGCGGCGGGGCACTGCTGGTCTCGATGGTGGTCGTGGTCCTGGCGGGGCTCGCGTGGGCGGGATGCGACGGGACGATGTCGCTCGTCGAGGACCACGCGTGGATCCGGCACTTCCATATCCACTACAAGGTGGGCGTGGACGGGATCAGCCTGGCCATGGTCGCGTTGACGGCGATTCTCATGCCGATGGCGATCGCCGCCTCGTGGAAGCAGTCGAACGGCTTCTTCGTCGCTCTCCTTTTCCTCGAGACGGGCATGATGGGCGCCTTCGTCGCGCTCGACCTGTTCCTATTCTACGTCTTCTGGGAGGCGATGCTCCTCCCGATGTACCTGTTGATCGGCATCTGGGGCGGCCCGCGGCGGATCTACGCGGCGGTCAAGTTCATCATCTACACGATCGTCGGCAGCGTGCTCATGCTGGCCGCGATCCTCTATTGCTACTCCAAGGCGGGGACGTTCGACATCCTCGATCTCCAGCGGGACCTGCCGCGCCTCCAGGAGGTGGTCCAGGCGGGCTCCTGGCTCTTCCTCGCCTTCGCGGTCTCCTTCGCGATCAAGGTCCCGATGTTCCCGTTCCACACGTGGCTTCCGGACGCGCACGTCGAGGCGCCCACGGCGGGCAGCGTGATCCTCGCGGGCGTGCTCCTCAAGATGGGCGCTTATGGATTCCTCCGGTTCGCGATCCCCTTCTTCCCGCAGGCGGCGCACGACCACACGCCGCTCGCGATCGCGCTCTCGGTGATCGGCATCGTCTACGGCTCTCTTATGTCGATGGCCCAGAGCGACATCAAGAAGCTGATCGCCTACTCCAGCGTCGCCCACCTCGGGTTCGTGATGCTCGGGATCTTCTCGGGCAGTCTCTCCGGGGCGCAGGGCGGCGTCCTCCAGATGGTCAACCACGGCCTTTCGACGGGCGCGCTCTTCCTGCTCGTCGGGATCATCTACGAGAAGACCCACCGCCGCGGCGTGGACGATTTCGGCGGGATGGCGAAAGTGATGCCGGTCTACGCGACGTTCTTCATGATCGTCACGCTCTCGTCGATCGGGCTGCCGGGGTTGAACGGCTTCGTCGGTGAATTCCTGATCCTGTTCGGCGCGTTCCAGCAGCATCCGACCGCGACCGCGCTGGCCGCGCTGGGCGTGGTCCTGGGCGCGGTCTACATGCTCAAGCTCTACCGCGACGTCTTCTTCGGCCCGGTGACGATGCCCGAGCGCGAGAAGGCGGGCGACGTCGGAGACCGCGAGCTCGCGTACCTCGTCCCGATCACCGTGCTCATCATCCTGCTCGGTGTGCTCCCGAACCTCGTGCTATCAAAGACCGAAAAGTCCGTCTCGACAGTGGTCGACGCCCTGAACTCAAAGGTCCACGCGGCGGCGAGGCCCCATGAGTGAATCCGATCTCCGCTCGATCCTGCCGGCGCTGGCGCTGATCGCGGGGGCCCTCCTCGCGGTCGGCGCGGACGTCTTCTCCAACCGCGACAAGCGCTCGTCGCCCTCGGAGTTCCTGAGCTACCTGGCGATCGTGGTCTCGCTCGTCACGGTTGTCTGGCCGCTCGTTAAGGCCGAGCCGCCCATCGAAGGGTTCAAAGGGTTCGTGATCCTGGATAACCTTGCGCTGTTCCTGTCTATCGCGATTCTCGCCGCGACGGGGCTGATGATCATCCTGGCCGCCGACTCGCTCAAGGACCGCGGCGTCCCGCCCGGCGAATTTCACGGGCTCGTCCTCTTCGGCGCCTCGGGAATGATCCTCCTGGTCCAGGCTCAGGAACTCGTGACGCTCTTCATCTCGCTCGAGATCCTGTCCCTCTCGGTCTACGTGCTGTCGGGTCTGTTCCGCAAGGACCCGCGCTCGAACGAGGCGTCGGTGAAGTACTTCGTGATCGGTGCTTTCGCGACGGGTTTCCTGCTCTACGGCATGGCTCTCCTCTACGGGGCGACGGGGTCGCTCCAGCTGGCGGGGATCGCGGAAGGACTCCGCTCGTCGCCGCCGCTCGGCGAGCTCGGGCTGGCGATGATCGCGATCGGGCTCGCGTTCAAGGTGGGGGCCGTGCCCTTTCACATGTGGGTCGCGGATGTCTACGAGGGCGCGCCCACGTGCGTGACGGCATTCATGTCGGTGGCGGTGAAGGCGGCCGGGTTCGGGGCGTTCCTCCGCCTGTTCCTCGCGGCCGGCATGAAGCAGCGGGAGGTCTGGGGTGACGTGGTCGCGGGCCTCGCGATCGCGACGATGGTCGTGGCCAATCTCATGGCGCTGTCGCAGCGAAGCGTGAAGCGGATGCTCGCGTATTCCTCCATCGCCCACACGGGTTACGTGCTGGTGGCACTCGCCTCGCTGCGGAACGCGGGCGCGGCGATCCAGAAGGATGCGGCCGGCGCGGCGGTCTTTTACCTCTTCGCCTACACGTTCATGACGCTCGGCGCCTTCGCGTTCGTCATCCACGCGGGGAAGGGCGGGAAGGACGCGGAGGACCTCGACGACTACGCGGGGCTGGCAAAGCGGCGTCCGTGGGCGGCCCTCGCGATGACCGTCTTCATGGTCTCGCTCTCGGGGATCCCGCCCGCGGCGGGTTTCTTCGCGAAGTTCATGATCTTCAAGGCGGCGATCGCGGCGGGGGAGTACACGCTCGTGATCGTGGGGGTGCTGAGCTCGGCCGTGTCGGTGTACTACTACCTTCGCGTCGCGGTCTACATGTACATGCACGAGCCGCCGGCGCCTTCCGAGGAGACTCCGTCGCCGAACGTCGGCATGGTCGTGATGGTCTCGGCGCTCTTCACGCTGGCGCTGGGGATCCTGCCGTCGAGTTTCCTCGAACAGTCCTACCGCGCGGTCTCGCGCTTCCTGCCTTAAGAAAACCACAGAGGCACGGAGTCACGAAGTAAGTATCGAGTGCCATAAGGGAAATGTCTCACCACGGCAGCGGCGCGCCCGCGAGCTCGGCCATCCGCGCGTGGATCTCGAGCTGGCAGACCGGGCAGTAACGGCGCTGCAACGGGCTGTTGTTCAGGTAGCAGTTGTCCGACGGGATGAGGAATTCCGAGTCGCGCCGAAGCGGGGCGCCCAGGAACCCCGCGGAGACGAGCGGCATCCACGGGCTGGCCGGCTGCTGGAACAGGTTCGCCGCCGGCCAGCGGCTGCCGTCGGCGTACTCGTCGCCCAGGCGCGCGAAGGCGTGGCCGAACTCGTGGAGCAGCGAGACGCCCTGCACGAACGCGTGGCAGCCCGTCGTGTACCCGAGAACGCCCTTGTCGAAGCTCGCGGGGTCCTTGAAGTGGAGGAAGACCGTCCCCTCGAGATCCCCATAAGGGACCGACTCCATCGCGTTGCCGGACCCGTCGAACGCAGTCGGGACGGGGAAATCGTCGGCCCGGCGGATGTAGAACCAGCCGCGGTAGCGGTCGAGGGGTGCCGTCCCAAAGAGGAGCGTTCCGACCTCGCGGGGTGAGACGCCCGAGCCGGCTTCGAGCGTGATCCCGATCCGCGGCATCAATGGATCGTGCGGGATCGGGGGGCCGCCCGGCTCGAAGAACGCGCGGTCGTAGGCCCGTCGATAGCGAGCGTCGTCGCGGGTCCGGACCCGGGTTCGCAGCAGTGCCGCCATCGCCGGGCGTTGATCGATCTCCCGGACCAGCGCGTCGAGGGAGGACTCGCCGCCGGCCGCATAGGCGGAGACGACAAGGTCGGCCTGCGCCTTGGGATCGCGCTCGTCACGAAGCGCGCCGAGAAGGATATCGACGGCCCCCGAGCCGTTCATGCGGGCGAGGGCGGCGGCCACGGACGAGCGGACGCGCGGGCTCGAGTCGCGCAGGGCGTCGATCAGCGCGCGGAGCGACTCGGGGCCGGGAAGGCCTCCGAGCGCCGAGGCGCAGCGGAGCCGGACGCTGTCGTCGGGGTCGTCCCGAAGCGAACCCAGAAGGGCGGCGGACACCGCGTCGCCACCGAGCGAGGCCAGGCTGTCGATGACGATGTCCTTGAGGAACGGGTGGCCTGCCCGGGCCAGCGCCGCGGCCAGGTGCGGGATGGACTCGCGCCGACCGAAAAGGCGCGCCAACTCCGCCACGCCGGCGGAGAGGAAGAGATCGCCCGAGAGCCAGGGGTAGAGCCCCTCGAAATCGCTCTCGAAGACCGGGGGGATCTCCTTTCGCAGGAGGTCCATCGACCGCCGATCGCGGAGCAGCCGGGCACGGCCGAGCTTTTCGAGGAACGGGCGGAGTCGATCCACCGAAATTCGCGCCGGAGGAGCCACTTCGACGCCGCGGGTTGGGAGAAACTCAACCACGCGGGGCGGGGGTGGGGGGATCTCGAGCGCCACCCGCCGGGGAGGCGGAGGGGCGGAGCCGCACAGACGGAGGGAGAGCGCCCCCGCGAAGAGGAGCGCGGCCGCGATGGCGATCGTCCGTGGCTTTCCCAACAGCGTGATAGAATACACGAAGACGATGGCCGTCAAGCACGACGACGCCCTGATCGGGAAGGAGATCGGCCACTGCCGCATCGAGCGCAAGGTCGGCGCCGGCGGGATGGGCGCGGTCTACCTGGCCCATCACACCGGCTTGAACAAGCCCGTCGCGATCAAGGTCCTCCCGGCCGAGCTCGCCTCGAACGGCGAGTTCATCGGCCGTTTCCAGCGCGAGGCGCGGCTGGCCGCGCGGCTGGAGCACCCGAACGTCGTGCAGGTCTACGACGTCGGCGAGGAGCACGGGGTCCACTACATCACGATGCAGTACATCGAGGGCCGGAGTCTCGATCTCATCCTGAAGGAGAAGAAGAAGTTCGCGGTCGGCGAGGCGGTCGCGGTGGCGAAGCGCGTCGCGGTCGCGCTCGCGGCGGCCCACAAGCTCGGCGTCGTCCACCGCGACATCAAGCCGGCCAACATCCTCCTCTCGAAGGACGGCCTGATCAAGGTCGCCGACTTCGGGCTTGCGAAGGATACCGACTCGAACCGCACGCTCTCGGGCACGGGACAGATCGTGGGGACGCCCTATTACATGTCGCCGGAGCAGGCCCAGGGGCTGACGGTCGACGCGCGGAGCGACCTCTACTCCCTCGGCGCGACGCTGTACCACATGATCACGGGCCGCAAGCCCTTCGAGGCGGCCACGCCGATCTCGATCGTCCTCAAGCACGTGAACGAGGAGCCGGTGCCGCCGCGCCAGATCGATCCGACGATTCCCGAGAACGTCTGCCTCGTGATCGCGCGGCTGATGAAGAAGAAGCCCGACGAAAGGCCGGCCAGCGCGGAGGCGCTGGTGCGCGAACTCGACGCCCTCAAGGCTTCGCCCGCATCGACCGTCCAGTCCCCGCCGCCCGCGAAGTCCCGCCGGCGCGCGGCGATGATCGCGCTTCCGATCGCCGGCATCCTCGTCGTGGGGATCATCCTCGGCCTGGTGCTGGGGAAGCCCTCCTCCGCCGGGCCCACGGAAGGCAAGGGCGACTCGAAAAAGCCGGAGATCGTGCAGGCCTCCACGCCGCAACCTCCGAAAGCGACCGAGCCTCCGAAGCCGATTCCCAAGCCGCCCGATCCGCCGCCGCCCAAGCCGGAAGAGCCGCGGCAGAGGATTCTCGGGAAGATCAAGGACACGCAGGAGAAGCGGCTGACCGAGGAGCTGATTGGACGGACCGACGAGTTGCTCAAGGCGATGCAGAAGAAGGACCTCAAGACGGTCCGGGGCATGCTGGACAAGCTGGCGTACGGCGATCTGCCGGACGCACAGCTGGCCGAAATGTTCTCCCGGCTCCTCGCGGAGAAGGTCGAGATCGAGAAGTGGGAGTTCGACGACGTCCAGGTCCACCTGAAGGGGCTCGTCGGGCGGACGACGGCCGTCTGCCAGATGTCCTACTCGCTGAAGATCCCCAAGGGCGAGGTGAAGGTGAGCGACCAGCCGATCCACTGGGTCCACAAGCCCGACGGCTGGTACGTCACGCGCCCTCCACGGACCGCCGACAAGTAGCCTCAAGCTCCGCCATCCGTGCGTCGAGGTCCGCGCGCGCCCGTTCGCACTCCTCGCGAGACGCGTCCGGGGGAACGACGAAGGGGTCGCCGAACGCCACCACGGTGCGCGAGAAGGGCTTCGGGATCATCGTCTGGTCCCAGTTCCGCAGCCTCCACGATCGCTCGGCGTGGCAGCCGAGCGGGATGATCGGGACGCCCGACTCCTTCGAGGCGACGATGGCCCCCATCTTGGATACGCGGGCGGGGCCGCGCGGGCCGTCGGCGATGATCGCCGAGCCCCAGCCGTCGCGGATCATCCGCGTCACCTCGTGGAGAGCCTCCTTGCCGCCGGCGCTCGACGATCCCCGGACCGTCTGGTAGCCCAGGCGGCGGATCGTCCGCGAGACGAGCTCGCCATCCTTCGAGCGGCTCACCATGACGACGACATGCCGGCGGCGGAAGTAGTCGAGGGCGAAGAAAAAATCCTTGTGCCACACCACCCCGATGAAGGCTTTCCGGGGCACGACGTATTCGTCCCAGACGCGGCGGTTGTGGATGCGGACGCTGAGGGTCGAGAAGAGCGTGCGGATGACCGGCGGGGCGATGGCGGGGACGGCGCGCAGTAGGAGGTCGAAGCCCGCGGAATGCACGGTCCTGTGAAGATAGCGGTCCCGGCCGATTTTTCCAGAGTTATCTTGATTCGCTTCACCCATGAACTATAATCCGGGGATCATGGCCGGCGAATCCGAACGAATCGGCGAGCTCCTCATCGCGGAAGGCGTCGTCACGTACGAGGAACTGGCGAAGGCCATCGCCGACGGCGGGCTCCGCGGCTCGGCGCTCGCGTCGGTCCTCGAGGCGACGCCGCACGTCAAGCGGGCGGACCTCGCGGCGTTCCTCGCCGGCGACTTCCGCATCCCGGTGCTCGAAGACCTGCGGAAAATCACCTTCTCAGACCAGGCGGCGAAGCTGGTCCCCGAGGAGATTGCGCGGAAGCACGAGCTGGTGCCGCTCTGCCGGATCGGCGAGATCCTCTGCATCGCGAAAGCCAATTACTTCAACCGCGCCGCGCTGAACGAGCTCAAGGGCGTGGTCGCGGGAAAGATCAAGGTCCTCCAGGCCGACGAGACGCAGGTGCGCGCGGCCTTCGAGCGGATCTACAAGGGCCGCAAGGGCGACCTCCCGGCGCCGTCGATGGTGAAGAAGGAGACGGCGAAGGTGGCGGCGGTGGGATCCGGGACGGGCCTCGAGGAGGTCGCGTCGTTCGAGGCGATCCCGCTGATCTCGCCGGGCGGCGAGGATCGTCCGGCCGACCGTACGCCGCGCAAGGGCACCTCGATCCGGATGACGCCCGCGGCCGCGATGCGCCATGCCGGCTACGACGAGGTGATCGAGATCATGGACGCGCTGCGGATGGCGCCCAACGACTACGCGGCGGCGTTGCGCGACCCGTTCGCGCGCCTGGTGGCCGAGTTCGACGACGTCCATCATCTCGGCCGCGCCGTCCCACCCGCGCGGGTGTCGTAAATCGCCTCATCTCTTCGGGCTTCCCTTGATGGCAAGGGCAGCAGTGCCGGCGGCCAGGAAGAAAATCGCCGAGGCCACCAGTCCCGTGGAGTAGCTCTGCGTGGACTTTCGGAGCGCGCCCATGATCCACGGGCCCGCCAAACCGCCCAGATTTCCCACCGAATTGATCAGCGCCATCCCGGCGGCCGCCCGGGTGCCGCTCAGGAACGCGGGAGGCAGGGCCCAGAACGGGGCCTGCAGCGCCTTGGCGCCCGCCCAAGCCAGCGACAACGCGACCAGCGCCAGGACCGGATTCCCGAGAAATGCCGCGGCGCCGAATCCCGCCGCCGCCACGAATGCCGGGATAGCCACGTGCCGCCTCCGCTCGCCCGTCCGATCCGAGTGGTGCGCGACAGCGACCATCACGACCGTGGCCACGAGATAGGGAATCGCCGTAAGCAGGGTGACGTGGAAATTGCCGGCTCCACTTACGGACTTCACGATCTCGGGAAGCCAAAGCTCAAAGCCGTAGCCGCCCGAGGCGATCAGGAAGTAGATCGCCGCGAGAATGAGAACCCGGGGCTGGGTCAGGGTCTGGACCAGGCTCAAGCCCGCGCCCTGTTCCTTGTCGGCCTGTTCGCTCCTGAGCTCGCGAGTCAGCCAGTCGCGCTCCTCGTCCGAGAGCCATGTCGCCGACTCGGGGCGTTCGGTCAGGAGAAAGAGGACCGAGATCCCGAGGATGACCGCGGGAAGTCCTTCCAGGAGGAACAGCCACTGCCACCCCTTGAGGCCGGCCGCCCCATCCATCTCCAGGAGCGACCCGGAGATGGGATTGCCGATGACCCCCGTGATCGTGCCCGCCGTCATGAACAACGCGACGGCGCGCGCGCGATCCTTCTGCCGGAACCATCGGGTCAGGTAAAAGAGGATCCCCGGGAAGAATCCGGCCTCCGCCACCCCGAGCAGGAACCGGAGCACGAAGAAGCTCCACTCGCCCCTCACGAAGACCATGGCGGCCGAGACGAGGCCCCAGACGATCATGATCCGGGCGATCCAGACGCGAGCGCCGACCCGGGCCAGGATGAGGTTACTCGGCACCTCGAAAAGAAAATAGCCCGGGAAGAAGAGCCCCATTCCCAGGCCCCACGCGCTTTCGCCGATGGGAAGGTCCCGGGTGATCTGCAGGTGGGCGACGCCGACGTTGATGCGGTCGAGGTAGGCGATGACGTAGAGCAGGAAGAGGTAGGGAAGGAGGCGCCAGGAAATCTTGGCGACGACCCTGCGCTCGAGGAGCCCGGCCTCTGATTCCGCCATCGGTTACCCGCCTGCGGCGCAGGCCTCCCGCCCGCCTGGGCGAAATCGTCTCCAGCCACACCGTGATCCGCGATGATAGGGCATTGTATCCCCGGATGCCAGACACGCTCCCCCCTGGGCCGAGGATCGCCGTCAACCCCGGGTCTTCCCGGTCCGTCGCCGGCGAGATATAATCCAACCCATGCACTGGTTTCCTAAGGACAGAAGGGCACGACCTCCTCTGGGGCTCCGATCAGCCAGCCGTAAGAAGATAATCTTGGTGTCCTTCGTGTTTTTGGGGTGAATCTTCTCTCATGGTCGCCTTTCGTTACGAACGCTGGGACGCGGACCTCCTCCAGAAGCTGAAGGAGTTCGCCACCCTCATGGCGCTCTTCCAGCATCTCCTTCTCCAGGCCAACGGGGATGTTGAGAAGACTCTCAATTACATGAAGCGGCTCCAGGCCATGGGCTACATCGACGCCAGCGCCGATCTCGCGCAGTTCCGCCAGTCCCTCGAGGACAAGAAGATCATCTCGACCGAGCCCGGCTTCCCGGTCCTGACGCGCAAGGGCGAACGCATGATCCGGCAGGACGCGCTCAACCGCATCTTCAACAACCTCAAGCGCGGCGCGTTCGGCGAGCACCGCACCCCCTTTGACGGCTCCGGCGGCGAGCGGCTCCCCGAGACCCGCCCCTGGCAGTTCGGGCAGGATTTCTCCGCGCTCGACGTCCAGCGCACCATGCACAACTCGCTCCTCCGCACCGGCGCGGAGCTCCGGCTCGGCGAGCAGGACTTCGAGGTCAACGAGACCGAGCACCAGACGAGCTGCGCGACCGTGCTCCTCCTGGACATCTCCCACTCGATGATCCTCTACGGCGAGGACCGGATCACGCCCGCGAAGAAAGTCGCGCTGGCGCTCGCCGAGCTCATCCAGACCCGGTATCCAAAGGACTCGCTCAGCGTCTGCCTCTTTGGCGACGACGCGGTCGAGGTCAAGGTCGAGCAGCTTCCGTACGTCGGCGTCGGTCCGTACCACACGAATACGCGCGCGGCGCTCCAGCTCGCGCAGCGCATCCTGCTCCGCAAGAAGCACCCGAACAAGCAGATCTTCATGGTGACCGACGGCAAGCCGTCGGCGATGTACGACGAGGGGCGGCTTTACAAGAACGCGATGGGGCTCGACCCTCGCATCGTCGGGAAGACGCTCGAGGAGGCCGCGGCGTGCCGGCGGAATAAGATCGTCGTCACGACGTTCATGTTGACGGAAGATCCGACGCTGGTAGACTTTGTCAACAAGCTGACCCAGGTCAACCGCGGACGCGCTTACTTCTCCTCGCCCGACCACCTGGGGGGCAGCGTCTTCGTGGACTACCTGAAGAACAGGAAGAAGAAGATTGGCCACTGAGAACGTCATCATCGTCGGGAGCGGCCCCTCCGCCTACACCGCCGCGCTTTACTCCTCCCGCGCCAACCTGAAACCGCTGATCGTCGAGGGCGAGGCGGACTCCTCCAAGCGGGTCGACATCCCCGGCGGCCAGCTCATGATCACGACCGACGTCGAGAACTACCCGGGCTTCCCGGAGGGCGTCGAGGGCCCGCATCTCATGGAGCTCATGAGAAAGCAGGCCGAGCGGTTCGGGACGCGGATCGAGACGGGCTGGATCGACAAGGTCGACTTCAAAAGCCGCCCGTTCCGCCTCTGGACCATCGACAAGGAGTATTCCGCCCGGGCGATCATCGTCTCGACGGGTGCCGGGGCGAAGTTCCTCGGCATCCCGTCCGAGAAGCTCCTGATGAACAAGGGTCTCTCGGCGTGCGCGACGTGCGATGGCGCGCTTCCGATCTTCCGGAACAAGCCGCTTGCGGTCATCGGCGGCGGCGACACGGCGGTCGAGGAGGCGACGTTCCTCACGCGGTTCGCGTCAAAGGTTACGATCGTCCACCGTCGCGACCAGCTCCGCGCCTCGAAGATCATGCAGGACAAGGCGAAGAAGAACCCGAAGATCGAATTCAAGTGGAACTCCATCGTGGCCGAGGTGCTCGACGTCAAGGCGGGGAAGGTGTCGGGCCTCCGGCTGCAGGACATCAACACCAAGGCCGAATCGGTCCTGCCGGTGAACGGCGTCTTCGTCGCGATCGGCCACGAACCGAACACGGCGTTCGTGAAGGGCGCGATCGAGCTCGACGACAAAGGCTACGTCAAGGTCACGCGCGGGACCTACACCAGCGTCGAGGGGGTCTTTGCCGGCGGAGACTGCGTCGATCACGTCTACCGGCAGGCGGTCACGGCGGCCGGCATGGGCTGCATGGCCGCGATTGACGCCGAGCGCTGGCTGGAGTCACAGGAGCATTGAAAGCCAACCTTCGCGAAGCGAAGAGGACATAATTGTGGGGGAGTTCACTCGCCTCCACCCCGCTTGAGATGGCATCTCGTTTGCTCCTCTGGGGTCGGTGATGGCTCAACCGTACGAAGGGACCGCAACGCCGATCCAGGAGGGGGCCGGGGGCAATCTGGGGGTCCTCCTCGTCCGCAAGGGTTACACGCTTCCTGAACGCGTCCAGGAATGTCTCCGGCTCCAGGGGGACTTCATCCGCCAGGGCCGGGCGGCCCCGCGGCTGGGGGAACTCTTGGTCTCCAAGGGATATGTCACCGCCGACCAGGTGACCGAGGCGCTCGCCGAACAGAAGCAGGAGATCCGCTCCTGCACCCGGTGCGGCATCCAGGTCAACGTCCCCCTCCGCGACGACGCGGTCGATTACCGGTGCGGCTGCGGGGGCGAATTGAAGGAGCCTCACGTCCACGGACGGCTCGCCGTCAGCGACGCCCCCATCATGATCCTGAGCGACGAGCCCCTGCCCGCGGAGGTGGAGGAGGCGCGCAAGGATCCCGCGAATCTCTTTGGGAAGTACGTCCTTCTTCGCGAACTGGGACGCGGCGGCGTCGGCGTCGTGCACCTTGCCTGGGACACCTACCTTTGCCAGCACGTCGCGCTCAAGCGGGTGCGGGCCGACGTGATGCCCGACGTGGAGCGCGGCGCGACGTGGCACCTCGGAAGCCTGATCAAGGAGGCGCGTCACGCGATCAAGCTCCGGCATCCGGCGATCGTGACCGTCTTCGAGGCGGGGTGTATCGACCAGCAGATCTACGTCAGCATGGAGTACCTGGAGGGCCGGACGCTGGAGCAGGAGATCACGCTCAGCCGCGCCCTCGGCCGGTTGACGCCGTACCATGAGAACCCGGCCCGCGTGCGGACGCTCCTGGTCGAGGCGGCGCGGGCCCTTCACTACGCCCATTCGCGCCCCGCGCCGATCATCCACTGCGACCTCAAGCCCGGCAACCTCCTGGTGGACCGGGAGGACCGCATCCACATCCTCGACTTCGGCCTCGCGCGGAATCTTCAGGCGAAGGGCGCTCCTCCGGAGGATATCTGCGGGACGCCGGAATACATGGCACCCGAGCAGGTCCGCGGGGAGTTCAACCGGTTCGGGCCGAGTACCGACGTCTACGGGTTCGGCGCGGTCCTCTACGAGCTGCTCTGCGGCTCTCCGCCGTTCGAAGGGAGACCCGTCTCCATTCTTGAGCAGGTGATGTGCCTGACGCCGCGCCCGCCGGGCGAACTGCTCGCCGCGCTCAGGGGTTCGGAGGGACGGACCCTTCCGCCCGCGCTCGAGAACCTGTGCATGAGGTCCCTCGAGAAGGATCCCGCGCGCCGGCCCTCGTCGATGGTGGAAGTCGCGGAAGTCCTGGCGAAAGAGTAGAATAGGGGCGTGACCCTCCACGAACGCATTGACGAGGCCGTCGCGGCCATCGGCGCGAAGACCCGGCCCGAGTTCGCGATCATCCTCGGCACCGGCCTGGGCGCCCTCGCGCAGGCGATTCACAAGGACGCCGTCATCCCTTATGAGAAGATCCCGCACTTCGCCCGCTCGACCGTCGCGAGCCACAAGGGCGAGCTGATCCTCGGCACGCTCGAGGGGCGATCCGTCGTCGCGATGGAGGGACGCCTGCACCTCTACGAGGGTTACACCCTCGAGCAGATCACGTTCCCGGTGCGCGTCATGCGCGCGCTCGGGGCGAAGGCGCTCGTCGTCTCGAACGCCTGCGGCGGGCTCAACCCGTCGTACGCGAAAGGCGACCTCATGCTGATCGACGACCACATCAACCTGATGGGCGTCAACCCGCTCGTCGGGCCGAACGACGAGACGCTCGGGCCGCGCTTTCCCGACATGAGCCGCCCGTACGACCGCGAGTACCTGAAACTCGCGGAGTCGATCGCCGCCGACCAGAAGATCCCCGTCCGGCGCGGCGTCTACGTGGCGCTGACCGGCCCGTGCCTCGAGACACGCGCGGAGTACCGGATGCTCCGCGCGATGGGCGCCGACGCGGTCGGGATGTCGACCGTCCCCGAGGTGATCGTGGGCGTCCACGCGGGGATGCGCATCCTCGGCGTCTCGATCGTCACGGACCTCTGCATCCCCGAGACGCTGGAGCCGGTGAACGTCGAGCAGATCATCGCGGTGGCCGTCGCGGCCGAGCCGCGGCTCTCGTCGCTTCTCCGGAACTTCGTCGCCGGGGCGAAGGCGTGACGGACCTCGTCGAGATCCTCAAGAAGGCCCTCGAGCAAGGCGCCAGCGACGTGATCATCTCCGCCGAGACCGTCCCGTGCCTGCGCATCAACGGCGAGCTCCAGCGGATGAAGACGGACGCGCTCACGGGGGAGGGGACGAAGAAGCTCGTCTACGCGATGCTCAACGAGGGCCAGATCGCGAAATTAGAGCGCGAGAAGGAGCTCGACTTCTCGTTCACGCTCCACGGCGACCACCGGTTCCGAGGCAACGTCTTCCTCCAGAGGGGGACCGTCGGCGCGGCGTTCCGGCTCATCCCGTCGCGGATCCCGTCGATCGAGGAGCTGTCGCTCCCGCCGGTCGTCGAGGAGTTCGCGATGGCGACGCAGGGGCTGGTCCTGATCACCGGCCCCACGGGGCATGGGAAGTCGACGACGCAGGCCGCGATGCTCAACGCGATCAACCGGAAGAAGAAGGCACACATCGTCACGATCGAGGACCCCATCGAGTTCATCCACGCGAACGACCGGTCGGTGATCGAGCAGCGCGAGGTGGGGGAGGACACCGAGTCGTTCGCGAACGCGCTCAAGCACGTGCTGCGCGAGGCGCCCGACGTGATCCTCGTCGGCGAGATGCGCGACCCCGACTCGATCGCCTGTGCGCTTTCGGCGGCGGAGACGGGTCACCTTGTGATCGCGACGGTGCACACGAATGACGCGGTGCAGGCGGTGGACCGCCTCCTGGATTCGTTCCCGGCGCACCAGCAGGGCCAGGTGCGGGCGCAGATGTCGCTCTCCCTGCTCGGCGTCCTCGCCCAGCGGCTGCTCCCGCGGAAGAACGGCCAGGGGCGCGTGCCGGCGGTCGAGGTGCTGCGGAACACGTCGGCGGTGGCGCACCTGGTCCGCGAGGAGAAGACGCACCAGCTCTACTCGATCATGGAGACGCACGCGAAGGACGGGATGAAGACGCTCGACGCGGCGCTCAAGGACCTCTACCTGCGCGGGCAGATCGAGTTCGAGGAGGCTCGCTCCCGCATGAGGAATCCGGGGCTGCTCGAGAGGACATGATCGGCGCGGGCGCGGTCGCCGTCCTCTTCTGGGCGTACTGCGGGGCGATGAGCGTGCTGGCGAAGTCGGAGCGGCCGGTGCTCCAGGCGCCGCTCTTCCAGCTGTCGAGCGTCGTGCTTTACTTCGCGCTGGCGGCCTCGGTCGTCACGACGTTCATCCACCAGGGCCACCCGATGATGACGGTCCCGGCGTTCGTGCTGGTGCTGATCCTCGGGGTGCTGCTCGGGTATCGATACCTCGGCTTCCTGATCAGCGAAAACCTCGACCGGTTCCACGCGTCGGCGACGGGCATCAGCACGATGAAGGTCCAGAAGACGTATGACGTGGCGGAGAAGGCGGAGCACGACGGGGAGTTCGACCGGGCGATGGCGCTGTACGGGGAAGAGGTGGCGAGGGACCCGAAGGACCCGGAACCGCTCCGCCGGATGGGCGAGATTCACCTTCGCCGGGGGGCTGTGACCGACGCCCTGGACTGCCTTCGCCGCGCGCTGCCGCTCGTCGCCGATCCCGAGCCGAAGTCCACCCTGGCGTTTCGGTTGTCCGACCTGCTGGAGAGGGAAGGGAGGACGAGCGAGGCGCGGTCGCTGCTGGAATCCATCGAGCGAGACCTGGCCGGCACCCGCTATGCGGCGTACGCCCGGGATCGCCTGGCCCAGCAAAAATAGACTGTCTCATTTTGCCAACGGCAAAAACAGACCGTCTGCTTTTGTCAACTGCACCGGGGAGTAATAGGGTTACGGGGCGGTAACGAAGTCCCATTATGCCGGGCCGACCCCGCAGCGAGGCCAATTTAACCACTTATTGCCCAAGCAGATCCAGCTTACCTGGGTAGTGCGTTTGTGGAACGGGACTTGCTCCAGTCTTCGGCAAGATCGAGGGGGAATGGGGGACCTGAGAAAATTGACCCGCCCTTACTGGACGAGGGAGTGGTTCGGAGTGGTTCCGGACCACTCCCTTTTGTTTTCCCAACTGTTAAGTGACAGATCCGATCTGTAACTCAACACTTACTTCTTCAGCTTTTGCTGAAGGGCGGCGTCCTTCTTTGAGACCTCAGCCGCTTGGGATGATTTGAATTTCTCGAGGGCGTCGGCCAAGGATTTGTCGGCGAGCGCGAGGATCTGGACCGCCAGCAGGCCGGCATTCTTCCCGGCACCGACCCCCACGCACGCCACGGGCACGCCGGGCGGCATCTGGACCATCGAGAGCAGGCTGTCCAGCCCGTTCATCGACTTGCCCTGCACGGGAAGGGCGATCACCGGCTTCGTGACCTCCGCCGCGATCACGCCCGCGAGGTGGGCCGCGCCCCCGGCCGCCGCGATGAAGACCTGCGCGGGGCACTTCTCGAGGTAGGCCCGCAGCTGCCGGGGCGTCCGGTGGGCCGACAGGACCCGCGCCTCGTGGGGGACGCCGAACTGCTGGAGCACGTCGATCGCCCCCTGCACGGACTCGAGGTCCGAGTCGCTGCCCATCAGGATGCTGACCTTCATGCGGTTCAGATTATAGGACGTTGGGTCGATATATCCATGAGAAACCGGGAGGGCCATTCATGAAGACGTGCCGGGGGATCGTCCTGCTGCTCGTGGCTGCCGGCTGCGCGAATCCCGGCCGGCCCTCGTCGCAGCCTTCCGCGATCCCGCGAGCCCCCGACTGGTCGAGCGACGACCTGCGCGACAACGCGATCGGCGCCAACGCGGCCGAGCCCCCCTGGCGCGACCTCATCCGCCACACCTCGGTCGCGACCGGCGGCCGCGCCACCCACCCGTCCCCCTCGCGCGACGGCTCATTCTTCCTCTACGCGACGACCGAGTTCGGCCCGCACCCGCAGATCGCCCGGCGCGAGACGACGGGCGTCGCGGCCACCCAGCTCACCCAGAACAACGGCGACAACCTGTTCCCCCGCGTCTCGCCCGACGGGACCCGCTTCGCGTACGCGTCCAACAAGGACGGCAACTTCGATGTTTACGTCGCCCGCATCGACGCACCGCTCAGCATCACGCAGGTGACGTTCGAGGACGGCGACGACGTGGCCCCCTCCTGGGCCCCGGACGGAAAGCGCCTCGTCTACTCCCGCAACATCGGCGGCCTCTGGCAGCTGGTCATCGTCGACGTCGGCACGCGCGTCAAGACGTTCCTCGGGCCGGGCATGTATCCCGACTGGTCGCCCAACCCGAACGACGAATGGATCGCGTTCCAGTCGCAGCCGCGCGTCGCGGGCGGCCGCAGCGGCGTCTGGGTCGTGCGGCCCGACGGCACCGCTCTCCGCGAGGTCGTGTCGGACAAGGCCCACGGGTGGTCGGCGCTAAACCCGCGCTTCTCGGAGGGCGGACGATGGATCGCCTACGCCACGGCCAACCGAAGCACCGAGTCACGCGCGTTTGGCTGGCCCGACGAGGCCGACGACCTCTGGGTTATCAAGCCCGACGGGACGTACGACACGCGGCTGACGGACGACCTCTCCGCCGAATGGTGGCCCGCGTGGGGAAGGGACCGCGTGTTCTTCGTCTCGAACCGCGGGGGCGCGGTGAACATCTGGAGCCTGCGGGTGAAGCCGCTCGACGACCCGGAGGACAAATGAGGATCGCCCTGGCGGCGCTCGTCCTGCTGGGCGGCTGCGCGCTCGAGAGCGGGAAGTACAAATCTTACCCACCGAACCCCTATCCGGACCTCCACGTGGTGGCCGTGCTCCCCTTCATCAACCAGACGCGCGAGCTGCGCCTGGATGTGATCGAGATGGCGAACCTCCTGGCCAACGAGATCACGAAGTTCGAGGGCTTTCGCGTCGTACGGCCGATGCAGATCGTGTCGGCGGGCGGCGGAATCCCAACGAGCTCGGAAGAGGCGCTCCGGTGGGGGCGCGCCGCGAAGGCGGACGCGGTGCTCGTCGTCGCGGTGACCGACTACGATCCCTTTGAGCCGCCGCGAATCGCGCTGTCCCTCCAGTTCCTCCGCGTGCAGGGCCGGTCGATCTCCTCGGCGGACATCGACAAGATCGTCCAGTCGGCCTCCTGGCGGCGCGGGCCGCTCGCGATGGGACGAGACAAGGCGCCGAACTGGATCGACGCATTCGAGACGGTCTACGACGCGCACGAGGAACGGATCCGGAAGGAGCTGGTGGCGTACTCCCAGGCCCAGGTGGACAGCGATTCCCCGTTCACGCGCGAGCGCGAGTTCATGGCCGTGCAGTCGCGCTGGCTTCAGTTCGTCTCCAACCAGATCCTCAATCGTCTCTTCGAGCGGACCGCCCCCGAATGACCTCCCGGGAAGAGTTTCTCCGGCATCTCCGGTACGAGCGGAACCTGTCGCCCCACACCGTTCGCGCGTACGGCGGCGACCTCGAGCGGTTCGTCGCATTCCTGGGCGCGGAAGAACGGCTGCTGGGTGCGTCGGTCGACGTCATGCTCCTCCGGCGGTTCCTGGCAAAGCTGCACGCCGAGGCGTACGAGAAGACTTCGATGGCGCGGATGCTCGCGTGTCTCCGGACGTTTTACGACTACTTCCTGCGCCGGGGGGAGATCGATTCAAACCCGGTCCGGCAGGTGCGGACTCCCCGCCTGGACAAGAAGCTGCCCAATTTCCTGGAGGAAGCGGAGGTCAAAGGGCTGCTCGAGGCGACGACCGGCGACACGTTCAGCGACCTGCGAGACCGCTCGCTGCTGGAGACCCTGTACGGCGGCGGCCTGCGCGTCAGCGAGTCGACGGGGCTGGACCTCGACGACCTTCAGCTGGACGAGCATTTTGCGCTGGTACGGGGGAAGGGCGGCAAGGAGCGGCTGGCCCCGCTGGGGAGTTGCGCCGCGCAGGCGATCGAGGTCTACATGCCCGTGCGGGCGGCGCACCTGTCGCGGCTCGAGTCAGCCACGGAGGCCGTCTTCGTCAACAAGAACGGCACGCGCCTGAACGTGCGGAGCGTCCGGCGGATCCTGGACCATCGGGCCACACTGGGGGGCCTCCGGAAGCGCGTGACGCCCCATACGCTGCGCCACAGCTTCGCAACCCACCTTCTGAACCGGGGGGCCGATCTGCGGGCCGTCCAGGAGCTGCTGGGCCATGCCAACCTAACGACGACCCAGATCTACACCCATGTCACTACCCATAGGCTGAAAGAGGTCTACGACCGCGCCCACCCCCGCGCCGTGTAGCCAGCCATAAGTCGCACCGTCTGTTTTATGGCTGGAATCTAGCGTAGTGGTGTCTTGGGGCGGGTGGAGGCGGGGGAGGTTTTGACCCTCCACGTGCCCGTCTCAGGATAGACCTGCACCTCGGTGGTGCCTCCACAGCGTGGGCAGGGCAGAGCGTGAACGCCCTCGCTGAGGGTGAACTTGATCAGTGACTTCTGACAGTGCCGGCATGGGATCGGCACGGTCGCTCCCGGTCGTAGTTCCAGCGGCACGTGAGTCTCCAAGTTGTGCAATCAAAGCTACTGCCGCGGACTCGTGAATTCTAGGGCGCGCCCTCGTTCTGTCAACTGATTCCTCCGGCACGTTATTCTCCCCTTGAACATTTGTTCTCCGGTCGTATACTCGCGCGCGTGCGGGTCCTCCTGACCGGGTTCAAACCGTGGGGAAAGCAGCGCCGCAACCCCAGCGGGGAAGTGGCGCGCGCGCTGGGCGGACACCTCCTGCCCGTCAACTACGCCGCGGCCGGCCGGGCTCTCAAGGCCCTGATCCGCCTGCGCCCCGAC
>JBGPCZ010000112.1:0-20599 GCA_041482015.1 Planctomycetota bacterium | reverse complement strand
TGGATGTTCACGCCGCGACATTTCGGAACGGTGAGCAACGCGTTCGTCGACTTGTGCCGACCCCAGAACCAATTGCAGTGCGATCCGTTTCCGCACCTGAAGAATCGTGCAGCCCCATTCGCTCCGAGCTCGCTGATCTTCGGTCCGTTGCAGCCCGGGCACTCGGGCACCTTGATGGCAACGTCGTTCATTTGTCCCCCCCTTTTTGAGTTTTCGCCGCAGGCGACTTGCCCGCGGTCGATGGTTTGCCGGTCAAGAATTCTTTCGCGTCCCGGAAGTCGGCGAGCGGCAACAGCTTTCGGGTTTCTGGGTCGATAATCGGGCTCATCGCGACGAGCTCGTCGACGGTCTTGATCCCGAGCGCCTTCCGGCATTGCTCGAGGATCTGGTCGTCGAGGACGTGCTCGAACTGCTGTTCGATGGGGGCCATCGCCCGCGAGGCCTTGTCCACGGACGTGTTGTACTGCGCGGGGTCGAAGTTAGAGACCGCCCAGAACTGTTGCTTGAGCGAGCACTTGAGCCGGCGCTTCTTCGCGCGGTCGCAGTCACGGCAGCGCCATCGGCCCTCGGTCGCGCGGAAAACCTGATCGGCGCTTCCGCAGGTCCCACAGGAGTTTTGAACGACGACAGGGAGTCTCATTTCAAAAACTCGTCGGAGCGCGAAAGCGCAGGGGCCCCAACGATGAAGTCGGCCGGAAGGACCCGCGATGGGGGGGGGGTACCCCCCGTGCCTTCCAAGGACGCGCCCCGTTGCCCCAGGACGGGCGCGCCGCATCATGGGGATCATCTGGATCCTCCCGCCTTCGGCTCGGGCCGCAGGGCCTCGAGCGTCTCGAGCACGCGCCCCGCGGGCGTGACGAGGCGGAAGGCGCGGCCGGTCCACGGCGGGCCCAGCTTGCGCAGGTCCTCGACCACCTGGTTGACCTGCTCGAGGCGGTCGTGCCCGGCGCGCTCGGGGTGGAGGTCGGAGACCCATCCACCATCCGGGAGTTGAACCTCGATCCAGTAGCGATAGCATGTCGGGAAAGTCATCGGATCTCCCCTTCATGGATCGCGCGGGGGATCTTATAGTCCCCCGCGAGATTCTTTCCCTGATCCAGCCCCGCGAGATCCTTGGGGAAGTAGCGGGTGAGCCGTGCTTTCCCGACAGTCTGGACGACCTGGAGCTCGATCAACGCCCGGAGGTGTTCCCCGATGGTCCTCTCTGAGAGTCCCGTGGAAGCCGCAATCCCGGCGACGGTGACACCTTCCCGGGTCTCCCGGTGGAGTTGTCCGAGGGCGCTCAGTACGCGGGCGCGGGGGGCGTCTGGCGTCGAGCCGGCCATCGCCGCGGCTTCCCGGACCCCATAGGCCCACGCCCCGCCGTCCTTGAGCAGGGTGAAGTCGAGGGCGAGATCCTCGTCGTCCTTGCCGTCGTGGAAGGATAGCGTTGCGGTGTCGGAGCCGTCCGGGCGCGTGACGGTGAGGTGGGCTTCGACGTACCCGGGGATCCCGGACCAGCCCCGGGACTTGAATACGCCCCGCCGTCCCTCGTTTTCCTTGCCCCAATGGTGACATAGGATCGTTGCGGCGCCCGTGATCTCGCGGATCGTGTCGACGGCTTCCATGGCGGGCTTG
Organism: Planctomycetota bacterium; assembly: GCA_041482015.1. GTDB lineage: Bacteria > Planctomycetota > MHYJ01 > MHYJ01 > JACPRB01 > JACQFK01. Next base: position 18,982 of record JBGPCZ010000112.1, on the reverse strand, counting down.
ACCTCGCTGGTGTTCTCGTCGCCCTCGCTCATGCGCGCGAGATTGTCGATGAAAATGTAGTCCGCCACGTACGGGACGATCGCGTCGAGCAGCTCCTTCACGTGGGCCGCGTTGTCGAGTTGGATCCCGCCGCGCGGCCGGGCGATGACGGAAAGCCGGTCCTCGAGATCCGCGAACGTGATCCCGAGTCCTCGAATGAAATTCCCGATCCGAGACTGAAGGCGCCTGAGTGTGTCCTCAACCGTCACGACCACCACTCGACCGGGCTGGATCGCTTTGAATTCCCCCCAAGCCTTCCCGGAGGCCAGAAGGACCGGGAGGCCCGCGCCTTCCAACATGCCCTTACCGGCCCGGGTGAGTCCGTCGCCCAGGTACAGGGCGTCCTTGTGGATGAAGTTTCTTCCCTCCCAGGTGAAGAGCGGTGCACGAACGGGCAACACCATGTTCATGAGCTCCTTCACGGGAACAAGTCGGAGACGAGGGGCTTTCGGGGGTTGTCCATTCGTCGGGGCCATCCCTTCGTGCGGGTCCACGGGCAGAACCTTGGCACGAAAACGGTCATTCTCATCCACGCTGGGCCCCCGCTCTCTCGAAGATCCGGCAGCGTCCCGAGAGGCTGGCCGCGATCTTCTCCATGTAGCCCTCGCCGGCCTCGTCCTCGTGCCCTCGTAAGATGACCTCGGCCCCGTCGGGGATTCGCGCGGCAAGATCAGCGGTCCACGCACCCGAGAAGATCCCCAGGACGGCCGGGCCGTTCTCGTTCGCGTCGGACTGGCGGGTTGCCCATGTGAGGAAATCCGGCGTCCCTTCGGTGATGATGAAAGTTGGGGGCCACCACGCGGGCGCGTCCCCCGTGAGAACGCGCCGGGCCATCGGGCAGGCCATGACGAGGCCGCGGACCTCGAATCCAGCCGAGGCGAGTTCCTTGATGCCGTCGCCTCCCGTCAACTTGCGAGCCCGTACGGATCGCAACTCGCCGGCAGCGTCGTAGAGCGGGACAACCAGTCGGTGCCCGGACGGCCGCCACGGTACGCCGCGGAAAGACGCCCAGGCGGGCAACTCGCCGACGCTCAGAAGTGCGCGGGCGAGGTCCCACGTCTCGACGTCCGCCACGGTGAGGCCACGCGATTCGAGCCAAGCCACTGCGCCCGCATCGTCACCAACCGGACGGCACGCGGCCCAGGTGTCGGCCGCACCGGGCGGGTAGATCGGGGGCGGCACAGGACGCGGTGTAGGCCGGTCGACGTGGAGCTCGACGCGATCCCCGCTCGGCAAGTCGCGGGGCGTTCCAGCGCCTTTCCGAAGTCCCCGATTGACGGTGCTCCGCGCCTCGCGCTCCGGGAGGCCGGTGCTGAGTGCGGTCTCCATGAGAAGCGCCTCGGCCTCGCGCTGGTCGACGGCCCCCGCTCCGACGAACCCGCCGATTGCAGCCGCGGCCCGGAACGTCGCAACGGCCCGGCCGTTAATGGCCCCACGCAGCGCGGCGAGCTCCTTCTCGATCGCCGACTGGACGTAGCGGGGGAGGGTCACGACTTCGCCTCGGCCGTCGCGGCCGACCCCGCCAAGAGGCGCTCGATCTCCTGCGTGCTGACGAGCAGGTGGACGCGCTCCTCGCCGCCCCCAACGCGAATCGCGTGAAGCCTCCCGGAACTTATGAGACTACGGATCGCCGAGGCACTCACGCCCAGGAAGTCCGCGACGTCGGGAACGCCGTGAGCGAGTTGGGACCGGAGGCGCTCGAGGGCGTTACCTTTCGGGGCGGGCTTGGGCTTCGTCTTGGCCTTCATGCCCACGGCCCTCCCGCCGGCGGGACCAGGTCGAATCGTGGGGCGTCATGGGTCGCTAGGAGGCGCAACAGGTCGCGACGGGACGTCAACCAGGTCCGGCCGACCTTCCGGCCTGGCAGGAGCCCGCGATGGAGCAAATCCCGGACGGTCTTCTCGCTCTTGTGGGTGGCGAGGGCCAGAAGGGGGACGTCCAGGATCTCTGGGAGGATCAGGCCGCCAGCGGCGGCAGCCTTGAGCCGCTCTTCCGAATTGTTCATACCCCCATACGGAGGGAGGGGGTCGTTTTTTCGGGAAGGATAATTCGCGAACTTGAAAGATAGTCGAGACTCAGGCCATGCGCCGCGAGCGGTCGGTGAGGCGCTCCCAGCATCGCGTTACCCGCCCCGCGTCAACGTTCGGATGGCGGGCCACGACCGCCTCGAGCTTGTCGGCGCCGTTCGACCACTCCCGTACTACGGCCAGGGCTTCGCGGTCCGCCTCAACGCGGAGCGCCTCCTCGATCGCCTCCCGTTGGCGGATCTCCTCTTCGGAGGGAGCCTGCTCCTCCCGGTTCACCAGCTCGATACCGGTCCCATCGAGACTCACGCGCGCCGCGGGCCTATGCTCGGCCTGTCCGGTCCGCAGAAGGTCGCGGACTCCGAGACGATCCAGCACCCAGGAACCGTCCTCGCGACAGAAGAGGAGCCTGTCCGGAAGTTCCCCGGCCTCGAAGATTCGCTCCGCCGCAAGGGAGAACAACTCATTCGGCGTCAAGCGTCCGACGATCTCTCTCGGCTCCAGATTCACCTTGGCCTCTTTCGCCGCTTCGGTGATGACGGCCATGTCCTTCGCGGCCGGGCGCGGGATGCATCGCATACGGAAGATTGCACGGAGGATCTCGCCCCGCGTCTCGCCGGCGCCCTCTGCGATCCATCCGTGAGACCACGCGCGCCAACGACCGCCGACATTCAGGACAGTATGGCCGACCGCGCCATTGACGGGCGCCGCCGCGAGGGCTTCGATTTCTGCGCGAATGAGGAACCCGGCTTCGATGAGGAGATCCGGGACGGCGACGAGGAAGGCGAGGAGAACATTCGGGAGGAGGTCTGGCCCCTCGGATAGGCGGACCTTCTTGCCCGGATCCGACAGCTCGAGGAACAGGGATCGCCAGAGCGCAAGGCCGACGTAGTCCGTTTCGGTCACGAGCGGGTCGGGGTAACGCTCGCGGAGGTCCGACACGATGGCCTTGATGGCTTCGGCGAGTTGCTCGGGTTGTGGTTCACGGTCCTTCGACATGCTGTCTCCGTCCTCTCTCGGGCTTCGATCACGGGCGACGGCGCCGAGGACGGCGAGCCCGCCGCCCGTGATCCCCGCGGGGAGCTACCCCGCAGGCCCGTGTACGAATTCTACCCGCCAGACTTCATCGAAACAACCTTCCCCTCTTTCGTCCCGCCCACGAGAGAGACCGGCGCCCCACGTCGAAGCGCGTCGCGATCGACGTACCACCGCATCAACGTCCGTTCCGACCCGGGCCCGTGCCCGATGTACCCGGCGAGTTGGGCCAGGTCCATGAAGGCGGGGCCCGGCGCCGCGTGCATCGAGCAGAAGATGTGCCGCCAGGCGTAGAGGTTCGCGTCCTTGAACTCGCCCGCGGCCTTCCCGTCCTCCTGGATGGCGAGGCGGTACTGATGCGAGACCGTCTTGACCGTCCTCATCTTCCCCTTGGGGAGGCAGAAGATCGGCCAGGACTGATGGAAGAGTCGGCCCTTCCGCGCCTCGAGAATCCGTGCGGCCTCGGCGGTCAACTGGATCGTCCTTTTGCTCCACTTCGACTTGGGCGACCACTCGCCCCAGGGCTTGATGTCGAGAAGGTTCCCGCGGAGGTCGACGCCCCGGACGGCCAGGAGCTCGCCGGGCCGCATCCCCGACTCGAGGAGACACGTCACGTAGTCGCCGAGCCACGAATGGCCCTTGAGCTTGCGGAGGATCGTCTGGACCATCTCCACGTTGGGCACGGTCGACGATACGTCCGTGTCCTTCGGGAGGTCAACACCCAGGAGGACGTGGAGGTCGACCGCGTCCTTGTGCTTTCGCTCCACCCGGCGCAGGAAAGCGCGGACCCTCGCGAACGTGTTCCGGACGTAGATGGCGCTCTTCCCTTCCATCCGGTCAAGGAACCCCTGGACGTGTTCGCGTGAAACCTCGCGGGTGTCCCTCTCGGCGCCGACGAAATCCACGAACCGCTCGACGGCCGGGAGCGAGGTGAGCGCGCCGCTGGCCTTGTGGGTCTTCTCGAACCACTCGCGGTATTCCTTGAGCGCCGCCTCCAGGTTCAGGGCCGCAGCGGTGATGTCCCGGCGAAAGGTACGGGCGGGCGCCTCCATGCCCGCCATCGCTTTCTGCTTCGCCTGCTTCCTGTCGGTCGTCTCGAGAGACTTCCGAATGATCTTGATCCCCTTCTCGACGCGGACGCGCTCCTCCCGATACCACACGCCGCCCTCGCCGCCCCGCTGGACAATCCGCAGCCCCTTCTCTATCCTCTCTGACATGCCCCACTGCTTCGCCTTCATCGCCGTCTCCTTTCAGGTCCCGAATACTATACCCGAAAAGATGACACTTGATGACACTAAAATAGAAAGTCGCTTATAATGGCCGGAGGGGTGGCTGAGCGGTTGAAAGCGCCAGTCTTGAAAACTGGTGGGTCCGCAAGGGCCTCGAGGGTTCGAATCCCTCCCCCTCCACCACTTCGACTCGGCCGGCCTCGCTCAGTGCAAGCATCCTCCCGTGCCGGCCGAGGCCGCTCCTACCCTCCCATCCGGATCGCGATCCAGAGGCCCGCGACGAGGAAGACCGCGATGCCCGACATCAGCCAGACGTTCGAGACGAAGTACGGGTAGCCCATCATCAGGATCCCGACGACGAGTTGCGGGATGCGCGTCTGCTTCTTGCCGTAGATGAACAGCGCGAGCCCGACGGACCCGATGACGAGCGACACGAAAAGCCACGCCATGTCCATGACCAGATCATAGATCCTTTTGGGGTAATCCGGAGGCCTCTTCCGCGACTGTCCACTGGGGAACCGGATTCACGAAGGAGCTTTTTCCGGAACCGAACCGCCCTTCCCTCCGTCAAAAACGGAGAATTTTGACCGGCCAGGGCGGCTGGGAACGTCCATAATCTATGCAACTTGCGAACCTTCTGGCGTGTTCGAATAAGTGACCCGTCGGTGATGAATAGGGGGCGAGCCTGATGAGAATCCTGTCGTTCCTCCTGCTCCTTTGCTCCGCGCTGACCGCCGACGTCGTCTTCCTCAAGGACGGCACCAAGGTCAGCGGCAAGGTGACCGACAAGACCGACCACCTCGAGGTCACCACCGAGGCCGGCCTCCGCACCTACCTCAAGGATGAGGTCGACCGCATCGTCACCGCCCCCAAGGAGTTTCTCGGCGACGCCGACAAGGCCGTCGAGGAGGTCAAGCAGGCCTACCAGGCGGCCCTCGCGATCGACAATCCCGCCGAGCAGCAGGAGCGCGTGAAGGCCGCCATCACCCGCCTGAAGACCGCCCGCGAGGCCTACTCCGCCACCCGCGAGCTCTTCCCCGAGGACAAGTACGCCGATCTCGACCAGAAGCTCATGCAGGTCATGCAGCTCATGAGGCTCTGCCGCGACCGGCTCCACTCCGAGGCCTACGCCAACGCGCCCTCCATCGGGCCCAGCCGGCCGCCCCCGCCCAGCGGCATGCAGCTCGCCGAGGCCTTCTCGGTCCTCCTCGACCCGGCCAAGCGCTCGGACGCGAATCGCCGCGCCGCCGCGCGCGACGCGTTCCGCTACCAGCGCGCCTCGTCGCCCGAGGTCTACGAGATCGCCACCGCCGCGATGCTCTTCCTCTCGCGGAGCGACGCGGAGTGGAACCTCCAGGGGCCCGCGCTCAAGGTGCTCCAGGAATACTTCGCCAAGCCCTGGCTCAAGGATCCGCTCAAGATGACCGCCGTCATGCACCAGGAGGCGGCGCAATACCTGGCCGACCAGTCCCTCGCGCTCCGGAAGACCGACGCCGGCGCGCAGGTCGAGCCCATCACGCTCTTCGGCATCGGCCACGTGGGCCACGCGCCGACCGGGCCGGAGTCGGACAAGGTCGCCCGGCTCCTGGGCCTCCAGGTCGTCAACGGAATCGCCGGCACCCCCGAGGGGCACGTGGTCCGAGACCTCAACTCCTGGATCGGCGCGGGCGAGTTCGACCTCGCCGTCATGGCGTGGGTCAGGGAGTTCCGCGGGACCGACACGCCGATCACGCGCTTCGTCTGGTCGTACGCGCTCCTGCGCTCCGTCCAGCTGAAGAAGCGCGGCTTCGAGCGTCCCATCGGCGGATTCAACACGGTCCAGGCGAACACGCCCGCCCTCCGGGACCACCTGGCCGCGATCGTCAAGTCGATCAAGGCGGTGGGGATCTGCAACACCTGCGCGGGCGAGGGGAAGCTCCGCTGCACGAACTGCTACGGCAAGAAGGAGATCCGCTGGGTCTGCCAGAAGTGCAAGGGCGCGGGCAAGATCCCCGAGGCGGGATACGGGACGCTCGGCGGCGCCGCGCCGCTCATCCCCTGCTATCCCTGCCGCGGCCGCGGCTTCGACAAGCTCCTCAAGTGCGAGAAGTGCAAGGACGGCTACAACGAGTGCCGCCAGTGCGACAAGAAGCAGCACTCGCCGCCCGAGCTGGAGGACATCTGCAGCCTTTCGCCGTGCGAGCAGTGCGACGGCCGCGGGTTCGTCTTCCGCCGGATCCTCTGGGCCTGCAAGTCCTGCATGGGCGTGGGCCAGAAGATCACCCCGAAGGGTGACCCGGCCAAGCTCCTGCCTTGAGCCGGCGCGGTTTTCCCGCGTGTAACGTCGCCCCCGGTTGTTGTTATGGGGTGAAGGAGCGGTGATGAAGACTTTAGGCTTCCTTCTCTTCCTCTGCGGCGCGCTGGCGGCCGACGTCCTCGTCCTCAAGAGCGGGGTCAAGGTCGGCGGCAAGGTGGTGGACAAGAAGACCCATTACGAGATCACCACCGAGGGCGTCCTTCGAACCTACCTCAAGGACGAAGTCGAGAAGGTCCTCACCGGTCCCAAGGACCTGGTCGGCGACGCCGACGCGTCCTACGAGGCCGCGAAGAAGGACTACGAAACGGCCCTCGGCCTCCCGGAAAACGACCAGCAGGGGAAGTTCAAAGAGGCGATCTCCAAGGTCGCGAAGGCGCGCGAGGCGTACTCGGGCGCCATCGAACTCTTCCCCGAGGACGACACCGTCGGCCGGAAGCTCGTCCTCATCATGCAGCTCATGCGGCTCTGCCGGGAGCGCCTGCACTCCGAGATCGCCTCCGGCCAGGTCGCGCCGCGCCCCCGCGTCGTCTCCCCCACCGAGCCCGCCGGCGGCCTCCGCGTCGACGATTCGCTCTCGATCCTCCTCGACGCGGCCAAGCGCGCCGACCCGTCGAAGCGCTCCTCCGCGATCGGCGCCTTCCGGTCCCAGCGCTCGAACAACCCCGACAGCTACGACCTCGCGACCGCCGCCATGATGTTCCTCTCGCGGCTCGATGCCGACCTCAAGCTCGAGGGCCCCGCGCTCAAGGCCGTGCAGGACTACTTCGACAAGGGCTGGCTCAAGGACCCGCAGAAGCTGACGCCCCAGGCGCACCACGAGGCGGCCGCGTGGCTCTCCACCCAGCTCCCGTCGCTCCGGGCGAAGGGCGAGACGGCGCCCGCGGTGGAGGTCCTCCAGCTTTTCGCCACGGTCCACGCCTCCCACGCGACGCCCGGCCCCGAGGCGGAGAAGGTCGCGAAATCGCTCGGCTTCGTCGTCCAGGGGGGACGGATCGGCACGGCCGAGGGCCACGCCGTCCACGACCTCGACGGCTGGATCGCCCACGGCGAATTCGACCTCGCGGTCCTCTCGTTCGTCCGCGAATACAAGAGCATCGACACGCCGATGGTCCGGTTCGTCTGGGCCTACGCGCTCCTCCGCACCGTGCAGGCGAAGAAGCGGGGCTTCGAGCGGCCGGTCGGCGCGCTCGAGAGCGTAAAACTTTCCGACGCACCGTCGCGCGACCACCTCGACGCGCTCGAGAAGTCGATCAAGGCGGCCGCCGTCTGCAACACCTGCGGGGGCGAGGGCCGGAACCGCTGCACGAACTGCCACGGCCAGAGGGAGACGAAGATCGTCTGCGCCAAGTGCAAGGGCAAGGGGCACACCGTGAGCTCCCTCGGAGCCGAGCTCCTCTGCATCCCCTGCAAGAGCACGGGGTTCTCCGCGCTCATCAAGTGCGAGAAGTGCAAGGACGGTTACTTCGACTGCAAGCAGTGCGGGGGCAAGAAGAAGACCCCTCCCGAGATGGGCGACATCTGCGACACGAAGCCGTGCGACGCCTGCGATGGCCGCGGCACCGCCTTCCGCGAGGCGTACGTCCCGTGCCGCTCCTGCCTCGGACTTGGGATCAAGCTGGTCCCCAAGTCCGACCCGGCCAAGGTTCTGAGGTAGTCCGACTCGCCTTGTGGGGAGGGCTCGCTCACTACAAGTAGCGGCGGGTTCCTTGCCTATCAGGCGCCGGCTGTTAGAATCCAGAGGCCATGCCCGCTGAACTGGTCGTCCGCGCCGCACCGATCCTCGACCTCCCGCGCTCCGCGGAGATCGTGATCGAGGGCGGCGTCAATGCTTCGAACGCGGCGCTCCTGAAGGAGAAGATCGACCGCGCCCTCGACCGGCGGACGACCTACATCTCGATCCTCATGAAGAACGTGAGCTACGTGAACAGCTCCGGCTTCGGGTACCTCATGGACCTGGCGACGATGCTTGAACGGCGCGGCGGCTCGGTCTGCCTCGTCGAGGTCCAGCCGAAGATCAAGGTGATCTTCAACAACCTGGGGATGCAGCATTACTTCCGCTTCGAGTCGAGCGGCGAGATCGCGCGCGCGTTCCTCCGCGGGCTGGCCGAGAAGGTCACCCACTCCCCCCGCGTCATCCCGCTCGACGGACCCGAGGAGGGCGTCGAGTTCCCGATCGTCGGCAACGCGATCCGCATCGGCGCCGACCCGAAGTCGACCATCGTGATCAAGCACTCGGACGTCGAACTCCGCCACGCCGAGATCTACCGCACCGGCGACACCTGCTTCGTGAAGGACCTCGGCACGCGCCACGGCACCTGGATGGGCATGCGGAAGGTGAACGACGAGTCGCTGCGATCCGGCGACGTCGTCAAGGTCGGCTCGATGCGCCTCGCCTACTTCTCCGCGGGCGCCAACCCCAAGCGGTAGCCCCCCGGGGGTACGAGGGAACCGCCCATAGCTGAATTCTCAATAGCCTGATAGCCCGTTGGGATGAAGGGCTACGCCTTCAGGAACATGATCCGCGAGCAGGTGCGGCAGAACTGGATCTCCTTGCCCATCATGAGGAGATTGACATCCTGCATGTTGAGGCCGACACCGCAGCCCTCGCACTGCCAGTAGATGACCTTACCCGTGTCCTCGATCGTCTCGTACTTCGCCACGACCGAGAGCGCGAGCCCGTCGTCTTTCGCGGCGAGGACCCGGTCGTAGACCCTCAGGATCTCCTTGTCGATGCCGGCGAGCGTCCCCGCCCGCGTCGCGAGCACGCCCTCGATCTCGCGATTGACCGTCGCGACCTCGCCCTCGATCTTCCGTTTCTCGGTGGCGTGCTCCGACTCGACCTGCTTGAGCTCCTCCTGGCGGAGCTTCTCGAGCTTCACCTTCTCCTCGACCTGCATCATGATGTCGAGGAGACCGTCCTCGACGCGCATCTTGTCCGCCTTCAGGCCCGAGATCTCCTTCTGGAAGGCCTGATACTCGTCGTTTTTGCGGGCCGTCATCGACTGGGTCTGGACCTTGGTGATCCGTTCGTCGAACTCCTTGACGGTGAGCTCGCGCTTGGCGCCCTCGAGCTTGAGCGCCTTGATCTCGCCCTGGACCGCCTCGAGGTTCTTCTTCGCGTGGGCGAGCCTCTCTTCGACGGCGGCGAGCTGGCGGGGTTTCTCGGCGGCTTGGACCCTCAGACGATGGATCTGGAGGTCCAGCTCCTGAAGCGGAATCAGGGCGTCGGTCTTTCGCGGAGGCATCCAGTCCCGGCTTCAGCGCATCTCAAAGCCCACCCATGATACAAACGGCGCGACGCGAATCAAGCACCACCGGCGCGTCACATCTCGGGAATTTCCTCCTCCATCGCCTCCTCGGCGGTCTTCGCCCGGAGGAGCCCCTCGAGGAAGCCCTCCAGCTTCCGGGAGCGGATCGGGTGCTGCAGCTTCCGGATCGCCTTGGCCTCGATCTGGCGCACGCGCTCCCGCGTCACCTTGAAGATGCGACCCACCTCCTCGAGCGTGTAGGTGTACCCCGTGCCGATGCCGTACCTCAGCTTGATGATCTCGCGCTCCCGGAAGGAGAGCGTGTGCAGCACGGTCTCGATCTTCTCCTTGAGCATCTGGTGCGTCGCCGCCGAGACCGGGCTCTCCGCGCTCCCGTCCTCGATGAAGTCGCCGAAGTACGAATCGTCGCCCTCGCCGATCGGGCGATCGAGCGAGATGGGGTGCTTGGCGATCTTCAGGACCCGCTTGGTCTCCTCGAGCGATATCCGGGACGCGCCGGCGATCTCCTCGAGCGACGGCTCGCGGCCGTTCTTCTGGGCCAGCTTCTTGGCCACGTTCCGCAGCTTCGTCATCGTCTCGATCATGTGGACCGGGATGCGGATCGTCCGCGCCTGGTCGGCGATCGCGCGGGTGATCGCCTGCCGGATCCACCACGTGGCGTAGGTCGAGAACTTGTAGCCGCGGCGGTACTCGTACTTCTCCACCGCCTTCATCAGGCCGGTGTTCCCCTCCTGGATCAGGTCGAGGAAGGAGAGCCCGCGGTTCCGGTACCTCTTGCCGATCGAGACGACCAGGCGCAGGTTCCCGCTCGAGAGCTTGCGCTTGGTCCGCTCGTAATCCTCGAACCGCTCGCGGATCTCCCGGACCCGCGCGCGGAGCTCGTCGGGACCCTCGAGCGCCTGGGCGACGGACAGGTCGAGCTCCTTCTTGAGCTGCGGGAGGCGCATCCGGTTCCCGCGCCCGACCTTGATCTCTCCCACCTCGTGGGAGACCTCGTCGAGCTTTCGGGAGAGCGATTCCAGCTTCTCCATCAACGGCCGGATCTTCTTCGACTGGAGGTTCATCTCCTCGAGCATCACCACGCAGCGACGCTGATTCTCGCGAAGGCGCCGCTGGAGGCGCCACCGGCGCTGCGGGGAGAGCCGCGCCCCGTTGTGGAGCTTCTCGTAGGCCTCGTGGGAGTTGAAGACGGTCTGCCGGATCCGGTCGATCACCTTCGGAAGGCGGTCGAGGACGCGGAACTTGGAGACGTCGATCGCGCTGTCGGCCTTGAGCGTGCGGTCGAACGCGAGCTCGCCGTTCTTGACGTCCTCCAGGATCTGGATCGCCTCGATGACGGCGAGCGGGGATTCGAGGACCTTGGTGCGGAACCGCTTCCGCGTGATCTCGATGCGCTTGGCCAGCCGGAGCTCGTCCTCGCGCGAGAGGAGCGGGATCCCGCCCATCTGGGTGAGGTACATCCGCACGGGGTCGTCGATCTTCTCCCCGGCGGCCGGGCGCTTCGTGTCGATCGGCTCAGGCGGCTCCTCGAACTCGCGCTCCTCATCCTCGGGCTCGGCGGCCGGCGCGGCCTCCTTCTCGCCTCCCGCCTCCGCGGCGGTCTCGACCATCTCGATCCCCAGGTCGTCCATCATCTGGAGGATCGTGTCGAGCTTGTCGGGGGACACCAGGTCGTCGGGGAGGACCTTGTTGAGCTCGTCGTACGTGACGAAGCCCCTCTTCCGCCCCTCCTCGACGAGGGTGCGCACCTCGGGGCTGAGCTTGTCGGTCACCTCTCGCGACGGGCCGCCGCCGCGCCGCTCCGCGGCGTCGTCGCCCGGGGCTTCCGCCTCGGGGGTCTCGGACCGGATCTTGTCGCGCTCGCGAATTGTCCTTCTCCTCAATGACAACCCTTTGAGTCGACCCTCTCCCTCGCTCTATTCTCCGTGCCCGGGTTTCTCTCTCTTCACCGGCCCGGGAGCAGCCCGTGGTCCCGCGGCCGCTTCTTCTTCGCCGCGATCACCTCCCGGAGCACGTCCGCCTCCTCCTCGGGCGACGCACTCTTTAAACGTTCACGACGGTCGCGCGATTCGACCTTGGATTCCTCCCGCGCCAGCGTCTCCAGGCAGGCCCGGGCCCGCTGCGGGGCCTCGGACCGTTCGACGTCGAGGTCCACGATCTCGGCCGCCACCTGGATCAGCTGGCCGTCCTTCAGAAGCGCCAGGAGATCGCGGCTCGAGACCTCCCCGGCCTGGCCCAGAAGCCCGTAGGCGACCTCCGCGATCTTCCGCAGGGCCTCCGTGGGAAAGCGCGGGGCGGGCACCTCGCCTTTCACCTGCACCGCCACCTCGGCGTTCGCGAGCGCGCAGGCCAGGAGCTCGCGGGCCGCCGACTCGAGGGCCGTGACGGGGCCCGTCGGCACGGGAGGGGCCGCGGGCGCCGGCTCCGGGCCGCGCACGAGGCGCGACCGAAGGGTCCGCTCCTCCAGGCCGAACCGTCGCGCCAGCTGCTGGAGGAGAAGCTCCTGCTTGACCGCGTCGGGGATCTGCCCGACGCGCTCCATCACCTCGTCCACGATCCGCGCCTTGGCGGCGGACGTCTCGATCCCATGCTTGCGGACGAGCGACTCCATGAGGAAGTCGAAAATCTCCCTTGGCTTCTCGAGGCACTGGCGCAGCGCGTCGGCGCCCCGTTTGAGGACCACGTCGTCGGGATCCATACCCGCGGGAAGCTCGGCCACGAAGATGTCCACGTTCTCCTTGAGCAGCATGTCGAGCCCGCGCTCGCTCGCCTTCTGGCCCGCGGCGTCGGCGTCGAAGACCAGGACGACCTTCTGAACTTCATAGCGACGGAGGAGCCGGAGATGTTCGGGGGTGAGCGCGGTGCCCAGGGTCGCGATCAGCCCCTTCACGCCCGCCTGGTACGGGATGATGACGTCCAGGTAGCCCTCGACGATGTACGCGGTGCCGGTCTTCTCGAACTCCTCCTTGGCGAGGTGGAGCGCGTAGAAGCCGCTCCCCTTGCGGAAGAGCGCGGTCTCGCGCGTGTTCTTGAATTTCGGGTGATCGTCGTCACGAAGCTGCCGGGCGCCGAACGCGATCGCCTTCCCGCGCGGGTCCCAGATGGGGAAGATCACGCGGCCACGGAAGAAGTCGTAGCACCCGTTGCCGCCCTCGCGCTCGGCTGCGAGCCCCGAGGCGATCATGACCCGGTCATCCGTCCCGTTCCGGCGGGCCCGCTGGAGAAGATGGTCCCACGACTCCATCGCGAAGCCCAGCCCGAAGGTCTCGGCGGTCTCCTCGGTCACGCCCCGGCGCGCGAGGAACTGGCGGGCGACCTCGGCCTCCGGGGCCGACTTGAGCAGCTGGCGAAACGCCCCGGCCGCCCACTCGATCGCCTGCATCAGCGCCCGCCGGTCGGGCCCCGAATCGGCGGTCCCCGAGAACTTGACCTGGATGCGGGCCTTGTCAGCGAGGATCTTGATCGCCTCCGGGTAGTCGACCTTCTCCATCTCCATCACGAACTTGATGGTGTCGCCGGACTTGCCGCAGCCGAAGCACTTGAAGATCTGCTTCTCGGGATGGATGTTGAACGAGGGGGTTTTCTCTTCGTGGAACGGGCAGCGGGCCTTGTAGTTGGCCCCGGCGCGCTTGAGGGGGAAGTACCCGGACACCACCTCGTAGATGTCCAGCGCCCGCTTCACCTCGAGGATGGTCTCGTCGGAGATCAGCGCCAAGGACCCCTCCCGGGAGAACAAAACAGTTTATTCGCGCCGCCCGCCCGGTCAAGCAAAATGACCCATATGTTAGACGATTGTAAGTGCATTTTGTGACACGAAATCGACAGGTCCAAAAACTGCGAGGCAGGTTTTGGCCCGTCAGCCGCGGCGCGCCAGGGACAGGAGCTCCGCCGGAGAAAGCTGCTCCACGCGGCGGCCTCCGACGGCGGCCGACTTCTTCCTGCGATGGGCGAAAAGGGCGCGGAGGGCCGATTCGGCGGCGGTGAAGTCCAGCACCTCCCGGCGGACCAGCTCGAAGACCGTCGAGTCGACCCCCGGCACCGGGAGGAACAGCGCGCGGCCCGCGGTTCGAATCCTGCGGATCTCGCACGCGGCCTGGAGCAGCGCGGGCATCGGCCCGTACTCCCTGGACCCGGGCTTCGCCCGCAGGCGCGCGTACAGGTCCCCCTGCACCATGATCGTGAACGTCGCAACCGGGAGGCGGGTCGACAGGAGCCGGAGCAGGAGCCGCTGCCAGTCGAAGTACGGAAGATTCGACACCACGCGCAGCCGACGCCAGGCCCCGGCGTCGACGCGCGACTCGAACTCCGCCCCGTCGCCGCAGAGGAGCGTGACGTTCGCGCGGCCGGCCAGCAACTCCCGCGACAGCGCGTGCAGCCGCTCGTCGACCTCGAAGGCCCACACGTGGCCGGCGACCGCGGCCAAGGCGTCCGTCAGGTTGCCCGGCCCGGACCCGATCTCGATGACCCCGTCGTCCTTCGTGGCCCCGGTGTCGCGCGCGAGCGCGGCGAGGAAGTTCGGGTCGACGAGGAAGTTCTGGCCGAGCGACTTCTTCGGACGGAGACCGCGTTCGCGGAGGATCTCGACGAGGGCGTGACGGGTCCAGCGCACGGCGCGGTCAGAACCGCACGCCGATGCCCGCATTCGCCTGCCGGCTCCAGCCCCTCACGCCCCCGGAGAGATAGGGGAGTTCGGCATCGAGCGACAGGTCGAATCCCTCGAGGAGGAGACGGACCGAGACCTTCGGCCCGAGGCTGCCGACCATCTCGTCCTGCTTGGCGTGCAGCGTCAGCGGCGACTGCGGCACGCCGTGGAGGCCTTCGTAGAACCAGGCCACGGTGAACTCGGGACCCACGCACGCCTCGAACGGCCCCTGCCGGTATCTCAACGCGGGCCAGTACAATCCGACCCGCGCGCCCCAGAAGTCGCCGTGCATCGTGATGGGCGATGCCGTTGAGGGATTCACGCCGTCGTTCACCAGCAGCAGCCCTTCCCCCTGCCAGCGGCCCTTCAGGCCGTCGACCGAGATCCGGAAGAAATTCAGGTCGATCGTCGCCCCCGCCTCCGTGGCTTCGATGTCCATCTCGTTCCACTGGAGCCGGACGACGAAGGGCTGCAGGGCCCCCTGGCTCTCCGCCGTCAGCGTGTCCGGGATGTTCAGGTCGAGGCCGCGCCCCTCGAGCCATCCGCCGTGCAACTCGACTCCCTTGTAGATCACCGGCCCCGTGTTGAAGAAACTGTCGTCGCGGGGTGCCCTGTGGATCGGTCGCGGGCGGTCGATCCGCGGCGCGGGGGGCGGTTCCGTCTGCTGGGCGGGCGCGGAGAGGGCCGCGAGCGCGAAAACCAGCTGCATCAAGGCGGACATTCTGTCACCGCCCGCGGCAGAAATCAAACTCTTTGATTTCTCTCTTTGATTTCTCTCTTTGATTTCTCTCTTTGATTTCTCTCTTGGTTTTCTATCAGCGGAGGATCTTGCGGAGGACGATCGTCTCGTAGCTCTCCGCGAGAGCGCCCCCCTCCTCCTTGTAGGTGATGTCCACCCGGAGGACGAAGCACGCGTTCGGCATCGGGTCCTGGCGGTCGCCCGCCGTGACCTGCTTGAACGTGGCGTGGAAAGCGTACGTCATGTCCCGGTCCTGTGGCAGCTTGTCGATCACGTCGTCGATCACGAAGTTCCCGTCCGCGAAGACCTTGACGTAGCCCCGCACCTCTTTTGGATTCTGGTCGTAGAGCCGTTCCTGGATGCGGGCCGCGATCCGCGGCGCCAGCCACGCCACCTCCGACTGGTCGACGCCCCGCTGGTGGGAGGTGCCGGCCACCGCGAACAGCGGCGCGATCGCCGCGATCGCGAGCACGAGGATCATGATGGAGATGAGGACCTCGAGGAGCGTGAAGCCTTTCATCCCACCCATCAGGGCTCCTGCGCCTCGCGGAAGGCCGGGAGCCGGACCTCGGTGGTGAACGTGTCGCCAAACCGGACGGGGGTCGTCCCCGCGTGCGAAGTCGCCGCCGTGCCGCGCCGGCCGCGCCGGACGTCCGTCAGCTCGTTCATCGTCTTGCCGCCGTACTCGATCCACTCCCCCTCGATCTTCGCCAGCGCCGGCGCGTCGGGCAGGCCGCGCGTGTGCGTCACGCGGACGAGAGAGACACGGTCGTCGATCGCATCGGCCAGCTTGACGCCGGTCGTCTCGGGCGAGCCGGACTCGACGTGAACGGTCACCTGTACGATCTCGGGGTAGACGAAGTCCGGGTTGGTGCGATCGAAGTTCCGGCGGTGGAACTTGAAGCGCTTCTCCTCGCGGCGGGTCGAGTCCCACAGGATCTCCGGGCCCGACTTCGCCCGCGAGTTGGGCGCAGCCCTCGTGATCGGCGCGGCCTCGTCCCACGTCGTCGTGAACTGCGTCCAGAACCTGAGGCCCACGTAGAGGATCCCGGTCTCCACCGGCTTGAAGCACTGCTGGAAGAGCGGGCGCGACGGGTCGTCGTACTCGTTCGGGTGGAGGAGGTTGTTGCCCAGCTGGCGGTCGAACGTCCGGAGGCCGCGGTAGAGCGTCGCCTTCGCGGGATCCGGGTCCATCATCCAGGCGACCTCCCAGTCCTCCCCGTACGCCATGACCGGCAGCAGCGTGCGGACGCGGCCGCCCTGCTGTCCCCCCGCCCCCATCACATACGGGTTCCCGGTCCGCACGAAGCGAAGCCGCTGCTGCTTGGCCCGGTCGAGGTCGCACGCGAAGAGCGGCACCTGGAGCTCCTTGCGGCCGTCGTCGAAGATCTCGTTCTCGACGTACGTGTTGCGGAGATCGCGCACGAGGGCGTCCAGCACGACCTGGGCGCGGTCGTACATCTCCTTCCGGTTCTCGCCGGTCGTCCACGTCTCGAGGCTCCGCGTCGTGAGCGCGACGAGCGCGCCGATCAACATGAGGAGGACGAGGAACGCGACCAGCAGCTCGACCAGCGTCATTCCGGATTCGCCCCGCCGGGGGGAACCCATAAAGAGATCTTCTCTGTGCCCTCGGTGTCTCTGTGGTGAATTCCTATCGGTCTTCATGGTAGAGCGTCTGCATCGGGCGGTCGTACTCGACCTGGATCTCCCGGATCTGCGGCGTCCGCTTCCAGGACATCGTGTTCCAGGGCTGCGTCGCGTCGAACGAGCCGGGCCGGTACTCGACGTAGAACCGCACGTCCAGCTGCCCCGCCTCGTTCAGGTGGCCCACGCGGTTGAGCTTCGCGGGACTCAAAGGGACGACCTGGAATTCCATGAGGAGGACGTTGTCCGAGATCACCGGCCGGTCGAAGAACTCCCCCTTGCCATCGAACCGGACGAGGCAGTGGACCACGATGTTCGGGTCGTTGATGGGGATCTCCTTCCACAGGAGCGTCCGCCAGTTGGCGAGCTCCATCTTCGTGGACCACTGGAAATAGCCCATCGAGTTGTCGAACTCCTGCGCCTTGTAGGTGTCGTGGTAGCGCCACGGGATGCCGTAGACCAGGCTCGTCGTCGCGCTGTGCGACGCCGGCGTCGTCCCGAACATCCCGCGGTAGAGGCCCGTCGTGCCGTCCCACCGCACCGGCATGCCGAGGTCCAGGCCCTTCCCGCCGTTCCACTCGAAGCCGAGCACCTCGCTGTCGATGAGCACGTACCCTTTTGAGTACCGGTTCGGATGGCCCGCCATCGCCTGGCCGAGCGTGAGATTCGGATCGGTCGCCGTCACGTCGCTGGCCAGCGCTGAGACCGGCAGGTAATAGATCGAGAAGATGTTCTCCCCGAGATCGTGGACTTCCGCGGTCGAACCGAGCCAGCCGCGCTTGAGGCCGGTCACGTTCTGTGCCTGGGCCGAGGTGTAACCGATGTACTCGTCGCCGATCTTGAGCACGCCGCCCTTCTGCCCCATCCCCCCCACCTGGTTCACGGTCACCGACGTGTCGGTCGCGCCGATCTGCAACGCCTCGAGCAGGTAGTTCTTCTGGGAGGCGAAGCACTTCACCTCGTCGATCGTCGCGTCCATCGCGCCGATGGAAAAGTTCGTGGTCGCCTGCGACAGCCACTGGAGGCCCAGCAGCTCTCCGGACGGAAACTTCAGCACGCGCGTGTAGAGCATGTCCGCGAGGTAGTCGCGCGTGACGTCGTTCTCGAACGCCGCGATCTGGCCGCCCCCCTGGATCGTGTAGTTTCCCCCCCACGTGGCGGGCTGGCCCGGAGGAGGAGGCGGCGGCGGGCCCGCGTTCCTCACCCGTTGCTGTTCCTTCGCGTTCTGCGCGTCCACGACCGTCACCCAGTCGTTCCGGCCCATGTTGAGCCGGTTGCCCGGCGCGGCGGGATCGCTCTCCTTTGCCAGGAAGGTCGGGTTCACCTTGTCCCCGGAGGCGTGCGCGCCCGGGATCGAGCCGAAGACCGGGTTCCCGCGGCGGAGCCGGAGCGGCACGCCGGCGTTCACCGTCGAGATCCAGAAGTTGGGCTTCGCATCCTTCCACACCGGGCCGAACCATTCGTCGCCGATCTGCAGGATCGTGGGCGACGGGTAGTTCGTGTAGTTCGTGACGGCGATCGACCAGAGGTGGACCTGGGCGTTGGAGTTGTGCTGCGCCGCCACGGTCCCCTGCTGGCCGCGCGTGCATCCCGTGAACTTCGCCGTCCCCGGCGGGACGCCCCCGATGCCGCCCATCGACCGGGCGGTGTAGAAGATCACCTCCTGGTCGATCAGGAGGTACCCCTGGTCCGGGAAGTCCATGATGTTCCCGGTCATGACGCCGATCTGGTTCTGCGCCGCGTCGATGAAATACATCGGCGGCATCCCCTGCGACTTGTCGCCCGCGACGGTCGCCGCCGGGTTGAGCCCGAAGTTGTACTGGAGCGTCCCGCCGCCCCGCGAGATCTTGTCATAAGGAATCGGGATCTGCACGTTGCCGAAGTCGGCCATCACCTGCGCGGTGCGCACCTTGCTGGAGTAGCCCCAGATGGAGACGGTGGCGTTCTGCGGGTGGGCGGCCGCCTGCGTCCCGCGCGCCCCGCGGAACATCGTCCCGGACGACTTGTCGTAGAGGACGATCTCGTTCCCGATCAGGAGCGGCGTCAGGTACGACGGGATCCAGCT
>JBGPCZ010000111.1:0-20681 GCA_041482015.1 Planctomycetota bacterium | reverse complement strand
GTCCTCCCCGCCCTGCCAGGGGAAGGAGGCCTTCCGCTCCCACGTGGCCGTGTCGTAGACATGCAGGAGCGACTTGGAGGGCAGGTAGAGCAGCCCGTTCACGATGCTCCCGGCCGCCGGCCGGGCCAACTCGGGATCGCCCAGCCGGACCACCTCGCCCGTGGCGGCGTGGACCGCGCAGTTCGAGATCCCCGAGAAGACCATCCAGCTTCCCGCCCGCCCCACGAGGCGTGTCACCTGCGGCCAGGAGACTTCGCCTTTCAGCACCGGCATGGATGCCTCGCGCCCCGTCCACCGGTCGTAGACCAGCGGCTCGTCGCGGTCCTGCGCCAGCACGGTGACGAGCCCGTGGTGGAAGACGGGGGGATTGGTCGCGGCGCGGTTTCCCTGGCCCTGGTACTTGACGAGCCAGTCGATCGTCCCCGTCTCCGAGTCGAGCGCGGCGACCAGGCCGAAGCTCGTCGAGACGACCAGCGTTCCGTCCTCCTCGGCAAACGCGGGCACCGTGGACCGCTCGCGGGTGGCGGGCGCGGAGCCGACCCAGCGGCACCAGCGGAGGCCGCCGTTCGCCGGGTCCAGGCAGACGATGTAGCACGACCGGTCGGGCGTCATCGTCATCCCGGCGGCGAAGAGCCGGTCGCCCCTCACCACCGGCGGGCCCGCGAAGCAGAAGTTCAGCCGCCCGAACGGCAGCTCCTCCAGGAGCTTCCTCCGCGACCCGTCGGCCGTCCCGACCTCGACCGAGTCCGTGTCCCACAGGAGCTCCCCCGTGGCCAGGTCGAGCGCGCGGATCGCGCCGGGGCCGTCGAAGCGGTCGGGCCGCCGACCCACCTGGCCCTGGCGGGAATCCTTGCTGAACATCGTGGCGAACGCGCGGCCGCCCGCGACCGCGACGCCAACCTGCGGCTGCGTGCCCCCGTAAATCGTGGGCATCCAGTACCGGACGGTGCCCTCCTTCGGGTAGCGCCACTCGACCGCGTTCTCGAGCGATCCGCCCTCCGCGGCCGTCGCGTCGAACGCGATGACGCGAAGGCCATTCGTGACGATGACCTGGTCGCGGCCGTCCCGGGGGGCGAGCGCGGGGTGCATGCCCCACTCGCGCGCGCTCCCCTCGCGGCGGCCCAGCGCCCCGCCGTCCCCCTTGAGGTCGTAGGCGCCGAGCGAAATTTCGGTCGAGGGATTCGCGGGCGGGGCCGCGCGCTCGAGGGGCAGGGGGGCCGTCGCGGAGGGGGCGCCCGGGGAGGCCTGGAGGAATTCCAGGAAGTCGTGGAGCTCGCGCCGCCGTCCGCCGACCGTCACCTCGCCCTTGCAGCCGAGCCGCTCCGCCTGCGCGCGGAGCGCGGCGAGCGCCGCCGGGTCGCCCGCCGCGGCATGCGCGTGGGCGAGCCGCGCCACGAGCTCGGGCGAAAGGCGGGTCTCCATCGCGCGCGACCAGCCGCGGATCGCGTCGCGCAGCCGCCCCTCGTCGTAGTCGCTGTTGGCCTGCTGCTCGATGGCGCGCCGGCCGGCCCGGGTGTAGCCGTACTTCTCGATCACGCGCGCGCGACCCTCGCGGTCCTGGAGCGTGTCGAGGAGTTGCTGGGCCACGATCTCCCGCTCCTCGCGCGCCGACTCCGGGAGGATCGTCGCCAGCCGGTCGCTCAGGACCGAGGTTAGCCGGAGCCAGCGGGGGACGTCGGGATCGGGCTGCGCGAGGCGGCGGGGGAAACGCTCGACCGCGCCGTCGAACAGCTTGAGGAGCTCGGGCCAGTCCTTCTCGGTCTCGGCCTTGTCCCAGCGCCGCTGGAAGTCCTCGGTGACGCAGTCGATGGCGAGGCGGTCCTCGTCCGGCCTGGGCCGGGACGGGTCCTGGGGGGCCAGGAGAGCCAGGGCCGCGAACAGGAGCCTCACCAACCTTATATACACCCGCGACGGGACGACGCCTCGGCGCGCGTCCAGTTCTTGAGGTATGCTCATCCGGATGCTCAGGCTCCTGCCCTTGCTCCTGTCCGCGGGGTGCGTCACCTCGGAGTTCGAGCGGATGTCGCGCCTCGAGCGGGAGGTGCACCTGGCCCACGTCCGCCATTCGGCCGAGTCGCAGATGTCCGCCTGGCTCGCGCGCGCCGACGGGAGCGAGATCCTCTCGATCAACGCCGATCGCCGCGTGGCCGGCGCGAGCACCGTCAAGGTGCTGGTCCTGGTCGAGGCGTACGCGCAGGCGGAGGAGGGGACGTTCCCCCTGGGCGGGGACCTGACGTACCTCGCCGAGGATTGGATGGAGGGCGGCGGGTCGATGCAGTACGAGAAGCCCGGCTCGACGTGGAGCTACCGTCAGCTGATCCGGAAGATGATCGTGGAGAGCGACGACATCGCCTCGAACATGATCCTCAAGCGGCTCGGGATGCGGAACGTGAACGCGCGGGCCGTGACGCTGGGGATGCAGGCCACCCGCTTCGAGCGGCTGTTCGGCGACGAGGAGGCCCGCCGTCGGCGCGGGCTCGAGAACTGGACGACCGCCCGCGAGATGGGCCGCCTCATGCTCGCGATTTTCCGCAGGGAGATCCTGACGCCCGCCGCGTGCGACGAGATGATCGAGCTGCTCGAGAAGACACCGCGCGGGCGGATCGCCGCGGGCGTCCCGAAATTCACGCCCGTCGGCCACAAGGGCGGCAACCTTCCCGGGATCCGCCACGACGTGGGATGGGTGCGCGTTCCTGGCCACCCCTACGTGCTCTCGGTCTTCCTCGACAACACCCTGCCCTCGAAGCGCAGCGAGGATTCCGGGCAGGTCGAGGATCCGGGCATCCTGGCGATCGAGGCCATCGCACGCGTCGTCTACGGCGCGCTCGGACCGACCGACGAGTAGCCGCGGCTCAGAAGCCGATGAACGCGCGCTCGATCGCGCGGAGGCTCCGCTCGGAGCCCTCCGGCAGGTTCTTGAAGACGACGCCCGCCAGGTAGCGTGGCTCCAGGGATGCCGTGTCGCGTTGGCACCAGCGGACCACCCCCTCCGCCTCGATGTTCAGCTCCGGCCGCCCGAACTCCAGGCGCAGGTCCACGCGCTCGCCGGGCTTTAGCCTCCGCGAGCAGACAATCTGCGCGCCGCCGCGGCTCAGGTCCTTCAGCCGCCGCCCCGTGTTGGTCGCGAGGCCCAGCGTCCGCAGGAGTCCCTTGGGGAGGCAGACGAGGTTCACCTCCTCGGGCGAGAACCGCTTGTGCGCCCGCACCGGCTCCGGCGTGTGCAGCTGGGCGGTCCGCCCGGGTCGGGAGTCGGACCTCGCGGGCGCCTCCTTCTTCGGACCCTCCGTACTGAAGACGCGATCGAAGTGAAGCCCCGCCACGTGCGCCTCCCGGCCCCGCGACTCCACCGTGGCGTACCACTGCACCGTGGCCTTCGACCGGAAGTGGACGCCGTGGGGGACGAAGAGATCGATCGCGACCGGGACCCCCTTCCGGAGCCGGCCCACGGTCACCAGGCACGCGCCCTTGGCGCTGACATCGACGATCCGGCAGGCGAGGTTGTACCGCTCCTCCTCGCGGCCCGCGTGCTCGGCGACCGTGCAGCGAACCTCGAGTCCCTTGGACGGATGGGTCCGGCCGTGGCGCCGCCGCTCCTTCTTCATCGGCGTGACAGCTTATCAGAAGATCATCCGACGTGGAACCGGTCGAGCGCCCTGAGGCGCTCCTCGTCCGCGGGGGACATCCATTTGAAGACGAGGCCCGCGTCCCAGCGGGGCTCGAGCGACCGCGTGTCCCGCCGGCACCAGCGGACCTGCGCCTCCGCGACGATCGCGTCGCGGGCCGCCGGGGCCTCGACGCGGAAGTCCACCCGCAGGCCGGCCTTGAGCCGCTTCGAGCAGGCGACCTGGGCGCCGCCCTGGCTCAGGTCCTTCAGGCGGAGCGCCACGTCGCGGCGGATCCCGAGAAGCCTCGCGAGCCCGCGCGGCTCGAGTGAAACGTGGGCGACCCTCGGGGTGAACCGCTTGAACCGCCTCTGCGGCTCGGCGGGCCGCTCCGGCACGGGTCCGCGGCATCCGCGGTCGAAGTAAAGTCCGGCCACGTGCGCCGTCCGCCCCCGCCGCTCGAGGGTCTGCGACCAGCAGACGACCGCGCGCGCCTTGACCCGGGACGTCGCCTGCGGCCCCTGAATGTCGACGAGAACGGGGACGCGCTCGCGGAGCCGGCCCACGGTGACGATGCAGGCGCCGCTCGCGCTCACGTCGAGGAGCCGCGTCGCCAGGTTGTGACCGCCGGGGAAACCGGCCCCCGTGCAGGTGCAGACGATCCCCGGGTCGGGCCGGACGCGGGGGGACTGCCGTCTTTCGGCGTGCATGACTTTCACCCCTCTCTCTATCGCCCTTACTATACCCCGAGTTTCGCCGGATTCCTTGACCTTCTTCCGCGGGCTTCCTAGCTTCTACCCTGGATGAATCCCGATCTCATCTTCCAGGTCCTCCTCGGCTACAGGGCGGCCGCGACCCTGCGCGCGGCGATCGAGCTCGACACCTTCAGCGCGATCGCCGAGGGGAAGCGGACCGCCGACGCGATCGCCGCCTCGAGGGGCGGCACGGAGCGGTCCGTCCGGATCCTTCTCGACGCGCTTGCCGCGATTGCGCCCCGGATCCTCCGGAAGACCGGCCCGCGGTACGCGCTCACGCCGCTCTCGCGCCGGTACCTGGTGCGCACGAGCCGGGAGTTCATCGGAGTTCTCATGCCGCTCTACGGTCACCGCCTGATGTGGGACGCGTTCCACGATCTCCCGCAGGCGGTGCTCGCCGGGACGAGCGTGAAGGACCAGAACGCCCACACGCCCAACCAGAAGTTCTGGGAGGACTTCGCGCGCGCCACGGCCCGGGACGCGGTCCCCAAGGCGCAGGCCATGTTCCGGTTGCTCAAGAAGGCGCCGACCCCGTGCGAGATCCTCGACGTCGCCTGCGGCTCGGGCGCGTACGGGGCGACCTTCGCGAAATGGATCCCCGGCGCGAAGCTCACCCTCTTCGACCAGGCGAACGTTCTTGCGACGACACGGACGCTCGTCGACATCCCGGCGCGCTACCTCGAGGGCGACCTCTTCGCGACGCCCTTCGACGGCCCTTATGATCTCGTGCTCGCGAGCCACGTGCTCCACCACTTTGATGCGCGCGAATGCGGGATCCTCGTGCGCAAGATGGCGGAGGCCCTCAAGCCCGGCGGCCGGCTCGTGATCCAGGAGTTCGTCCCCGACGAGCGCCGCGCGAAGCGGGCCCAGCCGCTCCTCTTTGCCGTGACGATGCTCGTCTGGTCGCGCGCCGGCGATGCCTACACGTTTCCGGAGATCCGCGCGTGGCTCAAGGACGCCGGGCTGGGGAAGATCACGTTCCACCCGCTCAACCAGCCCGGCGACGTGATCGTCGCGACCCGGTAATCCGGGCGTCAGCGGCTGATCTTGACCTCGAGCGCCGCCTTGTCGGGCCCGATCAGGTGCTTGAGGACGAGGTCCGAGACGCCGTCGGCGTTGAAGTCGAAGACGAACGGCTCGGTCAGGGTCGTCCCGGGAGGCGGATTCATCGAGATCGACCCCGAGGGCTCCGCGGAGATCAGCTTCCCCTTCACCCCCGGGTAGATCCGGAGCGTCCGCTCGTCGGCGGTGATCAGCATGTCGCGCAGCCCGTCCTTGTTGAAGTCGCCCTTGAAGTTCGGGCGGAAGACGAGGTCGAGGTTCTGCGAGTCGCGCGTGACGTGGAAGGTATAGGGGATCTCGAACTTGAGCTCCTGGACCGGGTCTTTTGAAAACCTCCCCTCCGGCAGCATCGAGTAGACGTGGAGCTCGAGGTTCACCTTCCCCGAGAGGAAGGCCTGGATCCCTCCCGTCAGGCCGAACTTTCGGATGACGCCCATGATGAGGTCGCTCGAGGCGCCGCCGCCCAGCGGCTCGACATAGATCCCGCTCGACCAGCCATCGGCCGCCTGCATGACCTGGTCGGGCTGGGTGAAATCGACGCGTCCCTTGCGCCCGTAGTACACCTGCACGCGCCCCTTGGCCGGGTAGATCACCGCGACGTCCAGGAGGCCGTCGCCGTTGAAGTCGCCCACGCGCGGGGGGAAGTCGAACTGGATCAGGCGGTTGGGCCGCCGCTTTTTCCGCTCGACCGAGAGGTCGCGGGTCTGGAGCGGCGCGAAGCGGCCCTTCTCGTCCTGGGCGAAGACGCCGATCCCCTCGTCGTGGTAATAGCTGAGATCCGTGCGCCCGTTCCCGGTCATGTCCCCGAGCGCGAGGAGCGGCACCGTGGACGACTCGGAGAGCTTCATGTGCGGCGTCCACGGGATCACGGTCAACTCGTCCACCGGGATCGGGAGCTTCTGGAGGCAGCGGAACTCGCCTCCGGGGAGCGCGTGCATGATGAAGATCTCGTCCTTCTGGAAGACGAGGACCTCCGATCTCCCGTCGCGGTCGAGATCGGGCGCGAAGTCCAGGTGGATCGGCGGGTGGCCCTCTGCCGCGGCGCCCTCGAAGATCGACGGATGGACGATCGCGTCCCGCGGGTTGCCGAACGCCTTCCCGTCGAACGGGTGGACCTGCACCGCGCGTGAGCCGGACGTGAAGAGCGCGGGGAGTTTCTGGCCGTCGACCTTCCCCAGGCACCAGAGGAAGACCGTCGGATCGAGGCGGATCGTCTGCTGGGGCTGGGGGGTGAAGCCTCGTCCCTTCTCGAGAAGGAAGACATGGAGGTCGCGGCCGCTCTGGACGATCAGGTCGGGTGAGCCGTCGCCGTTGAGATCCTCGGCGAGGATCTTGTCGACCCGCCCGCCGCCCGTGTCGAGCATGAAGGTGTCGTACTGGGGATCCTGGGCCGCGAGGGCCGCGAGCAGCGCGAGGAGGGTCACCATCGAGGGGTCACTCTATCCCATGGACCGGGCCACGTCAATTTGAGCGTCCGTGCCGGGCCTTTTGTTCTGCTATAGTGGCGCGCGATGAAAGTCGCGATCGAGCCCGCCGGGCCCGTGGACTTCGACGTCGCGGTCCCGGGATCGAAGAGCCTGACCAACCGGGCCCTGATCGCGGCGGCGCAGGCGACCGGGAAGACCCGGTTGTCGAACGCCTCCTTCTCCGACGACTCCCGCTTCCTCGCGGCGGCGCTCACCCAGGTTGGAATCGCCGTGGAGACCCTCGAGGCGGAGAACGTCCTCGTCGTGCGCGGCGGGAGGATCGGGACGACGGCGAAGCCCGTCTTCATGGGGAACGCCGGGACGGCGCTCCGGTTCTTCACGTCGTTCGCGTGTCTCGGAAGCGGGCGGTACGTCGTCGACGGAGACGAGCGGATGCGCGAGCGGCCGATCGGCGGCCTGGTCGACGCGCTCCAGAGGCTGGGCGCCGCGATCCGGTACAAGGTGAAGGAGGGGTATCCGCCCCTCGAGATCGAGGGCCACGGCCTCGAGGGCGGGCGCACGCTCGTCCAGGGCGACACCTCGAGCCAGTTCGTCTCGTCGCTCCTGCTCTCCAGCCCCGGTGCGTCCGGGGCGGTTGAAATCGAGGTCGTGGGCGACGTCGCGTCCAAGCCGTACATCGAGATCACCCTCGACGTGATGCGCGACCTTGGGGTCGCGGTCGAAAGGAAAGGTGTGCGCCACTTCCGGATCGCGACGGGCTCGCGCTACACGGCGCGCGAGTACGCCGTCGAGGCGGACGGTGCGAGCGCCGGGTATTTCCTCGCGATGGCGGCGTCGACCGGCGGCCGCGCGCGGGTCCGCGGGATCGGGTCGCGATCGCACCAGGGGGAGATCCAGCTCGCGAAGGTCCTCGGGCAGATGGGCTGCGCGGTCTCCTGGGCGCCCGACTCGGTCGAAGTCAAAGGGGGTGCGCTTCGGGGCGTCGACGTCGACATGAACGACTGTCCCGACTCGGTGCAGACGCTCGCGTGCGTGGCGCTCTTCGCGAAGGGCCCGACGCGCGTGCGGAACGTGCGGAACCTTCGCGTGAAGGAGACGGACCGGATCGCGGCGATCGCGAAGGAGTGCGCAAAACTGGGAGCAGCCGTGGAGGAGCACGACGACGGGTTAACGCTGACGCCGCCCGCGAAGGTCGTCGCGGCGGAGATCGACACCTACCAGGACCACCGGATGGCCATGAGCTTCGCCGTCGCGGCGCTGGCCGCCCCTGGCGTGGTCATCCGCGACCCGGAGTGCGTCTCGAAGAGCTACCCCGGCTTCTTCGAGCAGTTGGAGTCGCTCGGCGTCCGCCTCCGCCGGGTGTAACGAAATCGCCGCACGATTTCGTGGTCAGGGGAGCTTTCGGCGGCTGGCGTGTCGCAATCAGGGCTCTTCGGCACACCCTTCTGCGGAGGAATGACCTTATGAGATCGATCGCCGGCGCGTTTCTCGTCCTGCTGGCCGCTCCTGCCATCGCCCAGGAGGCCAGGAGCCGGGCGGTCATCGAGATCTGGGACACCGGCCGCGCCTCCGCGTCGCCGCTGGATCTCTCCTCGAAGGCAGGATGGACGCGGATCGCCGACGGGGAGACTCCCGGGTCGGTCAAGGGCGACACGGTCATGACCAACGGCCCCGTCACGATCGTGATCCGGAAGAGCGATTCGGCCGTCGAGGTCTACGGCGGGTCGACGCTCCGGGCGCGGCTGTCCCTGCAGGCGGCGGGCGGCGAACCCGTGGCCAAGCTCGAAGGCGTTCGGGTGCTGGATCATGAGAAGGGTGCCGCGACGCTGGAGCCTCTCTACCGCACCGCCAAGGGAGCCGACGTGTCGGCGCGCTTCCGACTCAAGCGGGGCGATCCCGCGGTCGAGACCCAGCCGGGCGCGGGCGCGTGGCGCTTGCGCGTCGAGTGCCCCTCGCGCTTCGTCGTCCTCCCCGACTTCTTCGCCGACGACATGATCTTCGACGCCCGCAAGTTCCCCCTCGCGGCGATCGAGGTCCCGAGCGAGCACTTTCTCCTCTTCCCGGCGGGGAAGGGCGACCT
Organism: Planctomycetota bacterium; assembly: GCA_041482015.1. Taxonomy (GTDB): domain Bacteria; phylum Planctomycetota; class MHYJ01; order MHYJ01; family JACPRB01; genus JACQFK01. The sequence continues at coordinate 11,755 of JBGPCZ010000111.1, read as the reverse complement.
GCTCGCGATGGCGCTCTTCGAGAACCGCGAGCAGGACGTTCGCGTGACGATCGCGGGCGACGGCGAGAAACGGCAGATGACGGGCGCCGAGATCCTGTTCGGCACGGCGAAGTCGAACAAGGTCTGGCTCTCGCTCCTGGAGGGCCCTCAGATGTGGCACGCGGTGGATGTCGGGGCGAAGGACTCTCGGAAGGTGGTGCCGCTCGACTGGACGATGCCCTTCATCGCGCAGTGGCGCTGCGACTTCATGCGCGAGAACGATCTCACGGACAGCTGGGAGATGCTGTTGCAGGACGCGAAGGACGGCGAGTACCTGAAGCCCGAGTGGATGGACAACTGGAACCGGAAGATCCCGCTCAACCGCGAGCGCTGGAACCCGATGCTCGGCCGGTTCTCGTATCCCGCGTGGACCGACCACGAGCGGAAGGGGTTCCTCCAGCCGTTCAACAAGGCGGGGATCGTGCACCAGGGGCCCGTCGTGATCTACCCGATCCACCGGATCCCGAAGACGCCGCTCGAGAACTTCACGGTCGTCGACGCCGTGCGAAACACGCTGGGCGTCGGGCCCTGCCAGTACCTCCTCGACCTGGAAGGCCAGAAGGACGACGTGAAGGGCCAGAACACCTGCAGCGTGCGGGACACGTTCGCGGAGATCTGGGGGAAGGGCGAGCAGAAGGCGAAGCGGGACGAGGTCGAGAAGTGCATCACGAACGCGCTCGACTTCGTGACCCACATCCGCCAGCGGATCGTGCTCTACATGGATTTCTCGCGCGACGTCCGGAAGTACCTGGCCGGGGAGAAGAAGGCGCGGCCGGAGCTCGACCAGTTCCTCACGCAGCTCGAGGAGATCGTCGCGCAGTCCGACGCGCGCTACGCTGCCCGCGAGGAGGCGATCAAGACGCCCGCGTACGTCAAGGCGCTGAACGACGGCTTCCGGAAGGACGTGAAGGACTACGAGGGCGCGGACGCGGCCGAGCGGTGCAAGAAGTACACCGCGGCGCTCGTCGAAGTGGGCGACAACCAGGACGAGCTCTCGGGCGAGCTCCGGTGGATCGTGAAGAACCTCCGCCAGAAGGCGGGGATCGTGATGGCCCTCGACCCGCGGGCGACGCCGGTCTGCGAGGAGATCCGCGCCCGGACCCAGAAGGTGCTCCGGAGCCCCGCGGGCCTCGAGCGCGCGCACCACTAGGGTCCGCTCATCCTCCTCCTCTCAGCCACATGAGCAGCGTCGCCACCACGAGGAGGATGAGCACGCCGATGACGCGGAAATGCTCCGGCTCCACCTTGAAGAGGCTCCGGATCCAGGTGCGGAAGCCGTACTTCCGGATCGCGTAGACCGAGCGGCCCACGGCGTCGGCGGCGAGGAGCAGGAGCCCGAAGGCGAGAGCCCCGAAGAACCACCTCCACGCGCGTTCGTGCGGCAGCCAGTCGAGCATGGTGGGTTGATGCGCAAGGATCGTGCCATTGAAAATGGGCCGTTTGAGGCGGTCGTGACGCATCGTGACAAAGAGTGTGGACGGTTTCCGCGGGGAGTGACAGTTCCCGCTACCAGTGGTCCACCGAAGGCCGACCCGTCAGCGCGCTGAGCCGCCAGGCCAGCCGCTGGGCCAGTTGCGGGCGGCCGCTCCCCAGCGCGATGTACCGGCCGTCGGCCAGGTTCACGATCACGGTGAGCTGCGAGGCGTAGAGGACATCGGTGCTCTTCCGGATCTCGATCTCCCGGATCTCGTCGAAGGGGATTTCAAACCCGCGGGATCGGAATGGGGAACGCAGGAGCACCTCGACGTGGGCGGTCCTGAGATCCACGAGCAGGGCCTGCTGGCGAAAGAAAAACTTCGAGGCCACGATTAGGGCGAGGGCGCCGGCGAGGAGGGCCGGGACTCCGCAGCCCATGGACTCCGGTCCGCGAAGGTTTGCGACGGCCACCGGGAGGAGGATGGAGGAGAGGACGAACAGGAACAAGACGCCGCATCCCCCTTTCGGCGCCGTGAAGACGACCCGGTCCGGCGAGGCCTCCCGCTCGACGTACAGCGACGGGCTCCAGCCCCCGATTCTCCGGGCCACGCTACTCCTCTTCCGGATGCCGTCTCCGCGCGGGTTCGCCGTAGCGATTCATCAGCGAGTTCTCGACGCCCAACTGGTCGAGGATGCGCGAGACGATGAAGTCGACCATCTGGTCGACCGTCGTCTCGCCCGCGTAGAAGCCGGGTGAGGCGGGGAGGACGACCGCGCCGGCCCGCGTGACGCGGAGCATGTTCTCGAGGTGGATCTCGGAAAGCGGTGTCTCGCGGGGGACGAGGATCAGCTTCCGCCTCTCCTTGAGACAGACGTCCGCCGCGCGCTCGATCAGGTTCGACGATGCGCCGCACGCGATCCGCCCGAGGGTTCCTCCCGAGCACGGGCAGATGACCATCCCGTCGTGCCGGTACGAGCCGCTCGCAATGCACACTTCGAAGTCTTTATACAGATGATAGTGGACATTCTCGGGATTCTCCCCGAGCAGGGTCCGGACGACGGACGGGCCGTCGGAAAGGTCGAGCGGGATCGAGAGCTCGTGGTTGATGACCTTCGCGGCCGCGTCGCTCAGGACGAGGTGGACGACGGATCCGGTCCGGGCGAGGCATTCGAGGAGCCGGCGTCCGTAGGCGGCTCCGGAGGCGCCGGTGAGGGCGACGACGAATCGGCGGTCGGCCATAGCGTCCTCTTGATCGCGACCCAGGCGACGTAGCGGTTGTACTCCTCGATCGCCGGGAAGACGGCCTCTCTTATATCCGCGGCCTCGAGGAGCTTCAAGGTCATTCCCGTGAGCGCCGCCGGGCACTTCTCCCGCAGGTCCTTGACCAGCATCTGGAAGCCCCACGCCTCGCCCAGCTTCACCGTCCCGGCGCGCCGCACGTAGCCGATGTCGTCCATCGAGATCCGCAGCCACGTCCCCAGGTCCGCCGTCACGAGGTCGGCCGCGACCTTCACCTTCCCGCCGTATTTCGCCTGGACCGTCTCGAAGATCGATTCGTCGTTCCCCCTCTTGCGGACGACCTTCTCAGGCGCGTTGGTCACTTTCAGGATCAGGTTCTCGCGGACCACGTCGCGCTCCGTCCCCTCGAGCTTGTGGAGCGGCGGCATCATGTGAAAGGGCACCTGGTGGAAGAGCTCCTTGTACTGCGGCTTCGCGATGATCCCGCAGTGGACGAGGAGAAACGCGTCCCACGGGAATGCCTCCTGCGAGCCTGCGTCCGCCGGGACGACCTTGAGGAGGTCGTCGGAGTATTCGACGTTGGCGGCGCGCCGGACCGGCGGGAGCGCCGGCACCTCCTCCGATTTCACGACGCGTGCGCGGACGCCGTCCCGTTCGAGCTCCGCGGCGATCCGGAGCGCGTGCTCCTCCGCGAGGTTCTCCAGGAAGATCCCGCGCCCCTTCCGCACCGCCATCCGTGCCTCGACCTGCGGAAGGCCGAGCGCCGGCTGGACGATCGGCCCGTACTTGCGGGGGTCGACCTGGACGTCCTCCTCGAGAATGATGGTGAACGGCACGGGAGGATTATAGCCCGAGGTCCTTCCACTTCTTGTCGACGAGCGCCTTGACCTCCGGCGACATGCGGATCTCGTCGGGCCAGCGGCGGGTGAAGCCCTCGCCCGCGGTCTTCGTCGTCGCGTCGATTCCCATGTGGGACCCGTAGCCGGCCAGCCGCGACGAGTGGTCGAGGATGTCGACCGGTCCCATCACGAACTCGATGTCGCGCTCGGGATCGATGTGGTTGAGCGCCTTCCAGCAGACTTCGCGATAGTCGTGCACGTTCACGTCCTCGTCGACCACGACGATCGCCTTCGTGAACATCGCCTGGCCGAGGCCCCAGACGGTGTGCATGACCTTACGCGCGTGGCCGGGGAACTGCTTCCGGATCGAGAGGATCATCAGGTTGTGGAAGATGCCCTCGACCGGCATGTGGTAGTCGACGAGCTCGGGGATCTGCATCTTCATGAGGGGCAGCATGAGCCGCTCGATCGCCATGCCGATGAAGCCGTCCTCCTGCGGGGGCGGGCCGACGATCGTCGTGTGGTAGACCGGCTTCGCGCGGTGGGTGATCGCCTGGACGCGGAAGACGGGGAAGTCGTCGTCGAGCGAGTAGTAGCCGGTGTGGTCTCCAAAGGGCCCCTCGCGCCGCCGCTCCTGCGGGTCGATCGTCCCCTCGAGGACGATCTCCGCGTTCGCGGGGACCTCGATGTCGACCGTCTCCGCCTTCACGAGCCGCGTCGCTTCCTGCCTTATGAGTCCGGCGAAGAGGACCTCGTCGACGTCGGGCGGGAGCGGCAGCGTTGCGGCGAAGCACATCGCGGGGTCGCAGCCGATGGCGACCGCGGCCTGGAGCGGGGTCTTCGACTTTCTCAAGTGGCGCGCACCGTCCTTGTGCCAGTGGAAGTGCATGCCCGTCGTTCGCTGGTCGTAGACCTGCATGCGGTAGCAACCGACGTTCCGCTTTCCGGTCTCGGGGTCGAACGTGAAGACGAGGGGGAAGGTGATGAAGCGGCCCGCGTCCTGGGGCCAGCACTTGAGGACGGGGAAGCGGTCGAGGTCGACCCGGTCGCCCTTCAGGATCACGTCCTTGCACATCCCGCCGGTCACCGATTTCGGGAGGAAGCTCGCGGCCTCCATGAGCTTCGGCAGTGACTTGATCTTCTCGATGAAGCCGCCCGTGGGCGGGTTCATGGCGAGGGCGAGGATCGAGCCGAGACGGTCGGGGAGCGTGTCGAGCGACTCGACGTCGAGCGCCATCGCCATCCGTTCGCGCGAGCCGAACAGGTTGATCGCGACGGGGAGCGAGTGACCCTTGACGTTCTCGAAGAGGAGGGCCGGGCCGCCCTTCCGGGTCGTGCGGTCGGTGATCTCGGCGATCTCGAGGTCCTGCGAGACCTCGGTCTTGATCCGCTTCAGGTGTCCTTTCTGCTCGAGGGCCTCGATGAAATGCTGCAGATCCCGGTAGGGCATGGCCGGGAGTTTATCCGCGGTGGCGCGAATCGTACAGGAAGATTTACGCCAACGCGCTCATGCAGCCGCGGAAGAGGAGCGCGGCCATGACGAGGGCGGCCAGGAGCGCGGTGGGCCAGATGAGCCACGCGTACCACGGGACGTGGAGGTCCGTCGGGGGCTCGAAGCCCGGCGGGTAGGTGCGCGGCGATTCCTCGATCTCGTCCACGGCCGCATTCTATCAGACCGCCGCCCGAGTTCCCACATGGATCGCCGCGACGCCGCCGAAGACGAGATCGTACGCGACGTCGCGCAGCCCGGCCGCCTCCATCTGCGCCCTGAGCTCGTCGGGCCGCGGCCACCGCGACACCGAGTCGGGCAGGTACTTGTAGGCGTCGATCTCCGACCGGGCGATCATCCGGCCGACCTTCGGGAGGACGCGCCCGAAATAGAAAAGGTAGCCGCGCTTCAGAAGGGCGTTCGCCGGCAGCGTGAACTCCAGGATCACGACGCGGCCGCCCGGCCGCACCACCCGCGCCATCTCCCCGATCCCCCTCGCGCTGTCGGTCACGTTCCGGATCCCGAACGCGACCGTCGCCGCGTCGAACGTCGCATCGCGGAACGGGAGCCTCATCGTGTCAGCCTGCTGGAACCGCACCCGCGCCTCGAGCGACCGGCGCCGCGACTTGAGCCGCGCGATCTCGAGCATCCGGAGCGCGAAGTCGCTCCCCACGACCTCCGCTCCCGTCGCGCGGCGGATCTCGAACGCCATGTCGCCCGTGCCGGAACAGACGTCGAGCACGCGCCGCACGGGTCCGAGCTTCTCCGCGGCCCGCCGGCGCCAGAGGACGTCGGAGTTCAGGCTCAGGAGGTGGTTCAGGAAATCGTACCGGGGTGAGATCTGGTCGAACATCGCCCGGATGCGGGCGGGCGACTTATCGACCTTATCGACCATGCCACACCGGGTCGGAGCTCGCGCCGTCGTCCGTCAGCCGCTTCCAGGCCTTTGTCGCGATTGTGAGCGACCAGAGGTCCGACGCGGTGCCGTCGCGGCGGTCCATCACGAGCTCGGAGCCGTCCGGCGAGAAGTCGACCGCGTGGGGCACGCCCTCGCCGGGCTTGAGCGTCGCGAGCGTCTCCGCCTTTCCATTCTTCACGAGCGCGACCGCGAGCCTCCCCGTCTCCTCGAGCCGGAGCGTCGCGAAGGACGCGCCGTCGGGCGAGAGCGCCAGCGCGTCGGGCACGCCGGTGCCGACGTCGGTCGTCGACGACACCTGCCGCGTGTCGAGATCGATCCGGAGGATCCGGCCGTCGGAGGTCTTGACCCACGCCGTGCCGCCCTGGAGGACGGGGCCCGCGACGATCGAGGCGGGGCCCGGCTCGGCGACCGTCTCGTCCGCCGAGCCGTCGACGCGCACGAGGTGAAGCGCGACGGGATTGCCGAACTGGAGGCGGTTGACGAGCGAATGGCGCAGGAGGTAGCCGATCGAGCGGCCGTCGGCGCTCCACGCGGGAAGGGCGGGCTCGCCGTCCCCGCCGGGCGAGACGTTTATCTCGCCGAGATCGGTCGTGGCCCCCTCGGACACGGCGGCGAACCGGCTCGCCGTCCAACGGCGGTCTTCGAGGGTGCCGGCGATCTTGATCCATCCGCCGCCCGCGGGAAGGAAGGTCTCGAAGATCCCGTCCGTCCCCGTCACCGAGGCGCGGTGGAAGCCATACGCGGTGACGCGGAGGCCGGCGGCGGGGACGCGCAGGCCGTCGACGATCCGCGAGGCGCGGCCGCGCACCAGCCCCTTCCGGGCCCCGTCGAGTCGCGCGCCGGCGCGGGGCATCGGCGTGACCTGGCGCAGGTCCGAGCCGTCGTCGCGGACGACGAACAGGTTGCGCGGCGTCAGCTGGAAGTCCGGGTCGACCGAGGCGGAGAACGCGATCCAGCGCCGGTCGGGCGACCACGAGGGGCCGGCGGCCGCGGCGTCCTTGAGGGTCGTGAGCGCGCGGGCGGCCGACCCGTCGGGGTTCATGACCCAGACGTTCCCGCGCCGCACGAAGGCGATGAGAGGCGGTGCGGGCGCGGGCGGCCCGGCGTGGGCGGGAGGCGGAGGGGCCGGCGGTTCGGGCTCGCGACCGCATGCCGCCAGGAGCACGACGAGGGCCGAAAGCGCGCGCATCCCGCAGGATTCTAGCAATTCTCCTTGAACAGACCCGGCTTTTCCTGATAACGTTCGGCGCGATGGCCAATCCCGAGTCGCGCGCGAAATCCCTGGTTGCCGCGTGGCAGAAGAAGCCGTCGCAAATGGCGGCCGTGGCGCTCCGCGGATTCTATGGCAAGAACGCGCGCGAACTGCCGCTCCCGCTCCGGGCGGAGATCTGCATCGCGCTCGGCGAGGCGTCGGAGCTCGAGGGCTACTTCGAGATCGCGCGGTACCTCTACGCGTCGGCGGTCAGCGCCGCGGACCCGGAGAAGGACGAGCGGATGTACGCCCGCGCGGCGCACCGCGCGCTTCTGAACGCCTCGCGCCTCGGGGACCTCGAGGTGCTGCTCGAGGTGGCGCAGGTGGTCGAGTCCCTCAAGCCGGCGGAGCAGACGCCGCGGCTGGTCGGGGTGGGCGCGGTCGCGCGCGGCCTCGAGCGCTTCCTCCGCGAGGATTGGACCGCGGCGCGCCGGGCCTTCGAGTCGGCGATGGGCGCGGCGTGGGAGTCGCATGACACCGACGGCGAGGCGCTGGCCCACCACCTTCTCGCGCAGACCTGGAACCGGCTGGGGAGGCTTGCGCTCGCCAAGGAGCACGTCGAGGCGGCGCGGGCGGCCGCGTCGAAGGCGGGCTCGTGGATCCTCGAGCGCCGGCTCGCGCTCGAGGCCATCATGTACCGCCTGCTCGCGAAGCTCGCGCCCGAGACGCTGGCGGAGGCGCGGAAGATCATGGGCGAGATCCGGAAGCTCGGCTTCCCGCGCCTCGAGTCGATGGCGTGGTCGAAGCTCGCGCGCGGCGTGATGCCCGATCGCCGCTCGGCCCTCCTGTTCATCGAGCGGTCGCAAGGCCTGCTGCCCGAGGGGCACCCCGACCGGGCGAGCCTGGCGGCCCTCCGCGGCTCGCTGGGAAAGGGGCCGACGAACGGCCGGATCACCGACCGCCGGGTCCAGAAGGAGCTGGCCGCGCTCGCGAAGCTGGCGAAGGGGTAGGCCGTGGCGCCCCCCGCGCGACGTCCGATGCGCCCGGTGGCCCGCCCCGGCGGCGGGGGCCGGAACGTCGGGATGGGGATCGCGATCTCCGCCGTGCTTCTCGCCGCGGCGGCCGGCGCGGTCCTCTACACCAACTCGCAGCCCCCGATCGGCTCCGAGGCGAAGCCCGCCGAGGAGTCGCCCAGGAAGAAGAAGCCCGCCGAGCCCGCGACGCCTAAGAAGGTCGTGACGGACATCTTCACCAAGAAGGATGAGAGCGTGGTTCCGAACGGGAGCTTCGAGCTCGTGCTCTCGTCCGACAAGAAGGGCCAGATCGAATTCGAGATCTTCCCGAAGGACGGCGCGGTCGACATCGCGATGATCCGCGTGAAGTCGGCCGACGCGGTCACGCCCGCGGAGCTCGCCGAGCTGCGGGGGAAGTTCCAGCGCTACGAGGCCGGCCGCCCGGCGATCCTGCGCGCCGACGTGCTCCCGGGCGAAATCCAATACTGCTCGGTCGCGAACCCCGGCCCCCGCCCCGTCTCCGTCACGGCGACCGGGAGAACGATCGCGACGACCCCCTGAGCGGGGCGAGACAAACCCTCCGGCGAGTCAGCTCAGTCCTGCGAATCACGAATCAAGAATGAGCGCATTCGGCATCATTGCTATACTTCTTCATATGCCGCTCTTCATCGCCATTGCGGCCTTTCTTGTTCAAGATCCCCCGATCGACAGCCTGATCCAGCAGTTGGCAGACGAATCGATTGAGGCACGAACAAAGGCAGAAAACCAGATCATTGCGCGCTGGAAGGAGTGGACCGCGGCCGATCTTGAGAAACTCAAAAAACTGGCGGAGGGTAAAGAAGCGGAGACGGCCGGGCGGACGGAGGCCATCCTTGAGGCGATCCGGCTTCACAAGCTGCTCTCAGCGCCTCTCCTGAAGGCCCTTCCCAAACTCTTCACGCTTCTCAGGGATGGAACTCCCGCAGAGATGGCCGGCGCTATCCAGCGCGTGGTAGAGCTTGTCGAAAAGCATGAGCTTTCGGGTCGTGACGCGGCGCCCTTCCTGATTGAGCTCCTGGCGGATGAGCGTCCTGCAGAGCCAGATCCTTTCGAGTCATCGAAGACGCCAAAGGTACGGGACCTTGCCAATACTCTTCTCGGGAAGCTTGTGTTCAAGCCCGGCCTGGCGACGCGGGACGAATGGCGGGTCTGGTGGGATGCCAACAGGGAGAAGCCGGAACGGGAGTGGCACCTGTCGCAGCTTGAGTCCAAGGACGTGGAAGCGCGGCTTGAATCAATCCAGCGGCTCGCGCGACTGAATGATCCCCAAGCCTATCCCATCGTACTCAGGGCCGTCTCGACACTTTCACCGGCGAAAGTGCTCGCCCGAGGCATCGCCTCTCTCGCCCCTCTGCCTAAGGATACTCTTCTCCAGGGAGTATCGGCGTATCTGAAGTATGAGGCTCTCGGGGTAAGGTTGGCCGTCGCAAGGATTCTTTATCCGCACGTCCCTGATCAAGCCGTCCAGTCCACGATTGACGCTATGGAAATCCCCAAGGCAAAGAAGGATCACTGGCTCGGGGAGGGGGGCTACAGTCCCGAGTGGGATCCAACCTACTGGCTGGCCGACATAAAGGATGAAAAGGCCCACGCCTACCTCTTCCAGGTACTCAAGACGGGCGAGGAATGGCAATCCTCTCGAGTCATCATGGCCATCCGGGACAAGGACCATCCCGGGATCGACGAGGCGTTGATCGGGGCCTTCGGAAACCAGGACATTGACCACATTTCCGTCATAAGCAACGACATCGAGTACCGGTCGCCGAGGATCGGCGACCTGGCGGCCATGGCGATGGCCGACCGCCTGCATCTCAAGGACCGCTTCAACTGGGTATGCTCCACGCGAAAGCGCGACCGAACCCTGCTTGAGATCCAGAACCGTTGGAGGGAGTCGAAAGGGCTAGAGCGGCTGCCGGTGCCTTCTCTCGAATCCGCTCCCGTTCCCTCGGACAAAGTTCTCGAGCTTTTGCCGATGCTGACGAGCAACAAGGAACAGGAACGCGAGGAGGGAAGGACGAAGCTCGTAGCCTTTGGCGCAGGCGCCTATCCTCATCTTCAAGGCGAGCTCATGCGTTCGGAAGGCGCGAGGAAAAGGAGTCTCAAGGAGACGGTGCAGACATTCTCGAACGTCCTGCGAGGGGTCGAGACTCGAGGAGATCTCGCCAAGGAACTAGCGGCGAATCTTCGCAAGCATCTCAATGAGCCCTTGCAGATCGATGTCATTCGCAATGAAGTTACCGAACCATGGATTGAAAGCACGGCTCTGACCGCCCTCTACATCGAGTTCGAAAGGGATACGGATGGCCGAGGGATCACGGTGATCCTTTCGGTCTCAAAGGACCATCCGGCTGGAACGGTCTTCAGGTACCACACCGAGGGCTTGGGAGGGGGAGGGAATCCCATTAGCAAGAAAGGGATGAGGGAGGCGATTGCGGAGCACTTCCTGGCCCCCCTGTGTGAAGCCACGCAGAACCCCCCGGGCGAGTATCGCTATGGCTGGATGACCATCGAGAAGTACTGGCCCGAATGATGTGAACTTGAGGGGATGGTCCTCGCAGTCCGGGATTGCGGGACACTTGCAGTGATTCCTGGTTCCTAATTCTTGAGTAGGGGTCCGGATCGCGGATGGCCGAAGGGCGTGCGGAGTGCTGAGAAGGCTGAAGTGGCCGACCGTGATTCTAAATTCTTGATTCGGTCTTCTACGCGGTTTCCTTCTTCGGGTCGCCTTCCTTCTTGACCGCGGAGGCCTTGAGGGGGCGGACGACGATCGGATCCTCGCCGCGGATGTTCTTGTCGGTGATCACGTACTCGCGGGAGTCCTTCCGGGACGGGAGCTCGAACATCACGTCGAGCATGATGCTCTCGATGAGCTGGCGGAGGGCCCGGGCGCCCGTCTTCTTGTCGATCGCCTTCTTCGCGATCGCGCGGAGGGCGTCGTGGGTGAAGTCCAGCCGCGCGTTCTCCATTTCGAAGAGCCGCTTGTACTGGCGGACGAGCGCGTTCTTGGGCTCGGTCAGGACCTGGGTCAGCTGGTCCTCGCTCAGCGGGCGGACGACGCACTGGACGGGCAGGCGGCCGACGAACTCGGGGATCATGCCGAACTCGATCAGGTCCTCGGGCTCGACCGCTTCCAGGGTGTCGCCCAGCTCGCGCTCGTCCATGTTGCCGCCCGAGGGCATGTCGGTCTTGAAGCCGATCTGCTTCTTCCCGCACCGGCGGGCGATGGTGTTCTCGAGGCCGTCGAACGCGCCGCCGCAGATGAAGAGGATGTGCGACGTGTCGACCTGGATGTACTCCTGCTCGGGGTGCTTCCGGCCGCCCTGCGGCGGGACGTTCGACATCGTGCCCTCGAGCATTTTGAGGAGGGCCTGCTGGACGCCTTCGCCGGAGACGTCGCGCGTGATGGACGGGTTGTTCTGGGTCTTGGCGATCTTGTCGATCTCGTCGATGAAGACGATGCCGCGCTCCGCGCGCTCGACGTCGAAGTCGGTCTCGTGGAGCAGCTTGAGGAGGAGGTTCTCGACGTCCTCGCCGACGTAGCCCGCCTCGGTCAGGGTCGTGGCGTCGCC
>JBGPCZ010000110.1:0-20727 GCA_041482015.1 Planctomycetota bacterium | reverse complement strand
ACGTCTTCCAGGGAAAGGTCGAACTCCACAAGGGGACGACGGCGCCGAGGGACATGACGATCGGCGAGGCCGTGCGGATCGACTCCGCGGGCGCGTCGAAGTCGATCCCGGCCGATTCGCGCGCGTTCGTCACGCCGTCGGAGCTCGCCCAGCGGTCGACCCTCGAGGCGAAAGGTCGCTACCTCAAATGGCGCGATGCGAGCGCCCGGCTCCGCGGCGACCCGCGGGTGGCGCTTTACTATTCCTTTGAGGACCAGGAGACGTGGGCGCCCGAGCTGAGGAGCCACCGCGCGTCGCGCTCGCCACTCGACGGCGGGATCGTCGGCTGCCGCTGGACGGAGGGCCGCTGGCCGGAGAAGAAGGCGCTCGAATTCAAAGGGCCGGGCGACCGCGTGCGGTTCCGCGACGCGGGGAGCTACGAGTCGATCACGCTCGCGGCGTGGGTGCGCGTCGACGGCCTCGACCGCGCGTTCAGCGGCCTCATGCTGACCGACGGCTGGACGACCGGCAGCGTCCACTGGCAGATCACGCAGAAGGGAACGCTGCGGCTGGGAATCCACGGCGAGAGGGTGGCATTCGACTACGACACGCCGGTCCTTTTCGAGGCGGCGCAACTGGGCCGGTGGACTCATCTGTGCACGGTCTACGACCGCGACGCGCGGGCGGTGACGCACTACGTGGACGGCCGCGTCGTCCGGTCGCTGCCGCTCAAGTTCGACACGGCGCTCAAGCTGGGGAGCGCGGAGCTCGGCAACTGGGGCGTGCCGATCGCGGGCTCGACGGCGACCTACGCGGTGCGCAACCTGAACGGCCGGATGGACGAGTTCGTGCTGTTCGGCAAGGCGCTGGTCGAAGACGAGGTGGGCGCGCTCCACGCCTCGGGCGCGCCGTAGAGATACGGCCCGCGGGATAGCGTTCCCGTGCGTACTCGTTAGAAAGGGAACGCGAGCCACTCTATTTTGGAAGGAACCCCGATGCGTTCGACGATCCTGGCGATCCTCCTTGCGCCCGCCCTCCTGCTCCCCGCGTCCGGCCAGGACAAGAAGGCCGATCCCAAGAAGAAGGCCGAGCCGAAGACCTGGATGTGCAAGAAGGGCGAGCTTCTCTGGGAGGAGACGTTCCAGGGCGCCGAGATCCCGAAAGACTGGAACAAGGGCAAGGGCAACTGGGTGGTCGAGAGCGGCCAGCTCAAGGGCGCCGAGCTGCCCGCCGACGCGCACCACGCCTACATGTCCCGCAAGGTGACGGAGCCCAACGTGATCATCCAGATCTCGTTCAAGCTCGACGGCGCGAAGTGGATGGGCGGATTCTTCGACGGCAAGGAGCACGTCTCGGCGCTCGCGCTCGACCCGGACGTCTTCCACATCAAGAAGATGTCGGGCATCGGACCGACCTCGAAGAGCACGGAGATCGACTCGACCCGGATGAAGCTGAACGACGGCGCCTGGCACACCGTCGTGTGGGAGGTCTACGACAAGGAGATGGTTGCGACGATCGACGACCTCCAGATGACGATCGCCAAGGCGGACGACCTCTCCGCCGACCGGACCCACCTCGAGCTCAACACGGGCGGCGGCCAGTGGGCGCTCTTCAAGGACGTCAAGGTCTGGAAGGCCGAGCTGGACGACAAGTGGCCGCAGAAGCGCGCGACGATCATCCAGCTGATGAAGAAGAAGCCGGCCTCCATCGGCTACAAGTAGCCGCCGCTGCACAGCAACGATCTGGAGCGCAGGCCGGGGCGCAGCGGCTGACCCGGCCTTCCTTCGGGTGGAACACGACGAGTAGCTCGCCTGCTACTTCTTCTCTTCGCGCACCTCGGCGAGATCCCAGTCGCCCAGCAGGTCGGCGGCGCCGCCCTGGAAGCGGACGATGCCTGTGCCGGGGGAGAGCCAGAAGGTGAGCGTGGTCGTGTCGGCCTTCCCCTTCAGGTCTAGCCGCACGAAACGCGCGCGGACCGGGCGGCCCGCCACCGTGATCGTCTGGAGATCGGGCCCCCCGGTGATCTTCACATCAAGCTCGCCGTTGCCGCGGGCCACGCTCGAGGCGCTCCACCCGGTTCCCTCGCTCAGCGTCCGGGGGATCAGCAGCTGCGGCGCGTCGAGCTTCGCGACCCCGTTGCCCTGGACGATCGTGTGGAGAAGGATGCCCCTCTCCTCGTTGGTGATGAAGAACGCGAACTGGCCCCCGAGGTAGAACTTGGAAACCTCGATCGACCAGACCTTCCCCCTCGGCGCCGCGTGCTTCACCACGAGGAGCTGCGGGTCCTTGTCGCCCGACTTGAACACGCCCGTCCACGGGACCGTGAACGGGAGGTAATCCTCCGCGCGGTCGCCTTTGGGTACGCCGGCACAGCCGGAAATCAGGGCGGCGCAGCAAAACAACCAGAGTGTCTTGTTACGCAAGAAGGCCCTGCACCACGTTGCCGTGGACGTCGGTCAGGCGGTAGTCGCGACCCTGGAAGCGGTAGGTCAGTTTCGTATGCTCCATTCCCATAAGGTGCAGGATTGTCGCCTGCAGGTCGTGGACGTGCACCTTGTCCTTTACGATCGAGAAGCCCAGCTCGTCCGACTCGCCGTACGAGATCCCCGGCTTCGCGCCGCCCCCCGCCAGGAACATCGAAAAGCAGTCGGGATAGTGGTCGCGGCCGAGCACCGCGCCCTTGGACGTCCGCCCCTCGCGGAACGGCGTCCGGCCGAACTCGCCGCCCCAGATGACGAGCGTCTCGTCGAGCAGGCCGCGGAGCTTCAGGTCGCGCAGCAGCGCCGCGACCGGCACGTCCATCGTCTTGCACTTGTTCGTCAGGCCGTCCCGGATGTCCTCGCCCGGCCCGGTCCCGTGGAAGTCCCAGCCCCAGTCGAAGAGCTGCACGAACCGCACGCCCTTCTCGACGAGACGCCGCGCGAGCAGGCAGTTGTTCGCCAGGCTCGACGACCCCGGCTTCGCGCCGTAGGCCTCGAGGATCTCCTTCGGCTCCTTCGCGATGTCCATCACGTCGGGCACCGCCGCCTGCATGCGGAACGCGAGCTCGTACTGCGCGATCCGCGTCACCGTCTCGGGGTTGCCGAGCTCCTTCGCCTGGATCTCGTTCAGGTCCCGGAGCGCGTCGAGGCTCTTCCGCCGCATCTCGCGGTCCATGCCCGCCGGGTCGGAGACGTAGAGCACCGGGTCGCCCTGCGAGCGGCACTGGACGCCCTGGAACACCGAGGGCAGGAAGCCGCTCCCCCAGTCGCTCTTCCCCGCCGACGGCTGCGTGCCGCTCGAGATGAGCACGACGAAGCCCGGGAGATTCTCGTTCTCGGAGCCCAGCCCATACGTCACCCACGCGCCCATCGACGGACGCCCCGCGTTGGGCGAGCCCGTGTAGAGCATGAGCTCCGCCGGCGCGTGGTTGAACTGGTCCGTGTTCATGGACTTGATGACGCAGAGGTCATCGGCCATCTTCTGGAGGTTGGGCAGCGCGTCGGAGATCCACGTCCCGTTCGCCCCGCACTGCGAAAACTTGCGCGGCGTCCCCAGCAGCTTCGGAATCCCCGTCGTGAACGCGAACCGCCGGCCCTTCAGGAACTCGTCGGGGCAGTCCTTGTCCGTGTGCTTGACGAGCTCAGGCTTGTAGTCAAAAAGATCCAGGTGCGGCGGCGAGCCCGCCATGTGCAGGTAGATGACGTTCTTCGCGCGCGCCTTGAAGTGGGATTTCCGGGGCGCGAGCGGATTGTCCATCTCCTGCGCCGCGAGGCCGCGGGCGAGGAGCGACGAAAGCGCCGCGCCGCCCACACCCATCGTGCAGTCGCGGAGGAAGTGACGCCGCGTCACTCCAAGAAGCCGATCGTCGCGAAGATCCATTCCAGCCTCACCGTTTCAGGAACATTTCGTCCAGGTTCAGGAGAACGTTGCCCACGACCGTCCACGCCGCGAGGTCCGTCACGTCCATCCCGGGCGGGAGCGCCCCGAGCGGCTCCGTCGCCATGGCCGTCGCCTTCGTCTTGTCGGCCGCGAACTTCGCGCGCATCTCCTCGAAGAGCGCCACGAGACGGTTGACCTCCGGGTCCTTCGGGGCCCGGGCGAGGCACCGGCGGAATCCATAAGCGGCCTTCTCCCGCACCGACGCGCCCCCCTCCGCCACGATCTTCCGGGCGAGCGCCTGCGCGCACTCGACGTAGACCGGGTCGTTCAACGTCACGAGCGCCTGGAGCGGCGTGTTCGTCGGGACGCGTTTCACCGTGCAGACGGTCCGGTCGGGGGCGTCGAACGTGGCCATCGAGGGATAGGTCACCGAGCGGCGCCAAAAGACATACAGGCCCCGGCGGTAGCGGTCCTCGCCCTTGCTCGCCTCCCAGTCGGTCGACGAGGAGAACGCGGCGCTAAGCCCCGTCTTCGGCTGGGGCGGATAGACCGACGGGCCGAACATCTTCGAACTCAAAAGGCCGCTCACCGCGAGCGCCTGGTCGCGCACCGTCTCCGCCATGAGGCGCTGGCGCGGGCCGCGCGCGAGGAGCCGGTTGATCGGATCCTTCGCGATCAGCTCGGGGGTCACCTGCGAGGACTGCCGGTACGCGGCCGACGTCACCATGAGCCGGACGAGCTTCTTCATGTCCCACTTGAGCCGGGCGAACTCGGTCGCCAGCCAATCGAGGAGCTCGGGATGGATGGGCGGTTCGCCGCGCATGCCCCAGTCCTCGCTCGTCGGGACCAGCGACGCGCCGAAGACCTGCTCCCAGAAGCGGTTCACCACCACGCGCGCGGTGAGCGAGTTGTCGGGCGAAGTGATCCACTGGGCGAGGCCGAGCCGGTTCCTGGGGGCCCCCTCCGGCCACGCGTGGAGCGCGGCCGGCACGCCCTCGGTGACCTCCTTCCCCTTGACCAGGAAGTTGCCGCGGATGTGGATCGCCGTCTTGCGGCGATGGTCCGGGAAGTCCTTCATGATGGGGACCGTCACCGCGGGTTTCTGGTCCGCGACCAGCTTCTTCACGGCGGCGAGGCGGTCGCGCGACGCGGCCAGCTCTGGCGCGATCGTCCGATGGTAGGCCGCGACTTTCTCCGCCTCCTCCTTTGACCTCGTCCCTTCCGCCTTCGCCAGGAGCGCGACGATCTCCGCGGGCACGGTCGCGTTCGCCGCCGCCTGCGCGTCGTCCGTCACGAACACCTTGAACTTCCCGGCCCCGCGCACGTGGAGAGTCCCATCGGCCGGCGCGAGGGGTTTCTCGAGGGCAAACACCCCGCCGCCCGGCGGCTTGAGCGCGACCTGGCGGATGCCGTCGAACGGATGCTCCGTGCTGGGATTCGGGAAGGCGTCGCTCTTCTTCTCGTCGACCGGCTTGCGCTGCTCGTCAAACAGCTTCACCGAGTAGACCTTCATGCGCTCCTGCACGCCCCCGTCGGTGCGGTTCCAAAGGACCACCTTCTCGATCGGCAGGGCCTTTCCCAGGTCGACCTCCCACCACGGGTTGTCTTCGGACTTCGTGTGCGACACGGAGTTCGCGTTGTAGTCGCCGTTCGTGTTGCCGTCGTTCGCCCGTTTCGCGTCGCCTCCAAAGTCGGTGCTGGACTGGCTGGCCTTGCCCTTCAGGGCGACGTTCGCGCCCCCGCTGAAGACCTGGACCTCGGCCAGGTGCAGGTACCGCTGCTTGCCCGGCAATTCGACGCGGACGAAGCGCGCGGTGGTGTTCTTTGAGTTCACGGGCTCCAGCGTGAGCATGAGCTTGGTCATCGCGGGCTCGACCTTGAGCGCGGTCACGCTCGCGAGGTCGGTCGTCGCCTTGAGCTCGGCCTCGCCGCTCCCCAGCTCCTTCCAGGTCACGGGCCTGGCGTGGGCCGCCTCCCACTTCTTGCGCATGTCCTCGAGCGCCGGAGTGGAGGTCGCCAGCAGGCCCGCCAGCTTCGCGAGCTCTTCCTCCCAGTCGCGCTTCTGCTTCTTCTGCTCCTCGGTCCACATCGACAGGAGCGGGCGGTCGTCGGCCTGGTCGTTGTCCTCGCTCTGGTTGAGGAACGCGAAGATGCGGAAGAACTCCTCCTGGGTGAAGGGGTCGAACTTGTGGTCGTGGCACTGGGCGCAGTTGAACGTGAGGCCCATCCAGACCTGCATCGTCGTGCTCACCCGATCGACGACCGCGACGTTGCGGAACTCCTCGTCGTCCGTGCCGCCCTCGGTGTTAGTCAGCGTGTTGCGATGGAACGCGGTCGCCTGGAGCTGCATGTCGGTCGGATTCGGGAGCAGGTCGCCCGCGAGCTGCTCGACGGTGAACTGGTCGAAGGGCATGTTCGCGTTGAGCGCCTTGATGACCCAGTCGCGGAACGCCCAGATGACGCGCGGGCGGTCCTCCGCGTAGCCCTGCGAATCGGCGTAGCGGGAAAGGTCGAGCCACATCTTCGCCCAGCGCTCGCCGTAGCCCGGCGACTCGAGCAGGCGGTCGACGAGCTTCTCATAGGCCTGGGGGTCGGCGTCCTTGGCGAAACGGTCGACGTCCTCGATCGTCGGCGGAAGCCCGGTGAGATCGATCGAGAGGCGTCGAACGAGGGCGGCGCGATCGGCCTCGCGCGACGGCTTGAGGCCCTCCTTCTCGAGGCGGGCGAGGAGGAATCGGTCGATCTCGTTCCGCGGCCAGGCCGCGTCCCTCACCGCGGGCGGCGCCGTCCGCTCCGGCTTGACGAACGACCAGTGCTTCGCGTAGGGCGCGCCGAGCTCGATCCATTTCCGGAAGAGGCCGACCTGCTCCTTCGTGAGTTTCTTCCCCGTCTTCGCCGGCGGCATGACCTCGTCGCGGTCGGCCGAGGTGATGCGCTTGATGAGCTCGCTCTTCTCGGGCTTTCCGGGGACGATCGCAAAGTGGCCGCCGAGGTCGGAGACCGCGACCTCGCGGACGTCGAGCCGGAGATCGGCCTTGCGGTTTTTCGCGTCGGGTCCGTGGCAGAGGAGGCAATTGTTGGCGAGGATGGGCCGGATGTCGCGGTTGAAGTCGACCTTGGGATCGTCGCCGGTGGCGGGGACGGCGCCGGCGCCCAGGAGGAGGATCAGGATGGGTACCGCGCGACGCACGTGGATGCCCCTTTCAAATTCCCGCCCCAGACCCCTAGCTAATATACAAAGTGGTTACCCCTGTGGCAGGAAATGGGTGGAAGACCAGTTTGAAGTGTGACGTTTGAAGAATGAACGGAGCCGTCAGGGCTTCGGCTGGATGATCTTCCCCCAGGCGCTCCAGAACGACCAGGCGTCCCCCTCGCCCAGGATCCAAAGGCGGTCGGAGTCCAGCACGACCTGGCTCTCCCAGGTGATGCACCGCTCGAGGACATCGATCAGGCGGAGCGGGCGACCCTCTTTCCGAAGGGTCAGGGCGTAGTCCGGGAGCATCGTTCCGGGAGAAAGGACCACGGGCAACCCCAGCGCTTTCGCCACGAACTCGAAGCCCTGCGCCGGCGTCCCCTTCCAGTCGCCCTCCAGCAAACCTTCCCGCAGCTTCTTCCAAATCCCCGGCGACCGCGATGCATTGAGGTACAGCAAGTTCCGGCCTCCCCACCGGATCAACGAAGGCACCGGCTCGCGACGCCCGAGCACACAAAGGGCGCGCGCGGCCAGCTCGCAGACTCCCTCCTCCGGATCGTCCATCGCCTCCACCAGGATCGGGGCCATGGCCGCGTCCGGGTCGCGCACGAGCACCTCCAGCGTTCTGAGTCGGACGAGCCTGTGCCCGTCCCCGAAGAGATCGCCCATCCTTGACACGACTTCGCACGGGGCGATCCGCCCCAAGGCCTCCACGGCCATCGAGCGGACCCATCCGGACTCGTCCTCCAGGAGGGGCAGGATCGACGGCGCCAGGGCGGGATCGCCGAACTCCGAAAGCGCCTGCACCGCGGTACCCCGGATGTCATCCTCCCTGGATCGAAGCAGGGGCAGGATGGACGGGATCGACTCCCGCGCCTTCAGGCTCGCCAGCACCTCGAGAGCCGTGGAGCAGACCGACTCGTCCTCGAGCAGCTTCACGAGCGCGGGGATCGTCTCCTTCGCGTGGAGATCCAGCAGGCCGCACTGCGCCGACTCCCGGACGCCCCGCTTCTCCCTGAGGAGCGGCACGAGATCGGCGGCATGCTCGCGGCTTCCCAGTCTCCCGAGGGCGCGGGCGGCGGAACCCCTCAGGCTCGGCGATCCGCCCTGGAGCAGGACGGCGATCTCGGGGACCGCCTGCTTCGCGCCCAGAAGCGCCAGCGCCGAGATGGCCTCCTCCTGGACATCCTCGTTCTCGTCCTTGAGCCGCTTCACGAGCGCCGGCACGATACTGGGGCCGCCCAGCTCGGCGAGGGCTTCGACCGCCTTCGCACGGAGGGCCGGCGAATCGTCCGACAGGAGGGCCGCCACCTCGTCCGCGCGGTCCCTCGCTTTCATGCGGCGCAGAGCCGAGACGGCCGCGGCTCGCACCCATTCCTCGTTCATCTCGCCGAGCCGGCGCGCCACGACCGGCACCTCCGCCGGTCCGCCGATCTCCCCCAGCACATCCAGCGCGATTCTCCGCAGCCACGAGCTGTCGCCCTCCACGAGCTTCACCATTGCGGGAACGTTCTCCCGGGTGCAGGCCTGCTTGATGAGGCTCTCCAGCTCGGAGTACTCGTCCGCCTTCGCGACGGCGGCGCGCGCGAGGATGGCCGGGACCGCCTGCGGGGCCTTCAGCCTGGCCAGCGCGACGAGCGCCGATTTCCGGACCCCGTCGTCCTCGTCTTTCAGGAGCGCGGCGATCGCCGGGTTGGACTCCCCCGATCCAAGGACGGCCAGGCTGATGGCCCCCTGGCCGCGGACGCACGAGGAGGGGTCCTTGAGGCTACGCGCCAGCGCGGGAAGGTGTTCGACCGCCCTCATACGACCCAACGCCCCGATCGCGGCCGTCCGCACGTCGTCGCTGGGATCGTCGAGCCGCGCCGCGACGTCGGGGATCGTCTCCGGCCGGCGCCAAAGCCCGAGTGTCTGGAGCGCCAGTACGCGGAGCTCCCACCGCTCCTCCCGGAGCAGCGATCGCACCGCCGCCAGCCCTTCCGGGCCGTCGAGGGAGTCGAGGGCCGAATCCGCGCGGCGCCGCGCCCGCGAATTCTCCCCTTTCAGCAGCTCCACGATCTCGGGGAGCAGCCCCCGGAGCTTCAACTCCCCCACCCGGCGGCAGACTTCCGACACATCCTCCTTCTCGCGCCGCCGGAAGGCGATCCGTCCGACCGTCTCGAGGTCCTCCCTGCGGAGCCCCGAACGGCGGCGCTGACCGTACGCCTCCTCGACCTCGGAGAACGCCCGCGCCGCGGTGTATCCTTGCTTCTCCGCCAGCCGCTCCTCGATCCCGGGCACCGCCTTCATGATCCGGGGATTCAGCATTTCCATCGCCGCGATCACGCGCAGGAGCCGCTTCGCACGCTGGGCGACCTCGAGGTCGCCGCTCTTGGCGGCCTTCTCGAGCTCGGGCACGGCCGCCTTCCCCATCGACTTGAGCGACAGCTCGGCCGCATCCCGCTCCTCGACCGATTCCGAGCGGAGGGCCTGCACCAGGTCGCAGGGATCCTGGCGGCCCGCCGCCGCCACGACAATCCAAATCAGGATGATTCTCATCGCGTATACTAAGTTAGACGTCTCTAACCGGAGGAAACGATGGACATTACCCGCCGCGAGTTCGCCCGCACCGCGCTCGGCTCGGCCACGCTCTTCGCGCTCGCCGACGCCCTTTTCGGGAAGAAGGAGCTGTTCGCCGCGGCGATCCGCCCGTTCGCCAACCACTGGCTGGCCGACCTCGACGCGGTCGGCCGCGACCTCAAAAGCGACAAGCTCAAGCAGGTCGAGTGGCAGGCGAAAGTCGAGGAGCTCTACTCGAAGGTCGATCTCGCCGACTTCCTCAAGATGATCGACTTCGAGACGCTGAAGAAGAAGCTGGAGCCGTTCAACGGCAAGGGCGCGATGAGCCTGGCCGCCAATTTCGCGAAGGTCGAGGGCGTGCCGACGAAGCTCATCTTCGGCCGGCAGGTCTTCGCGATGAAGAAGGGCCACTCGATCGTCCCGCACGGCCACGACAGCATGGCGACCGCGTTCCTCGTCCTTCAGGGCACGTGCCGCGGGCGGCACTTCGACCGCATCGCCGACGAGAAAGAGCACATGATCGTCATGCCGACGATCGACAAGGAGTTCAAGGAGGGCGGCGCGTCGTCGATCTCCGACAAGAAGGACAACGTCCACTGGTTCGAGGCGCAGACCGATTCCTCGTTCGTCTTCAACATCCACGTCATGGGATTGCCGGGCAACCCGAAGAACCCGGGCCGCGTGTACATCGACCCGAACGGCGAGAAGATCGAGGGCGGGAAGATCCGCGCGCGCCTCATCGACCACGACGAGGCGACGAAGCTCTACGGGTAGGGCCCGGTGAGATTCCTCCTCTTCGCCGCCCTCCTGATCCAGGAGAAGGCGGAGCCGAAGCCCGGATTGGTCGGCGAGTACTTCGCGATGCGCGTCGAGATCGACGACTTCCCGAACGTCGCCGGAATGAAGCCGTCGCTCCGGCGCCTCGACGCGTCGATCGATTTCAAGGAAGTCCCCGGGAAATTCGGCGACACCGACTTCAAGGATCACTTTTACGTCCGCTGGACGGGGCTGATCCGGATCCAGAAGGGCGGCGCCTACTCCTTCTTCACGACCTCCGACGACGGCTCGCGGCTCTGGATCGACGGGAAGCTCGTCGCCGACAACGGGGGCGTGCACGGTCCCGAGGAGGTGCGCGGCCAGGTGGAGCTGAAAGCGGGCGACCACGAATTCCGGATGGACTACTTCAACGCCCGCTTCGGCGCGATGTGCCGGCTGTCGTGGGAGAAGAGCGACCAGGCGAAGATCCCGGTTCCCGCCGGGGTCTTTTTCCACAAGAAGGACGCCGAACTCGACAAGTGATAAGCGGAGTGCGGCGCACCCGGCTTATCACCTGCAGAGCGCGCGACGGACGGCCTCTGCTGACGCATGACCCATTCTTACCCCGAGAATGAGGCCGAACTCGGCAAGTGATAAGCGGAGCGCGGCGCACCCGGCTTATCACCGGCCGAGGGCGCGGCGGGCGGCCTCGGCCCCCGGATCCTCCTTCGGACCTTCCGCGAAACGGCCGAGGGCCTCCGTCACGGCCTCGCTTCGCGCCATTTCCAGGAGCACCTGCACCGCGCGCAGCCGCGCGAGCTGGTCGAACGTCGGATCCCCGGCGCGAAGCTGCATGCGGATGTCCGTCAGCGCGCCCCTCACCTCCGCGTTGAGACCCGCGTCCTTGAGCTTCTCCTCCACCCACGAAAGGATGAGGCGACCCTGCGCCTTGAGCTCCCTCTGGGCCTTCACGCGCGTCGCGAATTCGTCGCTATCCAGGTCCGCGAGAAGCTGCTTGAGGCCCGCGTCGTCCGCGACCTTCACCCCCTGGCCGGCGAATTCCTCCGCGAGCACGCGTGCCCCTTCGTCCCCCGTCAGCAGGAGACGTTCGCGCCCGGGGACGTGCCCGGCCCAATCGATCACCACCAGGGCCGGAAGAAGCGCCGTCAGCTCCTTCCGACGATCCGCCTCCGCCTTCGCACGCCATTCTTTCGCCCACGCCGCCGCCTGCTCGGCCTGCTTCGCCGCGGGATTCCACACGAGCGCCGTCCCGTCCTCCGACGCCGACGCAACCCGGCGACCGCCCGGGCTGAACGCGACCCCGTACACCTGCCCCGCATGTCCGACCAGGCGGGGGGCGACGACCCCCCTCTTCGCCACATCCCAGATCGCGACGCTGTGATCCCGGCCTCCGGAAGCGGCGAGCCGACCGTCGGGGCTGAAGGCGATGGCCATCGTCCAGGAGGAATGGCCGGGGAATCCGCCCGCCGGCTCCCCCTTCTCAAGATCCCACAGGAGGAGCGTCTTGTCCCAGCTGCCCGAGAGCGCCTGGCGACCATCGGCGCTCCCGCCCGCCGCCAGGATCCAGCCCGTGTGGCCCTGGAGCGAATGGACCTTCTCGCCCTTCTCCACGTCCCACACGCCCAGGAGGAAATCCATGACCCCGACCAGCGCGCGCCGGCCGTCGGGAGTGAGACCGATCGTCATCACGTCGCGGGGCGCGAGCTCGACGGTCCGCTTCGCCTTGCCGCTCTCGACGTCCCACTCGATCAGCTTTCCGTCGAGGCTCACCGAGACCGCGCTCTTCCCGCCGGGACGGAACGCGGCGTCCTTGACCCAGCCCGCGTGGCCTTCGAACGAGCGCACCCGTGTCGCGGTGGCGACGTCCCAGAGCGCGAGCGTGCGGTCCTGGCTCCCGGAAAGGAGGGTCTTCCCGTCGGCGCTGAAGACGGCGCAGGTCACCCCGCCCGAATGACCCTCGAACGTCCGCAGCTTCTTCCCGTTCGCCGCGTCCCAAAGGGTGAGCGTCCCATCGCGGCCGCCGGTCAGGATCGCGCGGCCGTCGGGGCTCCAGCAGACCGTCTTCACGCCGTCGGCGTGGGGACCGAGGCGGAGCACCGCGCCGTCGGGAAGCCGCTCGGCCTGCAGGCAGGCGAGAAGCGCGAGCAGCATGATCAGACCCGCTGCCCCTTGCGGATGTAGTCCTCGCCGAACTTCACCATCCGGGCGACGAGGTCGCTGCAGGCTTCCTCCTGCGAGCTTGCGCGGTCCACCATCTTGCGGTACATGTCACCGACGAGCTCCCCGTCGATCTTGCCCAGCTCGGTGATCGCGGCGGACGTGTGCTGGAGGATGTAGTCGATGAGCGACCGCTTCTCGATGACGACGTTGCCGTCGGCCTCGAGCATCACGCCCTTGTCCTCGTCGCGCAGGATCGGCTTCCCCTTCCCGTAGCGCTCGTAGAGCTCCTCCATGAGATGGTCCACCGGCGCGATGTGCTGCTTGTGGACCTTCTTGAGCGCCTCGATCGCGGCCCGGTGCGGCTCGACCTGCTTGACGAGCGTCTCGTGCCGCTTCCTCACCTCGCCCGCGCGGTCCCCCGTGACGCCGCTCATGAAGTCGCCCGCGAGGTCGAGCGTCTCGCCCGCACGGAAGAAGTCGCGGAGCGCCACGTTCGTCTGCGCGCGGGCCAGAAGCTCCTCCGCGATCGACGACCGCGGACCGTCGTCGAGGGTGAAGACCTTCGACGAGTAGAGCTGGGTCAGCTCCTCGAGGACCTTCGCGAGCGGCCACCGCTTCTTCGGGTCCTTCTCGCGCGCCGCCTCGATCACCGCTTCCAGCTTGGGCGAGACCTCGCCGCGGAAATGGTGGACGCGGTTGGGATGCGGATCGGTCGAGGAGAGCCGCATCTTGAGCTCGTCGCGGCTCGCCGGCTCGTAGGGGAGCCGGCCCGTCGCGAGGACCCAGAGGGTCGTGCCGAGCTGGTAGACGTCGGTGTGAAACGTGGGGATGCGCCCCTCGAGCTGCTCGGGCGAGAGGAACGGGAGCGTCTCGAGGGTGGCCGGGACGGACACGCCGAACGCGCCGATCTTCACGATCCCCTTTGCCCTTCCCTTGCGGACGTCCTCCTCGGACGGGTCCTCGACGAGGACGTTCGAGGGCTGGAGATCGCCGTGGACGACGCCGTGCTGGTGGGCGTGCGTCAGCGCCTGGGCGAGCTGGCAGCCGATGTGCGCGACGGCGCCGAGCGGGAGCTGGCCGAGCCGCTTCTCGGCGCGGCGGCGGGCGATGTGCTCCAGCGTCTTCCCGCGGAACGCCTCCATGAAGAGGCAGGCGCCGAGCGTCGGATCGTTGAAGCACGCGTAGCGGCGGATGATGCCGCGGTGGTTCAGCTTCCGGAGCGCCTCGTCCTCGGCGCGATCCGCGCCCTTGCGACCGTACGCCTTGACGCGGACGAGCGGATTCTCGAGGAGGCGGCTGTCGATCGCCCGGAGGTATTTCTCTCGGAGCTCCGCAGCCCGCGACGGATTCAAGCGCGCCTGCTCGCGACACTCCTGCCAGAGCTGCTCGGCCTTCACGCGGATCGAGCGGACGTCTTCCGCGTCCTCGACCTTTTGCCCGATCGTGAGACGGATCGGGAGGCCGAAGAAGCCCGGATCGCTCTCCCCCGCGACCATGAGCTCCCCGATCAGCGCGGGGCCGTTGTGGATCCGCCCCTGGAAGACGTGGGCCGGCCCCACGGTGCCGTGGTAGGCATCGAGCACCGCGATCTGCCGATCGAGCGTGATCGGCATCTGGACCTTGGTTCGCCTGCCCGTGCGTTCCATACGTTGATGCAGTTTGAAGCGCCTAGTATACACGCATATTCGTCCGATTCGCACGTCCGGCTGCAACCGTGGGTGGGTTATCGATTGATGCGCGGGACGGTGGTGCTATACTGAACCCCCGCGAGCCACTTCCTGAAACGCGAGTTCCCGGCGAGCCCGAAGTCACAGGATGTTTTCTCCGGACCCAGGAGGTGCGGCATGGACCGACCCAATCCCGCCCGGCCCCAGGCGCCCAAGATCCGCATCAACGCGCCGCAGACCGCCGCGCGACCGGCGCCCCGCGCGCCGCTCGATCCCGCCTTCGCACCGGCCCCGCCTCCCAGGCAGGCCGCGCCGGCGCCCCGCGCCCCCGTCGCCCGCCCGGGCCCCCGTCCGGTCGTCCAGACGGGAGCGGGATTCTTCACCAAGGCCTTCATCTGGCTTCTCCTCCTGTCCCTGGGCGCGCTCGTCGGTGGCGCGTACTTCCTGAAAGGCGACGACGGCCAGCCGTTCGCGACGACGTTCCTCGCCCACGCAAAGGTGAAGATTGGAATGGAGAAGCCCAAGCCGCCGCCCCCGCCGCCTCCCATGCTGGAGGACGACCCGAAGTACAAAGAGATCAAAGCCACGCGGGAATCCGCGCGAACGTTCCTCGACGGCGCCTCCAACCCCGCGGGCGACCTCGGGCCCGACGTCGCCGCCGGACTCGAGAAGCAGATCGACGCGCTCGCGCGCAACGGGGAGGAACTCGGCGCGCTCTCGGCGAAGTACCCGGGCACCGGGCCCGAGGTCGCGACGCACGCGAAACTCCAGAGGGACCTCGCCTCCGCGCTCGCCACCGTGAAGGTCGCGCTCGAGAAGGTCGCCGTTGCGAAGGCCGCGGAGGCGGCGAAGAAGGCGCTGCCCGTCGTGGTCGACTACGACCTGAACAAGCTCAACCCGTGGGCCGGCCGCGCCGCAAACTCGTGGGTCCGGTGGAAGAAGACCGCGGGAAAGACCGTGACGTATGAAGACGAGGTGCTCCAGTCGATCGGCGACGCGGGGGCGATCGTCGCCGTGACGGGCTTCGCGGGCGACGCGCCCTTCCGGCTGGCCGATCGGGAAATCGCCGGCGGCAAGGGGAAGGTCGCGCGCGAGGAGACGGTCAAGATCGGCGACGCGGAGGTCACGTGCGTCGTCGTCGAGTCCAACGGGACGGCGTACTGGATCCCGAAGGCCGGCCGCTGGGCCGACCGGCTCGCGGTCAAGGGTCCGAACGCGGCGGTCTCCGCGATCGGGGAGGAGGAAATCCCCGTGAAGGGCGAGCCGAAGAAGTGCGCCCGCTTCGAGCGGAATGGCCTGGCCTACTGGGGGCTCGAGGACGTCCCGGGTTTCCTCGTCCGCGTCCAGGGGGACGGGATCGTTTCCGAGGTCGTCGACTGGGGCGCGGGCGACCGGCCCGAGTTCCCGCGGCCGCCGAAGCCGCCCGAGGTGGCCGCCGAGACGATCGAGGCGTTCCGGCGCGCGAACGCGTGGAGCGCCGCGAAGCCCGGGATGTGGACGCGGCGGAAGGCCGACTACGTCAGCCCGCTCGCGACGTCGGAGACGGCGAGCGACGCGACGCTGATCGAGGTGGACGACGCGCACGTCACGCTCAAGGTCGAGACGCTCGGACTCGACGGCCAGGTGAAGTCGGGCGAGCAGAAGATCGCGTACGCCCTCCCGGGCTCGAAGGTCGCCGGCGAGGAGACGCTGACGATCGGCGCGACGGCCTACCCGTGCGTCATCCTGGAGACTCCGACGGAGAAGACCTGGATCGCCAAGGGCCCGCTCCCGGCGGTGCTCAAGGCCGAGTCGATGAGCTCGACGCGCACGGCGACGGCGCTCGAGGAGACGCAGCTCCGCGTCGGCCGCCACGTGGTCAAGTGCCTGCACGTGACGAGCGAGGGCCGGCGCGACGACAACGCGCTGAAGGAGGAGGTCTGGCTCTCCGACGAGGTGCCCGGCTTCGAGGTGCGCCGCGAGGCGGTGCAGCAGACCTCGGTGGGCGCCGCGCGGTCGACGACGATGCTCGTCGACTTCGGCGACATCCCCGCCCGCAAGACCGCGATCGGCTTCCAGAAGGAGGACCCGGCGCGGCTCGAGGAGCAGCGCGTGCTCAAGGTGATCGACGACACGGAGGACCTCGTGATCGGCGCGAGCGCCACGTTCCGCGAGGTCGTGACCGCGTCCCGCGAGCTGCCGTCCGAGCCCCCAAAGTTGCGCGAGCTGCTCCAGAGATGCGACGAGGTTTCGGCGCAGCTGGGAAAGGCCAAGGAGACCTACGGCTCCGTGCGCGAGCGCGCTCCACAGGCCGCGGGCGTGGACGAGAAGCTCTCCAAGATCGACCGCGCGCTCGCCGCCCTGGCGAAGATCCGCGAATCGGTGCAGCAACGCCTCAAGTGATAACCCGGGCGCGCCGCACTCCGCTTATCACCTCGCCCCGGAGGCGCTAGGATGCGGTGCAGGGGCTGTCTTGCCGCTATTCAGCGGGGGCCGCGACTCGGAAGGTGATAAGCCGGGTGCGCCGCACTCCGCTTATCACCCAAGGAGCCGGCGCGCGTTGGCGTCGAGGATCGAGACGTCGACCGCCGACTCCTTCACCTTGAGGAGGGCGGACTCGAGGATGAAGAAGGGGGCGTAGGAGCCGAAGCAGGCGCGCTCCGTGCCGACCTGCGCCACGCCCCCGGCGCGCTCGATCATCGCGATGTCGAACGCCACGCCCGCGACGGGGCGCGAGACGTTCAGCGTCATCAGCCTCAACCCCGGGATCGGGATGGAGAGCTTCGCAAGCGGCGCGGGATCGATGTCCGGCACGCGGAGCAGCGGGTGCTGCGTCCGGATGTCCTCCATCCGGCACGAGACCTGGACCAGCAGCCGGCGCTCCGCCGCCATCGCGAGCAGGCGCGCGAACGACGGATCCTCCAGCGCGTAGCCGTGGTAATTCGGGTGGAGCCGGATCCCCGGCATCTTGTGTTCTTCGTGGCAGCGGCGGAGATCCTCCTCCCAGTCGGGGAGCGATGGATTGACGGTTCCAAAGGGGACCAGGAGCCCGTCGCCGCGGCGGCGGCAGTCGTCGGCGAGCCGCGCGTTCACGCCGCCGATGTCCTTGTGGAGAAGCGCGTCGAAGCTCCCCGCCCACGCCTGCGTCACCCCGGCGCGCCGGAGCCGCGCGACCAGCTCGGGCGTCTCGTCGGCCGGAAGACGCCGGAACGGCCAGCGCGAGAGGTAGACGTTCGTGTCGATCACGCGATCCCCTTGGCCTTCATGATCGGCGCGAGGAGGCCGCGCAGGTTCTCGCGGAGGATGAGCCGCTTCGCCGAATCGGGGATGTCGGCGCCCCGGACTTTCGCGAGCTGCGAGGCGAAGCTCCGCCCGTGGACGTCGCTCCCGTAGACGATCCGGTCGGCCCCCAGCTCCCGCACGGCCATCTCGACGAACCCCGAGGTCGGGTCGGAGCCCGCGATCTCGAGCAGCACGTTCTTCGTCGATCGGATCGCGCGGATGCCGCGCTCCCAGTCTCCCCCCGCGTGGCCGCAGAGGAGACGGACGTCGGGATGCCGCTTCGCGAGCTCGACGACGTCAAAAGGGGTCGACTCGCCGGGCCCGTTCCCGTTGCCGACCTTGAGCCAGGTGTGCTGGTAGATCACCGCCTTATGCTCCGCGGCGCGCCGGACGATCGGGTCGAGTTCGGGGGCACTGCACCGCTTCGCGACCCAGAGCTTGACGCCGACCATGGGGCCGTCGCGGACGCAGCGATCGAACTCCTGGAGGCTGAACTCGAGGTGGTTGGGATTGAGGTAGACGTAGCCCACCGCGCGGTTGCCGGCGTGGCGGACCGCCTCGAGGACGGCGTCGTTGTCCTGACGGATCTGCCCGGGGGTCGGACTCGTATTCTTGTCGCTGACCTCCATCCCCAGGTGGAGGCAGAGCCGCTCGACGCCCACGCGATCGGCGAGCTTGAGAAGATTGTCGACGCGTTCGGAGGGCGTCTTTCCCGGCCCCCCGGCAATGTGGGAGTGGTTGTCCCAGGCGCCGTAAGACGAGTCGTCCCGGGTGGGGATTCCGCCGCATCCCGCCAGCGCCGCCATCCCCCCGGCGGCCGCGAGAAACTCGCGACGGTTCATCACGGCACCTTGTGGATCGTGTGCCAGATCTCCTGGTTGATGGGCGTGCCGTCGGCGGCGCGCAGCTTGTAGCGGATCAGCATCTGCATCACCGGCTTGAGGCCGGGGATCTCGAGCGTCACCTTCCTCCCGTCGGGAGACACCTTGACCGATTTGATGTCGACCGGGTCGCGGCCCTGCTTCTTCGGGTTCTCGACCGAGAAGTCGGGCGAGCCGTACTTCTCGGAGTAGAGGTAGTTCCACTGCTGCGCCGCCCAGCGGTCGGTGTCGCCGGCGACCTCGGGGTCGAGCGGGTCGGTGAACCCGAGCTCGATCGCGTCCCTCTTCACGCGCATCTCGATGACCGAGCAGGCGGGCTTCCCCGTGTACCGCACGCGCTGGAGGCAGCCGTCGCGCGTCCCGCTCGTCGACCAGCCCTTGATCCCCGCGACGTAGAGCTGGCCGTCCTTCGGGTGGAACCGCCCGCGCAGGATCCCCGACGCGAACGTCAGTGGGAAGCGGACGATGCCGCCCTGCATCTGGTTATCCCCGACCTTCTCGTACAGGACTTGGAAGAGCGAGCAGGTGCCGTAGGAGAGGTGGAGCATGTGCCCTTTGAACGGGCCCCACGTGTCGCTCGTGACCCAGACTTCGCCGCCGCTCGAATTGTCGATGCTCCGGTGGATCCAGCAGAGGGGTTGATCGAATTCCTTCGGTGCCGGGTCCTTGTGGGCCGTGTAGGGATCGCCGTAGTAGCCGCCCTTCCTCACCCAGTTGATCCGGCTGGCGGGGCCCCAGTGGCCGTCGTTGTCGCTCGTGGTCATCTCGCCCTTCGGCCCGACGCCCGAACCGGCCGCCGCGCGGATCCCCGTCGCGACGATCTCGAGCTTTTTCCCGTCCTTCGAGACCTTGAGGAAGCATCCGTGGTCGGCCGCGACCGCCCCGCCCGGGAAGTTAGCGCCGAGCCCGCCCTTCGCGTAGTAGAAGTTCCCCTCCGGGTCGGTATTCAGGTCCATCGCGAACTCGTGGTAGTTCCCCTTCTCGGTGCAGTCGTTGTTGAAGTTCTCGTAGAAGTCCGGCTCGCCGTCGCCGTTGAGGTCGCGGAACACGGTGACCTGGTCGCGCGCGACGACGTAGATCGTGTCGTTGACGATCTTGAGCCCGCAGGGCTGGAAGAGGCCCGTCGCGATCCGCCTCCACGAGAGCGTCTCGAGCGACTCGTCGATCCCCGAGACGATCCAGACGTCGCCGCTCCAGGTGCAGAGCGCCGCGCGGCCGTCGGAGAAGAAGTCGAGTCCGCCGAACCGGAGCCACGACTTCCACGGATTCTCGTCGGGAGCGGTCAGCGTGTCGATCTCGTAAGGGCCGCCGGTCTTCCCGAGCGCCCCCTTCGTCACGACCGGCTCGGGATAGCGCGCGGGGCCGCCCTTCGTGAGCGCGACGGGATCCTCGATCGCGTCGGCCTTGATCATCGACTCGACGCTCGGCCGGTCGGCGCCGAAGACGACCTTGACGAGGACCTCGGCCTTGTCGTGGCCGGGGATCCTGAGGTAGAGGCGCGTCTTCTCGTAAAGCTTCCACTCCGCCTTCTCGGGCATCCGCACGCAGCCGACGACGAGGTCGCCCATCTCGACGCCGCAGAGGAACCCCTTGGATTCGCGCGGCTCGGGCGTGTCGCAGAGGAGCATCGTGACGGTGTCGCCCGTCGGACCGAAGCGGAGCGTCCGCGTCAGCACGCCCTTCTCGATGCCGGGGACGTCGAGCACCTCGCACTTCCCGACCGTGTACGAGAGGCAGACCCGGTCGCCGCAGACGTAGAGGCCGCGGTACTTCGCGAGGTCGGCCGGAAGCGGCCCGTACGGCTCGGGGCGAGGGTCGCGGAAGTCCTCGGTCCGGATGAAGCCGGGCATGTTGCGCGTGGCGAACCGGAGCGGGCCGTGGGGTATGGGCCGCGTCTTCGCGTCGGGCGAGCGCGTGCCGTCGAAGGGCGGGCCCAGGAGGTCAAGCCAGCCATCCGTCCAGCCGCCGGCGTAGCGGAGGAGGTCGGCGTCGAAGCAGACGGCGCCCGTGCCGACCTTGACGACGATCCCCTTTGGAGTCACGGCGTCCTTGGGCCACGGCATCGAGACGGCGCACGTCAGGAACGGACCGTAGTCCATCTTCTCCCACCGGCGGTCGGCGGGCGGAGGCTGCTGGGGCGGCTCTTGCGCGAGGGCGAGAAGCAGGAGGAGAGCGTTCATTTTCCGGTGATGTCCGAGCTGAGGACCGAGGGGCACCAGTATTTCTCGATGTGTTCGATGACGAGCTCCGTGCCGCGCGCGTGGGAGACGTTGGGCGGATCCTTTGGATTATAGAGCGAGTCGGTGAGATCGCGGACGAGGACGACCGGCCGGCCGAGCATCACCATCTGGCGGATGCCGAACGAGCGGGCGACGATGCAGTAGTTGGT
>JBGPCZ010000109.1:0-20748 GCA_041482015.1 Planctomycetota bacterium | reverse complement strand
GGTGACCCACCGCGTGGAAGTCTGGGGCATGGCGTGCGGCGACGAGGCGGAGCCCTCCATTCCCAAGGGCGAGCACCTCACCCACTCGTGGATCGTGCTGGCGCACGTCGGCGCCTCGTGCCGGCACCTCGAGGCTAGAGCCGCGAAGCTCGCCTCCGCCGGGCTGAAAAAATTGGAGGCCCGCGAGACCCCGGGGCTCTCGCTCAGCGTGTGGACGGGCGCGTCGGCGCCGGACGGCTGCCCCGACTGCCGGGCGGGCACGTGACCCCCCGCCGGGCCGCCCAGGGATGCCGGCTCTTGGTCGCCCTCATTCTCCTCGGCGGCGCCACCGCCGCGGCCTCCTGCGCGGCGGCCGACCCCTTGCCCGTCCCCGCCTACCAGGCCGCCGTCGCGCCCGACGCGCCCCGCCGGTTCATCCTTTTCGGCGACTCGCGCCGGACGTTGAGCGAAGAGTTCTGGCGCGGCCGGTACGACCGCGAGCGGCTCGCCGTCATCGACGCCCTCGCCGGCGAGCGACCCGCCTTCATCGTCAACACGGGCGACCTCGTCTCCGCCGGCTCCGACCGCGCGGAGTGGCGCCGCTTCCACGAGGAGAACCAGCCCATCTTCTCCCGCCGGATCCCCTACTTCCCCGGGCTCGGGAATCACGAGTACATGTGGAACTCAAAGGAAGGGCTCGAGAACTACTTCGCCTTCTTCCCCGACCTTCGCGGCCGCCGGTGGTACGACCTCCGCTTCCCCCCCGCGCTCGTCCTCGTCCTGGACTCCAACTTCGGCGAGCTTGAGGACGGCGAGATCGACGCGCAGGACCGCTGGCTTTCGGAGACGCTCGCCACCGCCGAGAAGGACGATGCGATCCGCCACGTGATCCTGGCGTGCCACCACGCGCCCTTCACGAACTCCGTGGTCCACGGCGATTCGCGCGACGTACAGAAGCACTTCCTCACGCGCCGCACCCCGAAGGTCCACGTCGTCTTCACCGGGCACGTCCACACCTACGAGCGGTTCCTGGTCGACGGCCTCCAGTGCGTCGTCTCGGGCGGCGGCGGCGCGCCGCTCACGGCCGTCGACGTCGAGAAGCCGCGCCACAAGGATCTCTTCCGCGCCCCGGCCTACCGGAATGTCCACTACGGGCGCTTCACGATCGACGGGCCGCGGCTCTCCTGCGACATCATCATGCTGAAGGACGGCGCATGGACGCGGGTGGACGGGTTCGAATGCCGGTGACGCCGCGGGAAGCCCGGGAGTTTCAGGTCCGGCTCCGCGACCGCGTGATCCGGCGCGGCTCGGTCCGCCCCCGCCTCGTGGCCGGCGTCGACGTGAGCGAGAAGGACGGCCGCGCCCGCGGGGCGGTCGTCGTAACGCGCGACCTCGAGATCGTCGAGCAGGTCACATCGGACGTGCCGCTGACATTTCCCTACGTGCCGGGGCTTCTCTCGTTCCGCGAGCTCCCGGCGCTCCTGGCGGCCTGGAAGAGGCTGAAGACACGGCCCGAAGCGGTCATCGTTGACGGCGCCGGCTACGCTCACCCGCGCCGCTTCGGCCTCGCGTGCCACTTCGGCATCCTCGTCGGCCTTCCCACAGTCGGCTGCGCGAAGTCGTGGTTCATCGGAGACTACGACGAGCCCGCCGCCGCGCGGGGTTCATGGTCTCCGCTCATGGACGGGGACGAGACGATCGGCGCCGTCCTCCGCACGCAGGACGGCCGGAACGCGGTCTATGTCTCGATCGGCCACAAGGTCTCGCTCGCGACGTCGATCCGGATCATCCTCGACTGCGCGCCAAAGTACCGGCTCCCCGACCCGCAGCGCTTCGCGGACCAGCTTTCGAAG
Source organism: Planctomycetota bacterium (assembly GCA_041482015.1). Lineage (GTDB taxonomy): Bacteria > Planctomycetota > MHYJ01 > MHYJ01 > JACPRB01 > JACQFK01. The sequence continues at coordinate 18,916 of JBGPCZ010000109.1, read as the reverse complement.
AAGCGGAGCTTGCCCCCTCGTCTTGTCCGCCGTAGCGCCAGCCAAGGATGCGCGAAGGGGGGCGCCTGATGGACTTCCTCCGCCGCTGGCTCGTCTCGCGCGACCTCAAGCGCGCCCGGGCGCTGGAAGGCGAGGGCTACGTCGAGCACGCGATGGGCGCGTACGAGGAGGCCCTGGAGCACGCGGTGGAGAAGGAGCGGGCCGAGGCGCTTCGGGGGTTCGGCGCGTGCGCGCTCAAGCTCGGGAAGCTCGCGGCGGCGCGGCAGGCGCTGGCGGACGCGGTCAAGCTCGCGCCGACCGACGCGGACGCGTGGCTCCTCCTCGGCCACACCTGCATGGAGCTCCGGGACACGATCGGCGCGGACGAGGCGTTCCACGAGGCGCTGAAGCACGCCCCCGACCGGATCGACATCCTCCACGCGCAGTCGGAGTACTACGCGATCAAGTTCCCGCGCGCGGCCTTCGAGGCGGCGAAGCGGGTCGTGCGGCTCGTGCTCGAGAAGCCGGAGGAGGTGGAGCGACTCCGCTTCCCGCGCGAGCTGCCGATCGTCTTCCTCCGAAACCTCGCGGCCGAGCAGCGGTTCGTCGACGAGACGGTCGCGTACTTCGACGAGCTCGCGGCGCAGGGCGGTTGGGTCAAGGCCGTCGCGCTCAACGCCAAGGGGATCCTGCTCGCCAACACCGGGAAGCTCGAGGAGGCCGTCAAGGCCTACCTCGACGCGCTCACGGCCGACCCCGGATTCGACGCAGCGCATTTCAACCTGGGGCTCACCCACGCGCGGCGGCGCGACTTCGACGGGGCCAAGGCCTCGCTCTCGGTCTACGCGAGACTCCACCCGACCGACGCGGTCACCACGTACGGCCTCGGCCTCGTCGCGGAGACGAAGCCCGACCTGCCCGAGATGAAGCGGCTCTACGCGTTCTTCCTGGAGCGGATGAAATCGAACCCGCCCGCGCCGCATTCGCTGGGGCGGCTCGATCTCGCGCGCGGCTGGGCCAAGCACGCCGAGACGGTCCTCGAGCACGCGAAGAAGCACCTCGAGGAGGGGCACGAGGAGCGCGGCCCGCGCGAGGTCACGGATGAATGACCGGCGGGAGCCGCTCGTCCTCTGGACAATCGGGTGCCTGGTCCTGTGCTGGTCGGCCTATGAGCCGAAGGACCGCGCGGTCTGGCTCATGGAGACGGCGCCCGCGATCCTGGGAGGCGCGGCGCTCGCGCTCACGTACCGGCGCTTCCCCTTCACGCCGCTCGCCTGCCGGCTCATGCTCTTCTTCACGCTCATCCTCATGGTGGGCGGCAAGTACACCTACGCCGAGGTGCCGGTCGGGTTCGTGGTGAAGGACTGGCTGGGCCTCCACCGGAATCACTTCGACCGCTTCGGCCACTTCTTCCAGGGCGTGGTCCCGGCGATCGTCGCGCGCGAGTTGCTGGTGCGCTGCACGCCGCTCAAGCAGGGGAAGGCGCTTTTCTGGATCTGCGCGTCGATCGCGCTCGCGATCAGCGCGATGTACGAGCTGATCGAATGGCAGTCGGCGATCTGGACCAATCCCGAGCAGGGGATCGCGTTCCTCGGCTCGCAGGGGGACATCTGGGACGCGCAGAAAGACATGACGATGGCGCTGATCGGCTCGATCGTCGCGCAGGTCCTCTTCGCGCGCGTCCACGACCGCCAGATTGCCCGCCTGGCACCGTTGCCGACGGGCCCCGGGTAGTGTATATTTGATGCATGTCGAACCCCTTCGAGCTGGCGGACCAGATCCTCAAGTCCGTCGGGGAGATCCCCCCCATGCCGCACGTCGCGGCCGAAGTGATGGAGAAGCTGGGGTCGGACCGGACGACGGCTGAGGAGCTCAACCGGGTGATCTCCCAGGACCAGGCGCTCGCCGCGCGAGTGCTGAGGATTTCGAACTCCTCGTTCTATGCCGCCTCCGTGAAGATCAAGACCCTCCCCCACGCCATTGCCTTCGTGGGGTTCAACTCCATCCGCTCCATCGTGATCGCCGCGGCAACGCGGGAGCTCTACCCGGTCCTGGGAAAGAGCGAGACGCTCCTGTGGGAGCACTCGGTCGCGAGCGGCCTGGCGGCGCGCCTCCTGGCCCGCCGCGCGCGGTTCGGCAACCCCGAGCAGGCCTTCCTGGCGGGTCTCCTCCACGACATCGGCAAGACCATCCTGCTCCTGAAACTGCGCGATCGGATGAACGCGCTGATGGAAAGGATCGCGAAAAGCCCCAACCTCTCCTTCCGGGAACTCGAGGAGGAGGAGTTCGGGTTTGATCACGCGGCGCTGGGCCAGCTCGTCGGGCGTAGGTGGAAGCTCGGCGCCGAGATCGAGGAGGCGATCGGGAGCCACCACGCTCCCGAGGAGGCGACGGAGGAACCGACGCTGGCCTACATCACAAGCCTCGCGAACTCCCTCTGCCATCGCGCCGCGATCGGGCCCGCGCCCGCCCCGACCCTGGACCTGACGTCGCTCGAGAGCGCCCGCTACCTGAACCTCCCTCCCGAGATGCTCCAGGAGGTCCAGAACGAGCTGGTCGAGAAATTCGGGGCCGAGAAGGGCGCGCTCGTCGCCTGACCCCCGTACCGTAGGCATGCGGCGGCTCCTTCCCCTGCTCCTCCTGATCGCCGGATGCGCGCAGGAGGAAGATCATCACGGCCTCACCATGGCCATCTCAGGCTCGTTCGACCGCGACCTGCCCCCCGCCGATCCCCGGCTGGGCCCCCCGCGAAAAGTCACCGAGGGTGCGGCCTTCAGGACTCCCGTCGACCTCGCGGCGTGGGAAAAGCGCGTCCATGATCTCCGGGTGAAACAGCTCGTCGCGTGCGGCCTCTGGCCGATGCCCGATCGATGCCCGCTCAACCCCGTCGTCACGAAGACGATCGACCGCGGCGACTACACGATCGAGAATCTCTACTTCACGAGCGTTCCCGGGTTCTATGTCACGGGCAGCCTTTACCGTCCCAAGGGTCCGGGTCCCTTCCCCGCCGTGCTGGAGCCTCACGGCCACTCGAAGAACGGCCGGCTCGAGGATCGCGGTGAGAAAAGTTCAGACCGCTACCCGTACCAGGCGCGCTGCATCGGGCTCGCGAAGCTCGGCTGCATCGCGTTCTTCCACGACATGGTCGGTTACGCCGACTCGAAGCAGGTGCGCCATCCGACCGACTCCCCGAAGACGCGCGTGCCGGAAGGGACGGATGACTTCGAGGGACTCGAGTTCGAGCAGCACCTCTTGAGCACGATGGGCCTCCAGACGTGGGATTCGATCCGCGCGCTCGACTACCTCGTCTCGCGGCCCGACGTCGACCCCAAAAGGATCGGCTGCACGGGCGGGAGCGGCGGCGCGACCCAGACGCTCATGCTCATGATGACCGACGAGCGGCTCGCCGTCGCGGCGCCGGTCTGCATGGTCTCGACCGGCTTCCAGGGCGACTGCACCTGCGAGCAGGCGGCGCTCGGCAAGACAGGCACCGACACCGTCGAGTTCGCGGCGGCGTTCGCGCCCAAGCCGCTCATCGTCGTCTGCGCGACCGGCGACTGGACGAAGGAGATGATCGAGAAGGGCGGTCCGGAGATCCGCGCGACCTATGAACTCATGGGTGCGAAGGACGCGGTCGACATCGTCCGCTTCCCGGCGCCCCACAACTACAACCAGGCGAGCCGCGAAGCGGTGATCGGGTGGTTCAACCGCTGGTTCAGGCTCGGCCACCCCGAGCCGGTGAAGGAGCCGCCGATCGATCCTGTCGACCCGAGGGAGCTCGTGGTCTTCGACGCTCGGCACCCGCGACCGGCCGACGCGCTCGACGCGAAGGGCCTTAAGGAGCAACTGATCCGCAGCATGAGACCCCCGACCGCCGCAGAGTTGCGCATGGCACTCCGCCACATGGTCGCCAGCGATCTGCCCGCCCGATCGGACCTTGACGTGCGGTCGATTTCGAAGGCTCTCGGGATCACGGAGCTGATCTTGGACCGCGCGAGCGAAGAGACTCAGACCCGGGTCTTCCTATTTGAACGCTCCGGTAATCCGGGAACCGCAGTGATCCTCGTCGTGCCGAAAGGCGTGGATTCCGTCGATGTGCACCAAGGGCTCAATGATCGGGGAGCCAGCGTCCTGTTCATTGCCGCCCGTGACCCGGAACCCGCCCGGGCCCGCTCCGCTTTTTTCCCTTGTTTCAACCGGATGCCGATCGCCAGTAGGGTCCACGACATCCTCACCGCCGTCGCTTACCTCAAAGGGCGCAAGAACATTCGATCCGTCGATCTCGTCGGCCTGGGGAACGCGGGGCCCGCATGCCTGCTCGCACGCGCTCTCTGCGGGGACGCCGTGCGGCGCACGCTCGTGGAGAACTCTGGGTTCAGCTTCTCTTCCGTGAAAAGCGTGGACGACCCGATGTACCTGCCCGGTGCGCTTCGCTACGGCGACCTCGGCGCGTTCGCCGCGCTCGCCGCGCCGGGTGAACTCTTCCTGGCGAATTCAAAGGGGCTCGACACGACCCATCTCCGGGCGGCCTACGGGAAAGCGGAAGCCCTCCACATCGAAGAAGGCGCGGTGACCTCCAAGGCGATCGTGGAGTGGCTGACTCGACCCTGAGCGATGTTCACCGGCGAAAGAAGGTGCTGACGATCCCCGCGACCGCCAGGAAAAGCAGGACGACGCCGGTCACCCACAACCATTTCGGCATCGGCCCCTGCCGGCGCGCGCCGGGCGTGACAAACTGGTTGCACCTCGGGCAGAGCTCGGAGTCGGCATACATCACGGCTCCGCACTTCGGGCACCAGAGCTCGCCGGCCTCGTCGCCCCCAGGATGATAGCCCGGCTCGTCGTCTTCCGACCCGTTCCCGGCCACGGGGCTAGCGGGCTTTCAGGTTCTTGTCGGCGAAGTCGAGGAAGGTCTTCCAGTAGTCGGGATCGCTCACGTGCGGACCCGTCCGGATGTAGTAGCCCACCGGGCTGTCGATGAGCTTCCCGAGGCCCGGCATCTCCGCGGCGTCAAGACCCTTTGAGCCCAGAAGCTCGTAGACCGACGACGCGCTCTTGAGCATGTTGAACTGGCCCGCCGGATTGGCCCACTGGTCGTCGACCCCGTTCGTGAAGATCACCGGCCGCGGCGCGCAGAGCGCGGCCAGGCAGTTCTGGTCAAAGGGAAGCTTCTCGACCTGCTCGTTGAACTTCTTGAAGTTTCCGCAGAACCAGTGCGGGAAGCTCGTGTTGATCCGCGCGACCGTCTCGTGCACCGTCTTGCCGGGGGGATTCTCGCAGCGGCTGGGCGCCGTCCCGCCGCACCCCGCCTGGTGAGGGATCGCGAGCGCGATCCGCTCGTCGAACGCCGCCGCCACGAGCGACGCCTTCCCGTTCCGCGAGTGGCCCGTCACGGCGATACGCTTTCCGTCGATGTCCTTGTCGGTTACGAGATAGTCGATGCAGCGGTGGAACGTCCAGGCCCAGAAGGCGATCGCACCGCAGTCGGTCGGACCGGGGTCTTTCCCTTCGACCTTCACGAAGTACGGATAGATCCCGTCTTTCAGGTCGGCCTTGTCGGGCAGACCGTCGCCGTAGTACCAGGTCGCGACCGCGTAGCCGCGGTCGATCGACTGCTCGAGGGCAAATGTCCCGGCGTTCTTCCCGCGCCCCTTCTCGGTGGCGCGGTTGTTCACGATCTCGTCGGCCTTCCCCTGCCGCATCCACGCGGTCGGGATCGCGACGCTCGTGTCCGTGACGAGCGTGTGGTTGCCCGTGAAGTTGATCCCGAGGAAGACGGGCACCGGGCCGGTCCGCTTGTTCGGGATGACCATGAGAAGGTTGATCGTCGGGCAGGGCTCGGGGGCGACGCGGATAGCGATCTCCTTCTTCGTCGCCTTCCCGCCGAAAAAGTTCGGGTCGACCCGCTCGACGGCCCACGTCATCTTGGCCGGGACAGGAGGGAGCGTTCCGTACATGTAATGCTGGAAGAGCGCCCGGAGCTCGGGCTTCCGCTCGTTCTCCCACATCTCCTTCGAAGTCACGCGCCGCCCGTCCATCATCACGAGCGGGTCGGGCAGGAGCGTCCGGACGGGGAGCTGGGAGACATCCGGGAAGTCCTTCGGAGCCTCGACCTTCGCGACGGGCGTCCCGCCGCAGCCGCAGAGGAGCGCAAGCCAGAGCAGTTTGTTCATAGGCGATACCGTCTCCCCTTTGTTACGCGCGCGGTGCACCCAAAGTCCCAAGTCCTCCGTGCAGCGTCCGACGTGGGACTTGGGACTTATCCGACGACCAGCCTCAGATCGGCGTTGCCGCCCGAGAGGATCGCGACAACCGGCCCCTTGGGAAGCTTGAGCTTGTTCGAAAGAATCGCGGCCAGCGACGCGGCGCCGGAAGGCTCGACGACCAGCTTCTCCTTGAGGACCAGGAGGCGCATCGCGGCGAGGATCTCCTCGTCGGTCACGGTCACGATCTCGTCGACGTACTTGCCGACCGCCTCGAAGGTGAGCGCCTCCACGCGCGTGGGCTTGAGGCCGTCGGCGATCGTGTCGACCTTGTCGATCGTCACGATGTGCCCCGCCTTGAGCGAGGGGAGCATCTTGGCCGCTCCGGCCGGCTCGACGCCGAAGACCTTGATCTTCGGGTTCGTCCCCTTGACGGCGATCGCGACGCCGCTCGAGAGCCCGCCGCCACCGATCTGGACGACGACGGCTTTCACGTCCTTCATGTCCTGGACGATCTCGAGTCCGACCGTGCCCTGCCCCGCGATGATGTCGGGGTCGTTGAACGGCGGGATGTAGACGTAGCCCCGCTCGGCCGCTTCGCGCTCGGCCCGCTCCTTGATGACGACGCTGGTGGTCCCGCCGAGGATCACCTCGGCGCCGTAGGACTTCGTCCCCTCGATCTTGTGGGGCACCGACTGGTCGAGCATGACGATGCACGCCTTGATGCCGCGGAGCTTCGCGGCGAGGGCGACGGCCTGCGCGTGATTCCCGCTCGAGCTGGCGGTCACGCCCTTGCACGACTTGGGCAGCTTCGAGATCCGGTAGAGCGCGCCGCGGAGCTTGAACGCGCCAGTGCGCTGGAGGTTCTCGCACTTGACATACGTCTCCGGCCGGTCGCAGAACTTGACGGGGAGAATCGGCGTCCGGATCGCGACCTTCGAGACGACCTTGTGGGCGGCCTTGATGTCGGCAAGCGTAACCATGGGGGTGAAGTTAACCACCAAGACATGAAGACACCAAGAAGAATGAGCAACTGGGCGCTCCGCCGGGTGTTCTAACCGACGAGGAACCGAACATGAAATATGCCGCGATCGCGTTCATCCTCGGACTGCAGGCGAACCCGCAGGAAAAGCCGGCCCCCGACGTCAAGGAGGAGAAGTACGGGCCGCACGAGCGGAACGTGATCGATCTCTGGAAGGCGAAATCGGAGAAGCCCACTCCGCTGGTCATCTTCATCCACGGAGGGGGCTTCCGAGCCGGAAGCAAGGAGGGGGTGTCCCCCGCCCTGATCAAAGGGTGCCTGGACGTGGGCATCTCCGTCGCGTCGATCAACTACCGCTTCTCCCAGCACGCGATCTTCCCCGCGCCTTTCCACGACTGCGCGCGCGCTGTTCAGCACCTGCGATCGAAGGCGAAGGAATTCAACCTCGATCCCGGGAAGTTCGCCGCGACGGGCGGATCCGCGGGCGCGGGAATGTCGCTCTGGCTCGCGTTCCACGACGATCTGGCCGACGCGAAGAACGAGGATCCGGTGCTCCGGCAGTCGACGCGTCTCTCCTGCGCGATCGGCCAAGGAGCCCAGACGTCGTACGATCCCCGCTGGATCAAGGAGCACATCGGCGGGCACGCCTACGAGCATCCCGCGCTGGGCCAGCTCTTCGGAGTGCAGGGCGACACGCTCGCCGCCGAGAAGGCATTCCCCCTGTACGAGGAATCCTCCCCGCTCAAGCACCTGACGAAGGACGACGTCCCGGCGATGGTCCTTTACGGCAAGGACGAGCCGAGCGACAAGCCGGGGGCGGGCATCCACAACGAGAAGTTCGGCGCCGCGCTGAAGGAGGCGATGGACAAGCTCGGCCTGCCCTGCGAATTCAAGACCGGCCGCGACGCGCAGGGCATTAAGACCCAGGTCGACTTCCTGGTGAAGTATCTGAAATAGGCGTCACCTTCGGATACCCCTTCTCCTCAAGGATCTCGGCCAGCCGTTGCCGCGGCTCGCACGCGTAGCCGTAGTATCGGAAGTAGGCGAGTTCCTTCTCATCCAGCGGACTCCCGTTCTCGGCCAACGCCAGGAGCGCCTGGTCGACCTCCCAATTACTCCGATCATCGCCGCCCGAGGGCGCCTCGATCCGTATCCAGCCATCCTTCAGGATGTCCGCGATGCGGGCCCTCAACGATCTCTCGAGCCAGGGGGCGCGACGCTCCAGGGCGATTCGGACGGCCCAATCAAAGTGATGAGGGCTTATCCAACACTTGTCCAAGGGGGCGCATTCTTGGCCTTCAATCGTCTTTTTCGCCAGCTCCTGCCAGTAGCCGGAGGAGAACGCTTCAAGGCGGAACAGGACGCATTCTGCGTACCGGATGGCTTCCCCGACCCGGGTGTCAATCTCAGCTCTCCTCGAAACCCAGCTCTTGGAGATTTCCAGCGCCTCAGAATCGGGCCATAAGGAAAGAGCTTCGATCCCCGAGTATTCCCCTTCTCGCGCCAGCTGAAGCCGCAAGCCTCGATGCTCCTTCTTGAAGCAAAGGGTGTATTGAGCACTCCTTCGAGTCGACACGTCATCGTCCCGAGAATGACGGAGCAAGACGGACTCAGCCGCGCCCACCCGAAGGTTCGCCAGCAGGCACAAGGCGCCGAGAGCCCTCCATTGATCCCACTGCGGCGACGCCGGATTGTCCACGGAATCCTGCGCCCAGGCTTCGGCGAGCGCCGGGAATCCCAGCACCAAGAGTCGGACTTCCGTTTGATCGGAATCCCACGCGTTCGCGAAGAGACCTTGAGACCGCCGGCCCGCGCAGTTGCTTCCGCGCGATCGCTCGAACTTCTGCCTCCACCCTTCGCGCAACCGGCGGAGACCGTACTCCCCCTCCGCGCGTGCACCCACGTCGAGAGCTTCCGAGCGCAGCACGTCCAGGGTGACGGTCTTTCGTCGCGTCCCGCTGAAATCGGCGGGCGCAGCGATTGCCGGGGCGACCGGTTCGGGAGGATTGGACACAAAGGCCGAACGCGACTCCGGTTTCTTCCGAAACGGCTCACGGGCATTCGGAAGATCGAGCCGGGTTGCCTCCGGATCAGCCGGGCCGGGTTCCGCCAGCAGCGCCCAAAGAATCGGAGCGAGCGCCAGCGCCGTCACCGTCGGCCAGAGCGGAGATCGCATCCTCATCTTCCTTTGAACGGGCCCCGGTGCCCAAGGTTCATCCGGAACTCTTGGTGCCTTGGTGTCTTGGTGGTGTATAACGTCCTCTCGTGATCGACGACGTCTTCGGACCGGACGGGCTCCTCGATAGGAAGTCGCGCGGGTACGAACCGCGGCCGGGGCAGGTCGAGATGGCCCGGGCGGTCGAGCGCGCCATCGCCGAGAAGCACCACCTCACGATCGAGGCCCCCTGCGGGATCGGGAAGACCTACGCCTACCTCGTCCCCGCGATCGAGCACGCGATCGCGACCGACACGCGCGTCGTCGTCTGCACCGCCAACATCGCCCTCCAAGAGCAGATCTACGAGAAGGACCTCCCCGCGCTCGCGAAGATCCTGCCGCGCAAGTTCACCTACGCGCTCATCAAGGGGATCAACAACTACCTCTGCCTCGACCGCTACCGCGAGACGGTCGAGGAGATCGCCCCGATCACCTTCGACCGGAAGGAGCTGCGCCACTGGGAGAAGATCCGCGCGTGGGCGGACGAGACGAAGACCGGCGACCTCTCCGACCTCTCCTTCGAGCCGGAGGCCTCCGTCTGGAACAAGGTGAACGGAGCGAGCGAGCTCTGCAACGGCTCGGAGTGCCGTTTCTACAACGACTGCTACGCGATGGACGCCCGGCGCAAGCTCCGCGGGGCGCAGGTCATCATCACCAACTACCACCTCTTCTTCGCCCACCTGCGGGTCAGGAGCCTCGGCGGGGGCGACGTCCTCCTGCCGCCCGCGACGACCGTCATCTGCGACGAAGCGCAGGACATGGCCGACATCGCGCGCGACTTCTTCGGCGCGCGGCTCAGCCCCTTCTCGATGGGCACGCTCGTCCGCGGTGCGAACTACCTCCGCCGCGGGGGGACCGCCGAGCGGCTCCGCCAGGCCTCGCGCCTCTTCTTCACCCAGGTCCGCGACGTCGCGGATCGCCGGCTCCGCACGCCCTACTGGATCTCCGCCGACTCTCTCCTCAAGACCGTCGGAGAGTACGCGGAGGAGCTGAAGGAGGCGAAACGGGACGCGGAAGACGAGGAGGAGAAGGACAAGCTCGCGAAGTTTTCGATGGCGGCCCAGGGCTACGTCGAGACGCTCCGGCACTTCCTGACCCTCGAGGAGAAGAACTGCGTCTACTGGGTCGAGAAGGACGCGAAGACCGCGCGGCTCCAGTCGCGCGTCATCGACGTGAGCCCGGTCCTCGACGAGCAACTCTTCAAGGCGACGCCGACCGTGATCCTCACCTCGGCGACGCTGACCGCGAACGGGGAATTCGGCTTCGTGAAGCGCGAGACGGGCGGCGCCTCGGCGCGCGAGGTGCGGGTCGGGTCGCCCTTTGACTTCCGCGAACAGGCGGCCCTGGTGATCCCGAGGATGAAGGCCCAGCCGAACGACCCGGCCTTCGCGACGGAGATGTCGGGGCACCTGAACCGGATCATCAAGCACCTGGGCGGGCGGACGATGTGCCTTTTCACGTCCTACAAGAACCTCGTCGCCTGCGCGGAGGCGGCGGAGGCGACGGGCGTCCGGATCCTCCGGCAGGGCGGAGAGCCGCGGTCGAAGCTGCTCAAGGAGTTCCGGAAGGACGAGGGGACGGCGCTCTTTGCGACGTCGAGCTTCTGGCAGGGCGTGGACATCCCGGGCGAGGCGCTCTCGTGCCTGACGATCGACAAGATCCCGTTCATGAACCCCAGCGACCCGCTCCTCGAGGCGATGCAGGAGCGCGACCCGGAGTCGTTCACGAATTACTCGCTGCCGAAGGCGATCCTCGACCTGCGCCAGGGCTTCGGCCGGCTGATCCGCCGGCGGAGCGACCGGGGGGTGGTCGTGATCTTCGACAACCGCCTCTTCACGAAGAGCTACGGCGGCGAGGTGCTGGCGAGCCTGCCCGACTGTCCCGTCCACCGCGACCTGGACGCGCTCGAAAAATTCTTCAAAAGCGCCGACGCCCCGGTAGAATAGGCCGTCGATGAAGATCCTCCAGGAGCTCCCGCTCGTCGAGCGCGCGCGCCAGCTGCGCCACACGTTCGTCCAGGGCGCCGACGAGAAGCACTACAAGGTGCTGACCTTCCGCCTCTACCCGTTCAAACCGTCGCCCGAGTTCGCCACGCACGAGACGAACGTCGAGGAGGTGAACGAGCGGGGCGGCCGCACGGTTCTCGTCCAGCCCCTCATCAAGCGGTTCTTCGAGGAGGCCGAGGCGACGGCGTTCCACCAGGAGCTCCTCGAGAAGTTCGACGAGGTGCTGCGCCTCCAGCCGCCCGAGAAGAAGGACCACAAGCCGGCCGAGAAGGCCGCGGGACACTAAAGAAGCTCGAAGTTTGAAGTAAGAAGTTCAAACTCCCAAGACCCGTCCCACGACCGTCCCCCGTGGCCAGCCGCATTCTCGCCACAAGCGGAACCATCCCGGGCTACACTTCCTTCGGCCTGCGCGCGCCTCGAGGGAAGAAGTCGGCGGCGCGGCGGGAACGACCGGGTCCATGCTGACAGGGGATTGGCGAGGAATCCCCGACTCCTGACCGGAGGTCGCATGGCGGACGAGTGGTCGCGCGGCACCCACCCTCCCCCCCACCCCATGAAGGGAATCGTCTTCAACCTCCTCGAGCAGTTCGCGTCGTTGAAGCTGGGCGAGGCCCGGTACGAGCAGGTCCGATCCGCCTGCCCGCTCATGACCCGGACGCCCTTTGAGCCCACCGAGACTTATCCCTTCGAGGACCTCCTGGCGATCCTCAAGGGCGTGGTGGAGGCCCTGGACGTCACGAGGGACGAGGTGCTCCGCGAGTTCGGACTCTTTTCCTTCCCGAAATTCGCGGGGCTTTTTCCCGCCTACGTGGTCCGCTATCCCCATCCCAAGGAGTTCCTGCTCGCGGTCGATTCGATCATCCACGCCGAGGTGGGGAAACGGTTCAAGGGGGCCTCGCCTCCGAGGTTCACCTACAAGGATCCGTCCTCGAACCGGCTCGTCATGGAGTACCACTCGCAGCGGGGGCTGTGCAGTTTCATGGAGGGGCTGATCCAGGGCGTGGCGGAGGTGTTCAAGTCCCCCATCCGGTGCAAGCAGACCCGGTGCCGCCATCGGGGTGACCCCGCGTGCGAGTTCGACCTCCGGTTCAGCAAGTAGCTCCCGGCCCGCTACCCCCGCTTGGGTCCCCTTCCGGGCACGAAGAGGGTCTGGCACGAGGGGCAGCGCACGCGGCCGGTCGAATCGACGGGGCCTTCAAAGGGGTCGTCGCAGACGATGCAGGTCACCTTGATCTTGACCGCGTGGGCCGGCACGACGCGGGTGTCGGACTGGCTACCGGGAGGCGCCGCCCCCTTGGCCGCGCGAAGGATCTGCGTGGCGAACTGGGCGTCGGTGCGGGTCGAGTCGGTCGGCTTCCCGTCCACGAGCGGGCCCTTGCAGCGCGGGCAGTCGACCTGCTTCGCCTGGGAGATCGTGAGAACCGTGAAGGAGAGCCGGCAGACCGGGCAGCTCATGATCTTCTTCTGCTGCTTGGCCAGGAGATCCTTCACCTGCCCGGCGGTGAGAAAGCCCCTTTCGACCATGATCTCGCCGAGCGAGCGCTTCTCCCCTGCGGCGGCCTGCTCGCGGAGGCATTCGTTCGCCTCCGCCTCGATGAGGAGGCCCTCCTTCACCGCGAGCTTTCCAAAGAGAATCGCCTCCCTCTGCTTCTTCAGGAGAGGGTCGATCGCCTTCATGTTCTCCCGCTGGAAGGCGAGCACCTGCGAGTGCTGATCCTCGGTGATGCGCCCCTCGTCAACCAGGATCCTCCCGAGCGGAGGCCGGTCCTTGAGGGCCGACTGGATCGCGACGGCCGCGTCGATCTGTGCCTGCGTGCAGAACCCCCGGTTGACCACGATCTTGCCGAAGAGCAGGTCGCTGTCGGAAGGCACGGCTCACCCCTGAAGGAACGACGGACCCCGGTCGCGTACCGCCCCCACCATAGCTTTCACGGAGGGGGTGTAAAGAGGATTCTGAACGCGCGGCGTGTCGGATTTTCCTGCCGCCAGGGGTGCCCTGCCCGTCTTATCTTATGGACCCGAGGGTAAGGGACATGAGAGCGACGCTCCTGGCGCTCCTCCTCGCCGCCGGCGGACGCGCCCCGCAAGAGTCGGGGAGCGACGCGTCGGGGCTCATCGACGTCCACCTCACCGACCTCTGGAAGGAGCACGGCGTCTCGCGCGCCGCCCACGCCCGCGACGGCGAGTTCCTCCGCCGCCTCTGCATCGACCTCGTGGGCGAGGTCCCGACCCCCGCCGAGGTCCGCGAGTTCCAGAACTCGGAGCTCGAGGACAAGCACCGCCGGAAGATCGACGAACTCCTCCGCTCGCCCTGGTTCGCCCACTCCTGGGCGGAGCGGATGACGAACTTTCTCCTTGGCTACGCGCGGCAGTTCGACTATTTCACCGACCGCAAGGGCATGACCCGCTGGCTGATGGACCGCCTGAAGAACCCGAAGGCCCGGTGGGACGACATCGCCCGCGATATCCTGACCGCGCGCAGCGAGGGCGGCGACACCTACCGCGCCACGGGGTTCTTCACCCAGTTCGCGGAGTTCAAGGACGAGGAGGGCTACGGCCTGCGGATCGAGCAGCTGGCGGGCCGCGCCGCAACCTCGTTCCTCGGGATCCGCCTCCAGTGCGCCCAGTGCCACGACCACCCGGCGGACACGTGGACGCAGGAGGACTTCCGGGGCGTGGCCGCCTATTTCACCAGGACTTCGTTCGGCCAGGACCCGGGATCGGGTCTCGCGCTGGCGGACCGGGCGAAACCCCTCAAGTACTCCTTTGACGGCCTCCAGGGGGAGCTCAAGCCGCGCTTCCTCGACGGAGGCGAGCCCGCCACCGGCGAGTGGCGCGCGGATTTCGCGCAGCGCGTCACCGCCCATCCCCTGTTCGCCCGCGCGTTCGTCAACCGCGCCTGGGCGTGGTTCTTCGGCAGGGGGTTCGTCGAACCGCTGGACGACATGCACGAGGGGCGGAAGCCGGTCGCCCCCGCGCTGCTCGACGCGCTCGCCAAGGATTTCGCCGACCACCACTTCGACATCCGCCACCTGGTCCGTTCGATCTGCGCCTCGGACGCCTACTCGCTCACGTCGCGCCGGTCGGAGGGGGACGACGAGGCGGCGGAGAAGTACTTCGCGCGCGCCCGGATCCGGCCGATGACGCCCGAGCAGCTCTTCCAGTCCACGTCGCGCGCGACCGATCTCCTGGACTCCCACCAGGACGACGACGCGATCCTCGAGCTCCTCGGCGGCCAGAACCAGACAGGCGAGGAGAAGAAGTACTACGTCGTCCGGCGCTGGTTCATCGACATGCTGGTCAAGACCTCCGACGAGGCGGCGACGACGAACTTCTCCGCCTACACGGCCAACATCCAGCAGGTCCTCACCGCGCTCAACCAGGAGCTTCCGCTCTTCGCGGGCGCCAAGGCGGGCGCCGGCGGCCGGCTCCAGAAGCTGATCGGGAGCGGAAGCGACACCGAGGTCGTGGCCGAGATCTTCCTCGCAACCGTCTCGCGCCTGCCCACCCCGCGGGAGCAGAAGCGATGCCTCGACCACGTGCGCGACGCGGGCACCCGGACGAAGGGCTTCGAGGAGGTCTTCTGGTCGCTCCTCAACACCGACGAATTCATCTTCAACCACTAGTAGGGGGCGGAATGGAGATCTCGCGGCGGAACTTCCTGGGCGTGAGCGCCGGCGGCTTCGCGGGGTTCGCGTTCCACAACCGGTTCGACCTGTGGGCCCAGGATCGCACGCTCCTCCCCCGCGCGAAATCGATCATCGTCCTCTGGATGGACGGCGGCCCGAGCCAGATCGACACGTTCGACCCGCGGCCCGGCCGCGAGACGGGCGGCGAGTTCCGCGCCGTCGACACGACGGCGGACGGCATGAAGTTCAGCGAGCACCTCTGGCGCACGGCGGCCCACGGGAAGCGCCTCGCCGTCCTCCGGACGGTGACCAGCGGCGAGCAGGACCACGTCCGCGCCGCCTACCTCCTCCACACGGGCTACAAACAGTCGGGCATGGTGATCCATCCCGGCCTCGGATCGATCGTCTCGTCCGAGAAAGGCGGAACGGCGGGCGTTCCGGGCTACGTGTCGATCAAGAGCTCGCTCACGTTCACGCTCGGGCGCGAGCCGGGACCCGGCTTCCTCGGGCCCGAGCACGCGCCGTTCGTCATCAACGATTCCCGGAAGCCCGACGAGACGCTCCGCGCGCTCGACGCCTCGGTGAAGGGCCGGCTCGACCTCCTCGAGGACCTGAACCAGGAGTTCCACGCGGACCACTCGGGCGAGAACATCGACAAGCGCAAGACGTTCCACGCGCTCGCCAAGGGGCTCAAGGATTCGGTCTTCGCGAAGGCGCTCGACCTCCGCGACGAGAGCCCGGAGACGCTCGCCCGGTATATCGGCGGGAACGGCGGCAAGAGCACGGACGCCTACGGGCGGAGCGTGTCGAACACGCAGTTCGGCTACGGCTGCCTCGTCGCGCGCCGGCTCGTCGAGTCGGGCGTCCGGTTCGTCGAGGTGAACCTCGGAGGCTGGGACACGCACGCCGACAACTTCAACCAGACGGCGAACCTGTGCGGGATGCTCGACCCCGCGATGAGCGCGCTGCTGCACGACCTCGAGCGGCGCGGGCTGCTCGACGAGACCGTCGTGGTGTGGATGGGCGAGTTCGGGCGCACGCCGGCGATCAACGGCGGCAAGGGCCGCGACCACTGGCCCAACGGCTTCAGCGTCGTCCTGGGCGGAGGCGGCGTGCAGGGCGGCCGCCTCATCGGCGAACTGGACGAGGACGGGAAGGAAATCAAGAAGGACCCGGTCCGCGTGCAGGACCTGTTCGCGACGCTGTGCGTCCTGCTCGGAATTGACCCCGACAAGCGCTTCCTCTCGCACTCGACGGGGACGGTGCGGCTGACCGACCACGGAGTGCCCGTAAAGAGCGTCTACTCGTAGGTCCGCTCATCCGCCGGCGGCGTGCGCGAACGCGGCGAAGTCGGCCAGGAACGTCGCGAACATCGACATCACCAGGCAGCTCCAGGCGATCCATCGGAACGGCCGGCGCGGGCTGCCCAGCTGAAGCACGACGATCAACAGCATCGCGACGAACGTGGCCACCGCCAGGAACGGGAGGAGGGACTCCCCGAGGGCGCCGAGGAGCGCGTTGGCCACGCCGCACCCCATCGCCACCGCGAAGGACCGCGCTTTGCCCCAGGGTCGGTGCTCGATTTCGTTCATCTCAAAGGAGCAGGATCAACAACGCCAGGGCCGCCGCCGAATACGGGGGATGGACGCCCGCCCGCCACAGGCGCACGCATCGTCCCACGGCCACAGCCGCAGCGAGTCGGCCCGGGAGGGCCACGAAGAGCCCCACGATCTGCATCGGATGAATCTCGCAGTGGCTGTAAAACGCACCCACCAGGAGCGACCCGGCCACGAGGAGCGGCCCCGAGATCCGGCTCGACACGCGGGCGATCCGGATCCAGCGGTCGACATCACCCTGCCCGGGCTTCCGCTTCATGGACGGACTCCGCCGAGGCAAAGCGTGAGACACCGGAGGACGAAGAAAAGCGGAACGGCGATGTTCCAGGCGTCGAGAGGGGTCACCGGAGAAACTCTTCCAAAAGCGGGAGCACTTTCTCCGGACACTCCTGGTTCGGAACGTGGCCCGCGTCGAGCTCGACGAGCCGCGCGTTCGGAAGCTCCTTCGCGAGCCGGCGGCCGAGTTCGACCGGCACCGTCTTGTCCTCCCTCCCCCAGATGAGCAGGGCCGGGGCCCGGATGGACTTCAGGCGCGACTCGAACTCAGAGGGGTCGGGCGGCACGACGGCGCGCACGACCCTCACGATCGCCGCGCGGCGGCCGGGCGCACGGACCTCGGCGATGTAGGTGTCGAGCTCCTCCTCGCTCAGGATCCCGATCGTCGGGATGCAGCCGCGGAGCACCCAGCGGGTCACCTTCCCGAGCGGGACCGTCTCCGCCGCCCACTCCGCGCACGGCGCCCGGGCGAGCGTCACGTAGGCCGGTACGTGCTCCACGTAGCAGACCGAGTTGATGAGCACGAGGTGATCGACGCGGTCGGGCCAGTCCTGGGCGAGACGGAGGGCAATCCCGCCGCCGTAGGAGTTTCCCACGAGCGACGCCCGCTCCGCGCCCAGGAGGTCCATCAGGCCTTTCACACGCCGGGCCTGCGCGGCGACGGAGTAGTCCGCGTCCTCCGGCATGTCCGACTCGCCCGCGCCCAGCAGGTCGATCGCGATCACGCGATGCGACTCGGAGAGCGGGCGGATGAGGTGGCGCCAGTCGTAGATCGACCCGCCGACGCCGTGAAGGAGAACGAGAGGCGGGCCGCTCCCCAGCTCCACGACACCGTAGCGATGGCCGTCGAACTTCACGTCGCGGAGAGAGCCCTCGCGTCGGAGCGCGTCGCGGAACGGCGTCCGCCGGCCGCCGGCGATCCACGAGACCGACAGCTCAAAGGGGTTCATGCGGGGAACGTCCCCGCGACGACCTTGCCGGGAAAGAGGCCGTCCTCGCGCGGCGCCCCCTGCCTCACGAACCCGGAGACCGCCGCCTCGCGCTCCGTCACGATCGCGATGCGGGCGCCCGGAGCGGCGACGCGCGCGAGGTGGTCATCAAGGCCGCGAAGGTCCATCCGCCCGAGCGCGAAGGCGTCGACCGATTTCGAGGGGAGCGTGCGAAGATAGTCCTCGGGAGGCTCGTCGACGAGGATCACGCGGTTGGCCAGTTCCTTGGCCGCCTCGAATTCGCCCGCCGCGAGGGCGGGCGGGTCGGCGAGGAGGCGCCCGTCGAGGAGGAGCCGCCCGAGCCGGTCCGGTGCCACGTCGAACCACCGGCTCCAGAGCCACGGGCCGAACTTGCGCCAGAGGAGCGTCTGCCATTCGCCATCGATCATCGCGCGGCGCTCGGCCTCGTTCCGCAGCGCCAAATAGCGCTCCACCTTCTTCTCGCCCTGGACCAGGCGCGTGAAGGTGCGAAACGAGGCCAACCGCCGCTCGAGGATCCCCTGGGTCGCGACGCCGCGGTCGAGGGTCCCGAGCCGGGCGAGCCAGTACGAGTCCGATTCCGGAACGAGGAGCCAGCGGACGCGGGCGAAGAGGGCGCGGCGGCGCCTCGACGGACGCAGGCCGGTGAGCTCGAGGTACTCCGCGTGCGGGAGCGCCTTGACGCCGGCGAGCTTGAGATCGAGGAGATAGAGCTGCTCGGGATTGCGCTCCACGACCGCGACTCTTTTGGGCCGCGCGCCGAGCATGCGGAGGACGCGGTCGCCGCCCTCGGCGACGGCGAGGATCGCGTCCCCCTCCCGCAGCGGAAGCTCCTCGCCCGGCCAGTCCGATCCCTGGAACAGCGCCATGGGTCACCCGCGCCGGTAGAGCGCTTCCAGGGCCTGGAGCGCGATCCGGAGCTGGCCGCGCCGCACCCGGTGCCACGCCACCCGGCCCGGCGACGCGCGGTAGATCCGCCTCCGAAAGAACCGTGTCTGGTGTGCCATCTCTGGCCCTCCTAAGGTTCCGGAGGGATGAATGG
>JBGPCZ010000108.1:0-20942 GCA_041482015.1 Planctomycetota bacterium | reverse complement strand
CCTTGTAATTCCAGACATGCTCCTTTGCCGAGAGGTCATAGCAGGCGATGAACTCCTGGCTCGCGATGATCAGGGTGTCCTGGAACAGCGCCGGGGCGACGACGGGGCCGCCCACGAGGATCGGCTCGATCCTCCCCCCGTCCGACGTCTTGAAGAGCGCGATTTTCTCGTCGGCCGTCGCGACCGCGACGTAGTCGCTCGAAGCGACGGGATGGGAGGTCGCCGCCGCGTCGAGCTCAACCTTCCAGAGGGGCGTCCCGTCGACGAGCCTGCGCGCCTCGAGGTATCCTTTGGCCTTGTCCGTACCCTTCAGAACCACGAAGATCCGGTCGCCCGATAGGGCGGGCGTCGGGAAGGCCATCGTCTCAGGGCTCGCCTTCCAGAGCGTCGCGTCCCGCGTGTCACTCCGGCAGATGAGAATGCCGTCGTCGACCGAGAAGTCCAGTCCATGGGCCGCGAGATCGCCCGTGGGCGTGGATCGGTCGACCTTCAGGCCGGTTGACGCGTCGAGCGCGATCCAGGGTCCCGTCCCCTGGCGCGCGAAGACGACATCGGGTCCGGCGCGCACTTCACCCGCCCTGACCGGGGCCTCCCACGCGATCCGGCCCGTCTTCGCATCCACCCTGGCCAGCGTTGCCTCGAACGCCACGTAGACCGCCGTGCCGCAGGCGACGAGAGCGGCGACCGGCCGGTTGAGATTGTCCGGCGTCGGCCATTGGGCCTCGACCTTGGGCATCTCGTCCTTCTGCACGGCGACCGAGTGAAGCGGGGGGAGGCCGCGGTCGTCCGCGCAGCCCGTGCGTCCCGCGTCGCCTCCGGGGCCCATCCACGGACGCGCCGCGACCTTCGCCTCCTCGCCCTCGGGGCGGTCCGAGAGGGCGTAGACGCCCTTCGCGCGCGTCCCGATGAAGAGCCTGCCGCCGGAGACGGCGGGCGACGAGATGATCTCGCTGCCTGGCGTCAGCGGGATCGACGCGCGGAGCTGGCCCGTCCGGCGATCGAACGCGAAGACCTTGCCGCCGTTGTTCCCCACGTACACGCTGTCGGCCGTCACGACCGGCGAGCTCACCATCGGGGAGCCGGTTGCCATCTTCTGGACCCCCTGGCCGTTCTGCAGGTCGACGACGTAGACGTTTCCATCCCGCGAGCACGCGTAGGCCCGGCCCTCGAGGACGGCGATCGAGCCGAGGATCGTGTCGGCCGTCTTTGCCTGCCAGAGCTCTCTTCCGTCCTTGAGCGAGAGGCAGAGGATCGTGCCGGCGGGGTCGGGCGCGCTCTGGATGAAGTCGCCCTTGCCGCAGCCGATGAGCACCTTGTCGCCGGCGATGGTGGGGGCGCCGAACGCGGGATAGGGCGTGGGGGTCTTCCAGATCACCGCGCCCGTCTCCGCGTTCACACAGTTCACGCGCTGGCCGCCGAGGCCCGAACCGAAGATGAAGCGCTGCTCCTTGTTCTCGAGCGTGACGCCGACGGGCGACGACTCCGAGTCGGGGTTGAAGAAGGGCGCGACGATCCGGACGCCCTTGGTGCCCTTTTCGACCCTGCCGAAGACCGTCCGGTCGAGCGTGCGGGCCGAATCCATCAGCGGGACCGGCGGCGCGGCGGCCTCTTTGAACTCCCTCACGTCGATCGTCACCTGGCCAGGGTCGTCCTTGCCCTTCGCGCCGGAGTTCAGACGCTTGACGGCGCCCGTCGCGGCGACCGTCTTCCCCTCGAGCCCCGCGAGCGCGGCCGCCTTGGGCCCTTCCGCCACCTCGTATTCCGCGGGCTCCCCCTCGATATGCCAGAGCACCTTGCCGGTCGCGAGCTCGAGGCACCAGACGCCGTCGTCGCCGCAGCCCGTGAGGACCTTGCCCTCGTGGATGCAGGGGCTGGCCTCGGCGTGGTCGGTCGCCTGGAGGAACCACGCGAGCTTCGGCGGCTCCTTCCCCCCGCTCTTCCGCACGGGCTCGAGGTCGAGGCAGACCAGGCGGCCGTCCTTGTCCTCGTGGTAGCCCTCGCCGCAGACCAGCCAGCGCGCGGCGGGCGGCGCGCCTTTCTCCGGCGGCTCGGCCCAGACGGCGGGGGAGGAGAAGACGGGATGGAGCGGCGTGGGCAGCTCGCCCTTCCCGGTCCACCTCCACGCGACGGCACCGGTGTCGGTGTCGACGGCGACGATCGCGCCGGACGACCCGAACGGCGAGCCCAGGTTGTACGCGGCGCCGAAATAGAGGCGGTTGCCCACGACGGCGGGGGAGGAATCGACCGCGACGGTCGAGCCGCCCAGCGGGTCGCCCGCGAGTTTCCACTCGATGCGCGGGGTGGCCAGGAAACCTTTCGCGCCCGCAACGGCGCCGCTGCGACCGGGCCCCCCGCGGAACGCGCTCCACGGCGCGCCCGACTGCTCGGCCTTCGCCTTGCCCGCGGAGAACGACGGCCCCCAGATCAGGAAGGCGACGGCGCCGACGAGCACGACGGTGAACGCCTTGTGGGACCAGAGGTAGGAGGCGAGGAACTTGTAGGTCCTCGGCTTGAAGAGGGCGAGGAGCGCGGCCGAGAGCGCGAGGAGGATCTGGGGGAGGACGACGATCAGGGCCTGGATGGGTCCCATGGCCGAGGGAATGACCGCGTCCGCGTCGGCCGAAGGGAGGAGGAGGGCGAGGAGGACCGCGGCGACGCCCCAACGCCACGAGGTCCGGTTCATAAGCCCGCTAAGATAACAGGGATTGGAAACGCCGTTACAGGTTTATCAGTGACCCTTGCGCGCAGGCCGTTACACGAGCTGCGTGACGTCGGTGTAGACGAACGTCACGCCGCCGGTCGCGAACTTCGGCACGTCGGCCACCGCGGCCTGCCCCTCGGGAGTGGCGAGGATCGCGTCCATCGCCACGCGGCTCTCGGCGAAGAGGTCGGCGAAATAGTAATAGGGCGCGGGCTTGCCGTCGGGCGTCCCGCTCGCCTTCCCGACCGTCCACCGCGTGAACCCTTTGATCTTCTTCGCGATCGGCAGATGCACGTCCGAGTAGTACCGGTCGAATGCGGCGGGATCCTTCGGATGTCCGTACATCACCAGCAGCCTCACCATGTGGCCTCCTTGGACGATCCGGCTTTTTCCCACGGGCCCGTGATCGCGAGCGTCAGGCCGGGCCGCTGGAGGTTGACGAAGAGGGTCGACCCGTCGGGCGAGAACGTCGCGCCCGCGAACTCCGAAAGGTTGAGCACGTTCGTCGCGAGCGTGTAGAGCCGGCCCCCCGGCGTCACGCCCAACAGGCGGTTGATCCCCAGGCCGACGTAGTCCTCGCAAACGATGAGGTCGCCCCACGGCGCGATCGTGAGGTTGTCGCCGTTCCGCAGCAGCGTCGCCTGGTTCGGCTCGATGAAGAGCTGGAGCGTCCCGGTCTCGGGCCGGTAGCGCCACACCTGTCCGAGCCCCTTCGCTCCGCCCGTCGTCGAACAGAAGTAGATCGCGTCGCCTCCCCGGATGATGCCTTCATTGCGGTTGAAGATCATGGCGCCCTTGGAACGCCCCTGCGCGGCGAGATCGGTGTCGGGCGACTCGACGCGTTCGAGGTCGATCCAGTCGGCGTCCCGGGTCTCGCCCACGGCGATCGACGGGCCGCCGTCGCGGAGCTTGAGCGCCTGGAGCCGGCCGCCCTGGGCGAGCTTCCCCGGCTCGTTCGGGATGAATCGATAAAAGAGCCCGAACGCCTGGTCCTCGGTCTGGTAGACGATCCCGTTTTTCGGGTCGACCGCGACCGCCTCGCGGCGGAACCGGCCCATCGCGACGAGCGGGACGGGCGGGACGACGCCGATCTCCGCGGTCGCGGGGACCTCGAACGCGTAGCCGTGATCCTTTTCGACCGCGCCGTCCGCGCGTTGGACGGTCTCCTCGCAGCTGATCCACGAGCCCCACGGCGTGGCGCCGCCCGCGCAATTCATCCATGTGCCCGCGAGGCTGAGGAAGTGGCGCTCCAGCTTCCGCGCTTTCGTGTCGTACACGAGCGTCGTCGTCCCGCCGAGCCCCGGCCTCGTGCCGCGTCCCGCGTCGTAAAGCGGGACCGGCCGTTTCGAGAGGAGCGCGCGGTCGCGGCCGAACGCGCTCTTTGAAGCGTCGTAGGCATCGAGCTCGTGATTGCGGACGAGGATCGTCCTTCCATCCGGGCCCGGGAACGCGGCCATCCCGTCGTGCGCGCCCGGGACGACGAAGCCGTCGTCCATCGTCTCGCCCGTGCGCGAGAAGGCGACGTAGCTGAATCCTTTGGGAAGATTGAGCACGCCCTTCGGGTCGTCGACGAGGTCGCCGAAGCCCCGGGCGCGGAGGTCGGGCCGGCCGCTCTCCGCGTACGTGCGGAATCCGCAGAACGCCGCGGTGGCGGCGCCGCTCGTCCAGAGGAAGTGACGGCGGGAGAGAGTCATCGCCCTGCGATGCTATTCAATGGGGCCGTCTCCCGCAACCCCGGCGCTCCGGATCCCGCGCTCGACGAGGGCGACGAAGTCCGCTTCGTGCCGAAGGTCGCGCCAGGCCAGGCGCTCGCCCCCTTTCAAGAGGAGGACGATCCGGGGCTGCCACGGGGAGAGGAGGAAGAAGACGGGAAACAACACCCCGGAGACGAAGGCCGCCGGCGGGATCAGGAGGGAGACCCCGACCATCAGGAGCAGGAGCATCAGGCGGACCGGCCCGTGAAGGCCGCCGGTGACCAGTCCCGAAATGGAGCGGATGAGGTCGAGCAGGAGCCGCACCAGGACGAAGTCGGAGATGTACCTCGCTCCATGGTACTCGACGCGGTCGATCTCGGACCACCCAATCCGCCGGCGCCCCGAGAGGAGCAGCCCTTCCCCGGGGAGGATCGTCACCGAGACCAGGGCCATTCGCAGGAGATGGGCCACGAAGGCCAGGGGACCCACGACCACGAGGGCCGCGGCGGACAGGAGGAGGAGCCTTCGGGAATCCTCCGTCGAATACAGGCGTTCCAGCGCATTCTTGAACAGGATGACCGCGGCGACGGAAGCGATGAGGCTCCAGAGGAGGAGGCTTCCCGTCGTGGCGCCGGGACGGAACGTGCGGGGCCCGGAGGCGATGCAGGCGGCCCCGATCCCCTTCGGCGCCGACTCGTCGAACTCGGACGCCGGGCTCCAGCCGCAGTAGAGGCGGGAGGCGCGTCCCTCGTGGATGGCGCGGCCGCACTCCTGGCATTCGGGGCCGGCCGCTTCCATCGACGGGCTTACTTCGGCGGAAAGCTCTTCGGTGTCGGCAGCGTGGAGAAGTTCTGCGTGCCGGTGACGCCCGAGTAGCCGTAGCCCATGCAGGTCCACTTCTCGTTGAGCGCGTTGCGGTGGTGGTCGCTCGCGCGGAACCAGCCCTTCCACCAGATCTCCGCGGGGTGGGCGAAGCTGATCGCGACGTTCTCGCCCACCGCCTCGGGGAAGCCCTCCTCGCGGGCGCGCGACTGGGCGCTGCCATCCTTGCCGTCGTGCCAGATCGACTTTGCCGCGTCGCAGACCGCGGAGTGCTTCTTTGTCGCGCGGCAGAGGCGCGCGTCGAGGAAGAGCTTGCGGCGGCCCATCATCTCGCGGTACGCGTTCAGGACGAGCGCGTGCTCCTTCTCCGCCGGGCCCACGTCCGCGTCGGCAAGCGCCGCGTTGTACGCCTCGACCCGCGCGTTGTACGACAGCAGCTCCGCCTCCCGCGAGTCGAGCGCGAACGTCCGGAGGTCGACCTTCGGGCCCGGGTTGCAGAGGACGAGGCGCGCGAGCTCCAGCTCCTCCGCCTCGCCCTTTTCGCCCAGCGCCGCCGGCTTGCCGTTCAGGTCCTGGAGGGCCGCCGCCTCCGCGGCCGCGCCGGGATCGATCTCGACCGGGGCCTGGCCCGCCTTCGCCCAGAGCTCCTCGACGCTCCCCGCGTTCACCTTGAGGATGAGCGCGTCCACCTTCGCCTGCCCGTTGGCGGCATCGCCCTTCTTCCAGTCCGCGTGAGCCTCCGCCAGGTAGACGGCGGGGTCGGTGATGGTCTTGATCGCCGCTTCGCGGCGGCGGTTGAGCTCGGTCTTGAGCGCCGGCAGCGACCGGAGCGCGGCCACGCTCTTCACCTTCGCCTCGAGCGCCTTGAGGCGCTTCTCGCGGAGCGGCTTGAGCGCGCTGAGCGCCTCGGCCTTGATGGCGGCTTTCAGGTCGGCGTCGGTCGTCGCGGTGTAGAGCGCGGCGATCTCGTCGAAGATCCGGTCGACGCCGGCGGTGTCGGGGCTTTCGGCGAGGGCGGTGCACAGGGTGGCCATCTTGGCCCGGATTTGGTCCCCATCCTGGGCCTGTGCTCCGAGGAGGGCCAGTGCCAGGAATACGGCCGCCCTCGTCATAGGCCAGGCTCCGGCAGGTTCGGGGACCCTTTGGAGTGCTACGGCTATTATACGACGGGCGCCCCCCCTCGGAACACTTTCCGTCGAAGCGTACAAAGGCTTGTCTTTGCTACCGCTCGATCTTGAACTTCAAGACGTTGGACGTCACGTTGCCGCTCGCGAAGTACTCGACCTGCACGGAGTACTCCCCCTCGGGCAGCGTGCTCACGTCCAAACGGCACTCGAAGGTGCGGGTCTCGGCCGGCTCCAGGAGGACGACCGTCCTCCTCGCGGGACCCGCGACTCAGAGGCGTCGCCTTCGGGGTTCCGGGATGGGCTGGCCCGAGAGCGACTTGACCTCGAGCAACGCTTCCGAGAGGTTGGAGACGAAGCCATCGCCTGGCACCCGCAGGTTCCACCACCGGATGGGGGCGAACGAGCGGCGCTCCTCGCCCACGTTCATGAACTCGACCTGGACCCGGAGCGTGGACGGATCCTCCTCCCGGAGCCGGAGCGCCGCGCAGAGGCCGCCCGCGGCCTCCCCGCCGCGGAACTCCCGCCGGCGCCGGCCCGTCTCGAGGCGATGGAGGACGTCCTCGATTCGTCCCCGCGTCTCCGCGTCCCGGGTCTTCTCGAGCGCGGACCGGAGCGCCGGCAGCGCCGGCTCCCCGAGCGCGACCAGGCCGGCCGCCGCCTTCTCGCGCACCTCGATCGACTCGTCGTCCAGGGCGGAGACGAGCTCGTCAACGGGAGTTCCCGCGAGAAGGGCCGGGCCCAGGAGGAGGATGAATCTCATGCCGCTACACACTCTACACGCGGGCGGGCCGGTTATTTCGTGTCGGGATAGCGCGGCGCGGCGACCCAGTCGGCCACGACATCTTTGAAGACGTAGGTGCCGACGTTGGGGATCTCGACCGTGACGTCGGCGCGCGGCTTGGCGAACGGCTTGTCGGTCCAGTGGAGGCCGACCCAGAGCTCGCTCGTCTTCCGGTCGCACGCCACCGTGTCGACCTCCAGGGTCCCGCCCTTGTTCAGCGCCGCGGCGTCGACCCCCCAGCCCGCCCGCGTGACCGCCCGCTGCGCCCTCCGGACCTCCTTCTGGCCGTCGTAGAGGACGAACTGGACGGTGCCCTCCGGCTGGTACGGCTTCCCCTTGCTGTCGAGGAAGATCATCCGCATGAGGTAGATGTCGCCCGAGTATTTTCCGTTCTTCTGGAGGGCTCCCTCGGAGAACAGGAGTCCGCGGATGCCCACGCTCGGCGGGCGGACGTCCGCGGCGGCGGCCATGTCCTCCGCGGGCTTGGCCGGGGGCGGCGGGATCTTCGCCGACTCGCCCGCCACGCGGCGGGTCGCGGTCCGGCGGGACGCGGGCGGGGCCACCGTTTCGCCCGGGGGCTCGGAGGCGCCGGCGCCTTCGAACGCGAGGTCGAACGAGACGGAGTCGAAGGGCGCGCAGCCGGCGACGTACAAGACGAACGGGCGCGACTCGCCGGCCTTGAGCGTGCCCGGGAATCCATAAGGGACCTCGAGCTTGCCGAGATGGAAATTCGCGGCGATCCTTCGTACCGGAACGCCCGTCCCGTTGCCGAGGATCCCGCTTACGCGGGCGGAGCCGTCGGTCAGCCGCACGGCGCGGCACTGGCGGAGGACGACCTCCTTCGCGCCGCCGGGCGCGTCGGCCAGCGAGAGCTCGTCCGACGCCTGGCAGGCGACCGTCACGTCGACGGACGTGTGGGCGGGAACGCCGGGGATCGTGAGTTCAAAGGTCTCCTCGGACATGGCGGCGACGGATTTCTCGAGGCGCACGCGCGCCTGGAGGACCGGGGCCGGGCCGCCGTTGCGGAACGTGAGGGTCGCGGTGGGCTCGTCGGCGGCGACGCCCCCGGCGTTCCGGACGACGAGGGTGAGGGGCGCGAGCTTCTGAGAGACGAGAACCATGCTCGCGCGATCGGGCGCCTTGGGGGAGGGGAGCGCGATGGCGTCGGTCGCGTGGTAGAGGCGGACGGTGCCGCCGGCTTCGAGGTAGATCTCGGCGCGGCTGAAGTTCGGCACCTGCTCGGCCTCGATCTTGAAGCTCGCGGTCGCGCCGGCGGCGATTTTGGGGATCGTGAGCGGCTTGGATCGCCGGACCTCGCGATCGCCCTCGTAGTAGATCGCGGTGATCTTGAGGGCGGTGAGCTCGGCGGTGCTGGGATTGCGCAGGTCGGCGTCGACGACGACACGGTGGCCGATGCGTTCGCGGGCGACGTCGAACCGGACGAACTCGGGCGCCTTGGAATCCTGGGCGAGGAACGTGCCCAGCAAGGCGAGTACGTGGATCACTTGATTCCGCTCCAACCGGTCTCAGCTACTTTATGCCGCCCGGGGCCGACTTGCCAGCGCAAAGTTCTCACGCTGCTCCTCGTGGCCGACCCCAGCGTATAGTCTAATGAGTATGGTTCGCATCCTTTCCTGCCTGCTCGTGGTCATGCTCGCCGCAGCGAGCTCCCGCATCCCGAATCCTCGATTCGCCCTCGTCCCCAAGTCCGAGAGCCCGCGTCCCACCCGGCGGGCCTTGATCGGAAGCACGGTCGCCACCACGGTGGAAACCAAGGCGGAGCCGGTCCGCGTTCCGCGCGCCGGGGAGCTTTCCGTCGCCACGCCGAGCCAGGGCTCGCTGCCCGTTTCCTTCCAGATCAGCCGGCGCCTGACGGTCCAAGGCAGCCAGCCTGAGTACTTGAGACCCTTCAGCCCTTCATCGCCGAGCGATTTCCTCTCGCCCCCCCGGGTCTGACCCTTTCCCCCCGGACGTCGTCCGCATCCGGAGTACGCAAGAGCGGACCTGTTTCAACAACCATCGAAATCAGGGGTCAGACCATGAACATCCACCTGGTGGATTGCGATTCCGAGGACCTGCTTTTCCTTTTCGACCTGTTGACCAACGGCGGATTCAACGTCGAGGCTTCCTCCGACGCCTCCGAAGCGCTCAAGCGCATCGCGAAGATGCAGCCGACGATGGTCTTCTGCGAAGTCGACATGCCGGAGATCGGCGGGCTGGAGATGCTGGAGAGGACCAAGAGCGTCTCTCCCCAGACGGAAGTCGTCCTGATGGCGCGGTGGGGCGGCCCGCTCCGGCCCGAGGACGTCCAGCAGAAGGGCGGCCTGGATCTCCTTTGGAAGCCGTTCGGACGGAGGGACGTGCTGAGGGTGGTGGAGCGGGTGATGCACGGCGTTCGTTGAGAGCCCCCGGCGGGGCGGGATATACTCGTCGCATGGCCCGCCCCGCCGTCCACCTCCTGACCTTGGTCGGCATCATCACGTTCATCGCCGGGTTCGGCGTGGGGTTCCTGTTGAAGCGCGAGCCCGAGGCGCTCGAGAAAGTTTCGCGGCGCGAGGAGACGCGCGCGACGGCGGCGTCGCCGATCGCGACCCCGGCCGCGCGCGCCCCGTCGGATGAAACGGGAACCGCGCTTCAGAAGACGGTCGAAGTCCAGAAGGAGCGGATCCGGGAGCTCGAGACTCGGCTGGTCGAGGCGGAGCGGAAGGCCGGCGGGGTCAAGACGCGGGTCGAGAAGCTTGCGGTTGCGAAGGAGGTCTACGACGCGTTCGTGCGGCTGAGCAAGGGGGCGGGAGATTCCGAGGAGACGCTCAAGTTGATGGGGCGCCTTTCGGAGCTCGACGCCGACATGGCCTCGTTCTTCATCGAGCGATACAAGGAAGGGCAGGGGAAGAAGGAGCAGGAAGGTATGGCGCTCTTCCTCGCCCTCGCGAGCGGCGGCCCGGACGTGGGCGCGCTCATCCTCGGCCTGCTCACCGATCCGGCGACGTCGGCGGCCGATCGCCAGGGCCTTCTCCAGCAGGTCGGCGGGAACGGGGGCTTCTACTCGATGAACCGGATCCCGGTCGGCGACGAGCTGGCGCAGGTCGCGTACCGGCTGGCCGGGTCGACGGACGTCGCGGAGCGCCTCGGGGGCGCCGGGCTGCTGGGCGGCCTGGACGCGGTGCAGTCGCGCGGGGTGCTCCACCAGATCATCCTGAACGACGCCGACTTCGGGGTCCGGACCTCGGCGCTGCGGTCGCTCGGGTACGTGGGCGATCGCGCGACGCTCCAGCTGCTCGAGAATTCCCTCCTGCCGGCCGCCCCTGCCGCGACTCCCGAGAACGCCGCGCGGACGTGGCAGCACACCGCGATGTCGCAGGCGCTGGAGGCGGCGAAGGAGCGGCTGAAGAAGCGGTTTCCGCCGTAGCCGGAGAACAAACGCGTCCTTCGCGTTTATTGACATGTAATTTACGAATTATATGTTACAGTAGGCTGGGCGCGTGTCTTGCGCGCTCAAAGAGAGAGAGGGGGGGACCATGCGCACGATCGCACTGCTCAACCAGAAGGGCGGAGTCGGCAAGAGCACGACCGCCGTCAACCTGGCCGCCGGGCTGGCCCGGCTCGGGAAGCGGGTGCTCCTGGTCGATCTCGACCCGCAGGCCCACGCGACGCTCGCCTTCGGCATCAACCCGAAGAAACTGGAGAAGACCGTCTACACGCTCCTCTCCGGCCAGGCGGGTGCGAACGACGTCATCCGTCCCGTGGCGGAGCGGCTCTCCCTCATCCCGTCGAACGTCCAGCTCGCCGGCGGGGAGGCGGAGCTCTCGATGATGCCGGAGCCGGCCTTCGTGCTGAAGCGGGCGATGGCGGCCATCGACCCCGCGGCCTACGACGTCGCGATCGTCGACTGCCCTCCGCAGCTGGGCTTCCTGAACGTGAACTGCCTCATCTGGGTCCGCGAGGTCTTCATTCCCGTCACGTGCGAGTTCTACGCCCTCCACGGACTTTCGCTCCTCGTGGACACCGTCGGGCGGATCCGCGCGAAACTCAACCCCGATCTCGCGATCTCGGGGGTGATCACCTGCCAGGTCCACCCGCGCCGCGCGATCACGCGTGACGTGCTGGCCGAGCTGGAGCAGCATTTCCCCGGCCGCGTGCTGCGGACGCGCATCCGCGTCAACGTGCGGCTGGTCGAGGCGCCGAGCCACGGGAAGCCGATCTTCGACTACGCCCCGGACTCGAATGGCGCCACCGACTACATGAGCCTGGCGCAGGAAGTGCTGGAGCGGACTCCGGCGGAGCAGGCGGTCGTGGATGCGGCTCCGGTGCCGGTCGCCGTCGAGGTCGAGGCCCCGGTCGTCCAGACGGCCGAAGTCGCCGCTCCGGCCCCCGAGCCGGTCGCTGCAATCGTTGAACCTGAGGTTCTCCCGGCCGAGCCAGCCGCGGTCCCCCCGACGGTCGAGGCCCCGTATGTCGAGATGCCTCCCGGCGCGCCGCTCATGACGCCGGTCGCCGCGCCCGAGCCGGCGGTCTCACCCTCGAGCATGGTCGGCTCGACGTCGGCCCACGCGCAGATGCTCGGCCTGGACGGGTTGAAGCCGATCGTGGTGGCCGGCTCGACGCCGCCCCCCGAGCCGGAGAAGAAGGAAGGCCACTCCGCCCGGCGCTTCTTCGGAAGGCTGATGGGCCGCTCGACCTGACGGCCACCTGACTTTGCCCCTTGCACGTGGCGGCGAAGATCAGGGCTCCCGGGCGCCGATCGAGGGAGCGGCAGGGCGCTTCTTTCCAGAGAGGTCGGTCTCAGGCCGCCTCGCGGCGTCGACCTTCGCCACGCCGATCACGGGGGAGCCCGCCTTCGGCGCGAAGTCATCCCCGAGCTTCGGGTCGCCCGACGTGAAGTTCCAGTCCGCGAACGCGAACCCCTTTGGATCGAGCGGCTTTTTCGAGAGGAGGATGTTGCCATAGACCTGGGTCTCCGCATTCGCCCCGACGAGCTGGATCGCGTTCTCGCCCTCGAGGCGCACCGTGCAGAAGCGGATCGTGTTCCGCGCGGCCTTGTCGCGGAGGACGAACCCGGCGCCGTAGCCGGTCGGGCCGCCCCCCTTTGGATTCAGGACGAGGAGCATGTTCTCAAAGAGGCTGTCCGAACCGAAGTGGTCGACCGCGCCGTCGCCCTTGATGGTCAGGCCGCTCACGTGGCAGTGGTCGCCGAAGATCTCGAGCGAGTTGTCCTCGACGAGGCCGCCCTCGATCGTCACCGGCGCCGCGGCGGAGGAGCCCACCGAGAACTTGCCCCCCTTTGACTTCAGGTTGCGGAGGAGGATCGGCCCGAGCCCCTCGCCGTGGTCGTAGAAGACCTGGTAGTTCCGCTGGCCGGGGTTCTCAAACCGCTCGGCCGAGCAGTCGATCCACTGGTGGGTGTCGCCCTTGCGGGTCGGGTCGCTGAACGAGACATAGAAAGTCGCGCCGCCCGGGCAGGCCGGCATCGCGAGCGCGCAGTGGAGCTTCACGCCGACGAAGTTCGTCGAGTTGATCACGCCGAAGTGGTGGCGCCCCGCGCGGAACGCCTCGCAATTTTCGAGGCGCACGCCGTCGCTCCCCATGACCCGGAAGCCGTAGCCATCTTTTACGTCGGCCGACTCGTCGGCCACGAGGTCGCGGAAGACGAGGTGGTTCTTCCCGTTCGAATTCACGCAGTCGACCCGGACGCAGGCGGTCCAGGCATGCTTGCCCTCGTGCGGATCCCGGTCGACGGTCAGCGTCCCGTCCGCCCACGACCAGGACGCGGGGAGAAGGAACTCGTGGTCGACGAGCACCGCGGCGACGCGGGCGGGGAAGGGGAGGGCGAACTTCCCCCCTGTGGGTTTGAAGTCGCCGCTTTTGAGAACGTCGCTCCCCCAGAACTTCGGCTTTGCGCCGGTTCCATAAACGGCGTAGACGATCGGTTTCCCAGGCGCGCCGCTGGAATTCGCCTTGAGCGAGTCGCGCCACTCGCCGCCGCGGGCGAAGAGGACCTGGTCGCCGGGCTGGAGCGGGGTCGCGTTGACCTTCGCGACCGTCTTCCAGGCCGTCTTTGGAGAGCGGCCGTCGTTCGCGTCGTTGCCGTCGGGGCTGACGTGGTAAACGTCGAGAAGAAGAAGCAGCGCGATCACGCGAGCCGGCCCGCCTTCACGATCCCGCCCTGCAGGACCGCAATGAACCGCGAGCGATCCTCGAGGACGCGGATGTCGGCCAGCGGATCGCCGTCGACGACGAGGACGTCGGCGAGTTTTCCGGCTTCCAGGGTGCCCAGCTCCTTGGAACGCCCGAGGATCTCGGCGCCGGTCTTCGTCGCGCAGCGGAGCGTCTCCATGGGGCTGAAGCCGACGTGCTGGACGAAAAAGCTGAGCTCCTTCGCGTACTCGCCGTGCGGGTTCCAGGCGAAGCCGTAGTCGCCGCCCATGCCGAGCCGTCCGCCGGCCTTGAGGATCCGGCGCGCGCTTTCCGCGCCGCCCTCGAGCGTCTCCTTGTGGCCGTCGATGACCCACTGGGGCATGCCGAACTCCTTGCCACGCTCGATGCTGGTGTACTCGAAGCGGAGCGCGGGGACGACGGGGACGTCTCTCTTCAGAAGGAGGTCGAGCGTCTCGTCGTCGATGAACGTCGCGTGCTCGATCGCGTCGAAGCCGGCGACGAGGGCGTTCTTGATCCCGAGGGTCGAGCGGCAATGGCCGGTGACCTTCATTTTATAGTTGTGCGCCTCGGCGACCGCGGCCTGGAGCTCCTCGAGCGTCATGCAGATGGCGTGCTGGTCGGCATGCGGGCTGGCGGCGTCGCCGCTCGGGTAGGTCTTGACCCACTCGACGCCGTCCTTCGCGAGCTTGCGGACGGCGGCTCGGGCCTCGACAGGACCGTTCACGAGGAGCATGAGCCCCTCCATGCCGAGCTTCATGTAGTCGGGGTTCCAGTCCATGAGGCCGCCGGCGCCGCAGATCTCGCGCCCGGCCGTGGCGAGGCGCGGGCCGGGGACGAGGTCCTCCTCGATTGCCTTCTTGAGCCACACGTCGATGTTGTGGAGGCTGCCGCAGCTCCGGGCGCTCGTGTAGCCGCACTCGAGGGCGAGCTTCGCGTTGGCAGCGGCGAGGAGGGTGACGTACTCGACGGGGTACTTGACATCGAGGTCGGCGAGCTCGGCGACGTTGAAGTAGGTCGCGTGGAAGTGGGCCTCGACGAGGCCGGGCAGGATCGTGCCGCCCTTGGCGTCGATCGTCGCGACCTCCTTGAGGGTGGAGGGCGCGGTGGCGGCGGGACCGGCGTAGCGGAGGGAGCCGTTCTCGATGACGACGGCGGCGTTCGGGACGGGCTTGGCGCCGGTGCCGTCGATGAGGGTCCCGTTGCGGATGACGGTGCTTCCCGCGGCCTTCTTCATGGTCCTTCTCCGCTTGACATTTTTCCGCCACGCAGTATACTGCATGCAGTACGCGCAGTGCAAGACTTTTGGGAGCCCGCCCGATGCTGAAAGTGACCTCGCCCATCGCCAAGACCTACCTCGGCGTCTCCGTCTACGACGCGATCCTCGAGAACATCCTCTCCGGCGCCCTCCCGAGCGGCGCCGAGGTGAGCGAGGTCTCCCTCGCCGCGGAGTTCCACGTCAGCCGCACTCCGGTCCACGAGGCGATCCAGAAGCTTGCGAACGACGGCCTCGTCGTCCACGAGAGCGGCCGGCGGCCTCGCGTCGCCCGCTTCAGCCGGAAGGAGATCGCCGAGCTTTACGAGATGCGGAAGATCCTCGAAGGCGCCGCCGTCGAGCGCGCCGCGACCCGGATGGACGCCGAAACCCTCCGCGATCTCCGGAAGCGCGCCGACGACCTCTACTCCGGTCACCATAAAGAGGCGGAGTGGAAACGGCGCGCGCTCGACTTCGATCAGCACTTTCACGATACGCTCGCCCGCGCCTCCGGGTGCGTCCGGCTCCACGAGGATGTCCAGCGCTACCGGCTCCTCGTCCGCGCCTTCTGCCGCATCACCGGCACGGTCCAGAACCTCCGCGAGGCGCTCGACGAGCATTTGAAAGTCATCAAGGCCCTCCAGGCCCGGAACGCCGAAGCCGCCCGCAAGGCCATGGCCGCCCACATCGACGCCCGGCTCGAGGTCGTATTGAAGGAAGCGTCCCCGGAGGTCGCATGAAAGCCTTCCTCGTCGCGCTCCTGCTGCTCGGGGCGCAGGATCCGAAGCCCCGGAAAATCGTCCTCATCGCCGGGCCGCTCGACTCCCACCCGAAGGACTCCCACGAGTACGAGAAGAACGTCATCCTCCTCAAGCACTGCCTCGACACGTCGCCCAACCTCAAGGGCTTCAAGGTCGAGGTCCACTTCAACGGATGGCCCGCGGATCCGACGACGCTCGATGACGCCGACACGATCGTCCTCACGTCGGGCGGCTGCGACCGGAAGCTCGAGGACCACCCGTTCTACGTGGGCGACCGCCTCGCGGTCCTCGAGAAGCAGATGAAGCGCGGCTGCGGACTCGTCCAGTTCCACTGGTCGACGTTCAACCCCGCGAAGCACCACGAGAAGATCACCGAGTGGGTCGGCGGCTACTTTGACTACGAGACCGGGCCGGGCGCCAACCATTGGTATTCGAAGATCGAGACCCACGACTGGACGACCTCGATCGGCACGCCGGACCACCCGATCGCGCGCGGGGTCAAGCCCTTCAAAGTCAAAGAGGAGTTCTACTTCAACCTCAAGTTCCGCGACGACGATCCGCGCCTGAAGCCCATCCTCCTCTGCAAGGAGGGCGACATCCGGGCGAACACCGTGGGCTACGCCGTCGAGCGCAAGGACGGCGGCCGCGGCTTCGGCTTCACGGGCGGCCACTTCACCGCCAACTGGTGGATTCCCGAGTTCCGGAAGATGGTCCTGAACGCCGTCGCCTGGACCGCGCACCTCGAGGTCCCCGAAGGCGGCGTCGACTCGACGCTCGACGCGCCGATCCGGGCGCTCATCGTGACCGGACACAACCATCCCGCCCACGACTGGCGCGCCACGACCGCCGCGCTCCTCTTCGTCCTCGAGCAGGATCCCCGGGTCCGGGTCTCCGTCACGGAGAACCCGGAGGACCTGGCGAAGCTCGACGCGACCGACGTCCTCGTCCTCAACTACTGCAACTGGGACAAGCCGGGGCTCTCCGACGGCGCGAAGGCTGGCCTCGTCAAGTATCTCGCCCGCGGCGGAGGTCTCGCCATCGTCCACTTCGCGAACGGCGCGTTCAACTCCACGATCCCGGCCAAGGACTCGGACTGGGAGGAGTACCGGACGAAGATCGTCCGCCGCGCCTGGATGCACCCGGACAGCGCGCACGACGACTTCGGCTCGTTCAAGGTCGAGCTCACAAAGGTGAAGCATCCAATCATCGACGGGCTCGCTCCGTTCGAGACGAGCGACGAGCTCTACTTCAAGCAGGTCGGCCCGCTCCCGATCGAGCCGCTCGCGACGGCGCGCTCGAAGAAGTCGGGGCAGGACGAGCCGATGGCGTTCGCCTACTCTTATGAGAAGGCGCGCGTCTTCCAGACCGTGCTCGGCCACTCCGACGTCTCGATCCGCAAGGCGGGCGCGCTCATCCGCCGCGGGACCGTGTGGGCCGCGGACCGCCCGCCGCTCGCGTTCGACCCGCCGGCCGCGCAGACGGAGAAGGCGACGTTCCGTTCCGGGAGCCCGTGGGTTCCGAAGAAGCCCGAGCCGCCAAAGCAGGATCCTCCCAAGGAACAGGGCAAGGTCCTCCCGCCCGACCCCGGCCTCGAGGGCGGGAAGAGCGGCCACTGGGGCGCCGCGGGCGAGAAGGACTGGGCCGACGCGCGCTGGAACCAGGCGGACGTCGGGCCGTTCATCACGTCGGCGCTCAAGGTCGGCGACCAGACGCTCCTCCGGGCGATATCGATCAAGGTCGGGGACAGGGGCGAGGGCGGCGTCGTCTTCGATCCCGACACGCTCTCGCTTCGCGCCGGCTGGACCGGAAAGTTCATCGCGTTCAGCCCGGCGCGCTACGGCCTGATCGAGATGCCGAAGATCGCGGGCGAGGTGCAGTGGACCGCGCCCGCGGGTCCAAAGGGCCGCTATCGCGGGCTTTCGCTCCACGGCAACCGCGTCGGGCTCTTCTATGATATAGGCGACACCCATGTCTCAGAGACGCCCGGACTGGAGTCGCGCGACGGCATCGTCGCGTTCACCCGGACCTTCACGGTCCAGGGCGCGGCGACGATCCCCATCGCCTCTCTCGAGAAGTCGACCGGCGCAATGGAGACCGTCGACGGAGCCGCGCTGGCCGTTCTCCGTTCGGGGGATAAAGTGGTCGTGGTCGGCGGTGACGACCTCGCCGTCGGCGAAGGCCCGCGGATCGAGCTTCGACTTGTTCCCGCGGCGCAGGTTCGCGTCGTCAGGCTGCTGATCTGGACGGGGCCGAAGGACGATCTCCCGAGGTTTGCCGCGTTCGCCAAGCAGCATTCCCGCCCCGCGCCGTTTCCGAAGGCGTCGCCGCGCTGGCCCGAGGCGATCGTCACGAAGGGCCACGTGAGCAAGGAGAAGGGGCCGTACGTCATCGACACGCTCACGATGCCGTACGACAACCCGTGGAAGACGCTGATGTTCGCGTCGGGGCTCGACTTCTTCAAGAACGGCGACGCGGCGGTCTGCACGATCCACGGGGACGTCTGGCGCGTAAGCGGGATCGACGAGTCGCTCGAGAAACTCTCGTGGCGGCGGACCGCGACGGGACTCTACCAGGCGCTGGGCCTGCGGATCGTGAACGACGAGGTCTACGTCCTGGGCCGCGACCGGATCACGCGGCTCCGGGACATCGACGGCGACGGCGAGGCGGACTCGTACGAAAGCTTCAGCGACCTGCTGCCGACGTCGGCGGGCGGGCACGACTTCATCACCTGCCTCGAGACCGATAAAGAGGGGAACTTCTATTTCACGAGCTGGAAGGGCCTCTATCGCATCTCGTCCGACGGGAAGAAGGCCGATCTCCTCGCGACGGGCTTCCGGAATCCCAACGGCCTGTCGGTGAGTCCCGGGGGCGTGATCACGGTGGCGCCCCAGGAAGGCGAGTGGACCCCCGGCTCGATGATCTGCGAGGTGAAGACAGGCGGCCACTACGGCTACGGCGGTCCGAAGGTGACGGACGCGCGTCCGACGGGAGTCGACGCGCCGCTCGTCTACCTCCCGCGCACGATGGACAACTCGACGGGCGGGCAGGTCTGGGTGACGGGCGACCGGTGGGGGCCGCTCCAGGGGCAGCTCTTCAACCTCTCTTATGGGCGCTGCACGATGCAGTTCGTGCTGCGCGATCTCTCCTCCGGAGTCCCGCAGGGCGCGGTCGTGCCGCTCAAGGGGACCTTCGCGTCAGGCATCATGCGCGGCCGGTTCCGTCCGCAGGACGGCCAGCTGTATCTCGCGGGATCGCGGGGCTGGGTCTCGGCCGCGGTGCGCGACGGCTGCCTCCAGCGCGTCCGTTACACGGGCGGCAAGATCCACCTTCCGGTCGGGATCCGCTACGCGCGCGATTCGGTGCAGGTGACGTTCGCGGAGCCGCTCGACCGCGAGACGGCGGAGAGTCTGGAGAGTTACTCGTTCGAGGAATGGAACTACAAGTACTCGGAGAAGTACGGCTCGGAGGAGTACTCGCCGTCGCGGACCGGCGTGGTAGGCCACGACGCGGTCGAGCCGAAATCGGCGAAGCTCTCGGCGGATGGGAAGACGGTGACGTTCGCGATCCCGAACCTGAAGCCGGTGAACCAGCTCCGGATCCGCTACAGCCTGCGCGACACGGATGGCGAGGCGGTGCGGGGGGAGTTGGTGGGGACGATCAACGCGATCAAATGAGGTTGCGGAGCTCTTCCGACGAAAAGGTGCGTTCGCAGGACCCGCAGGCGAAATACCCGTCCCGGACGAAATGAAGCGCTTGCTTCTCACAGAGCGGACAGGTATAGCTTTTTTCTTTCCCCAATGGAGGTCGCTTCACAGGAAGCAGTGTGCCAGGCGCTTCCGAGGTGGCTCTCTTAGGACTTGAGAGAGGTCGTCCCATCAGCACCGGAGCTCCTCGGGAGCCGGGCTGCCAACCCTGCTGAAGCGCTTCCAGAATCCACCCCCGGATTCTCGATGGTGTGATGTCGGCATCATAATCTGATCGGACCTCCAGGCGTCTTCCCTTGCCCGATGCGATTTGGATGATGACGTCAAGCGTGCCATCTTCGGCACTGACCACCCACCGATACTCCTGCCCGTCTACATGGATCCTGGCGGATCCCTTCTTGGGCAGACTCATGCCTCGTACTATACCCAACCTGGCGGAGGACCTTGTGAAATGACTTCTACACCAGTTCCCGGATCGGATCGTAGCCGGCGAGGCGGGTGATCTCGTCGGGCAGGCCGCGGGCGATCCGCAGGCGGCCCAGGTCAAAGAGGACGTGGGCGATCGTGCCGATCAGGTTCCTCGGGGTCACCGGAGTCGTGTTGGGCTCGCCCGCGTCCTTCGTCGAGTCGCCCACCACCTGCCCCATCTTGAGGCCGCCGCCGTAGAGCAGCAGCGGCGCCAGCCCGCCCCAGTGGTCGCGGCCGCCGCCCTTGTTGATCTTCGGCGTCCGGCCCATCTCGCCGCAGGCGACGAGCAGCACCTTGTCGCGCAGTCCGCGCGCCTCCAGGTCCTCGATGAACGCCGAGACCGCGTGGTCGAACGGAGCTCCGACGTAGCGCAGCCCCTCCTCCACGTGCGCGTTGTTCTGGTCGGCGTGGAAGTCCCAGACGAAGTTGGTCGTCACCGTCACGAAGCCGCAGCCTGCCTCGACCAGCCGGCGCGCCAGCAGCAGCTGCTTCCCGAGCCCGCGGATGTGGTCCACGTAGTTCTTCTTGTTGTTCCACTTGGG
This sequence comes from Planctomycetota bacterium, assembly GCA_041482015.1. Taxonomy (GTDB): domain Bacteria; phylum Planctomycetota; class MHYJ01; order MHYJ01; family JACPRB01; genus JACQFK01. Next base: position 934 of record JBGPCZ010000108.1, on the reverse strand, counting down.
GTTGACGCGCTCCGGAGCGAGAAGCGGTGCCGTGTCGTAGCGCTCCACGACCTTCGGGTCCTCCCGCGTCAGGTCGAACGCCGCGGACACGCCCTTCAGGATCACGTTGAAGGCCTGGTCGCGGAACCGGTCGGTCCCGTCAACCACGCCCTTCGAATCGGCCGACCGCTGGAGCTCGTCGAGCTGACCCAGGAGCTCGCGCCGGTCGTCGAGCCGCTCCTTGGGGATGGTCAGCGTCATGTCCTTCTGGAGCTGCCCGCCGCCGCCGGGCTCGAAGGGCGCGTAGGCCGACCCGAACGGCCCCGACGCGAGGAAGTTGCCGAAGTTCATCGCGGTCGGCTTCGCCTCGGAGTCCACCGCGCGCGGGAAGAGGGCGACGTTCGTCGGCAGCCCCGTCTTCGGATGGTTCGCCCCCGCCACCCGCGCGAGGATCGTCCCGGGGTTCGCGCCGAACGTGTCCTTGCAGACGAGCGGCTTGATGTCGTGGTTGGCGTCGCCGGTCACGAACGACCGCACGACCGCGATCTTGTGCGCCAGCTTCGCGAGCTTCGGGAAGGTCCCGCCGTACGTGACGCCCGGGAGCGACGTCTTGATCTCGCCCGTCACGCTCCGGATCTCCGAGGGCGCGGTCATCTTTGGGTCGAAGAGCTCGGTCTGGGGCGGGCCGCCGTGCATGAAGAGGAAGACGACCGACTTGCCGGTGGTGAGGGCCTCGTCCTCCGCCGCGCGGACCTTCGCGAGGTTGGCGAGCGAGAAGCCGCCGAGCGCGAGGCTTCCGATCGACAGGAACTCGCGGCGGTTCCAGCCCGGTTCGCGGACGTTCAGCATGCTCGCCCCAATCCTCTCCCTATACTACGGCCCGGGGGTTACTTCGTCTTGCAGAGCCAGCCGTACGTCGCCGCGGCGTAGCAGGTGTTCTGGTGGATCGTGAACT
>JBGPCZ010000107.1:0-20983 GCA_041482015.1 Planctomycetota bacterium | reverse complement strand
GTCCTCGTTGATGTCCGAGTCCTTCTCGATGTAGATGTCGCGCTGGGGGATGTAGGCCTCGGGCTGGTAGTAGTCGTAGTAGCTGACGAAGTAGTGGACGGCGTTCCTCGGGAAGAAGTCCTTGAACTCCGAGTACAGCTGGGCGGCCAGCGTCTTGTTGTGGGTCATGACCAGGGTCGGCTTCTGCACCCTCGCGATGACGTGGGCCATCGTGAAGGTCTTGCCCGACCCCGTGACCCCCAGCAGCGTCGACCAGCGGTCTCCCCGCTTGATCTTCTCGGTCAGCTTCTCGACGGCCTGCGGCTGGTCCCCCTTGGGGACCATCTTGGAGACTATTTCAAAAGGCGGCACGGGCCCAGTCTACCCCATTAGGCGCTGCGGGTCCAACGGCGGGACGCGGCACCCGTCGTCCGGGCCTCCGCCGACGTGACGCGGTTCCGGCCGTTCTCTTTTGATTTGTAGAGCGCCTGGTCGGCGCGCTCGACGAACGAGGGCGGGTCGACGACCCCTTCTTCCAAGGCCGCCACGCCGAAGCTCGCCGTCACCTTGACCCCCGCGATCTTGCGGGCCTCGATCGCCCCCCGCAGGCGCTCGGCCACCGCCGCGGCGCCGGCCACGTCCGCCTTCGGGAGCAGCACCGCCATCTCCTCGCCGCCGTAGCGAAAGACGCTCCCGCCGCGCACCTTCTTTTTCAGGATTTCCGCCACGCCTTGGAGCACCTTGTCCCCCGCGACGTGGCCGTGCGTGTCATTCACCTTCTTGAAATGGTCGATGTCGACCATGATGAGGGAGAGCGGCTCGCCGTACCGGCGCGAGGCCTCGATCGCCAGCAGGGCCTCGGACATGAAGTGCCGCTTCGTCCAGAGCCCCGTCAGCCCGTCCTGCACCGCGCGGGTGTAGAGGTCGGGCGTCTTCAATGCGAGCGCGAGGAATTTCGAGAACTCGTCGAGGTGCGCCGAGAGGCGCTGCGCGCCGTCCTCCCGCGCCGCCGCGTTCTCCTCGAGCGCCGTCGAGACCCGCACCACCCCCATGATCTCCCGGTCGGCCTGGAGCGGCGCGAGGGCGTGGAACCGCCCCTCCTCCGCCTCGAAGAGGGTGCGCCCCGCCTCGAAGCACTGCCGGACCCGGCGGTCCTCGCGCTCGTCGGGGTCGAACTCGGTTTCGCCCGCGGCGCGACGCGCGCGGAGCACGAGACGATCGCCCTGCTTCATCCAGAGTTCGACGTCCCCGCCCAGCGTGTCGCAGGCGATCAGGAGGACGCGCTCGAGGATCGCGCGGAAGTCGACGTCCTCGTTCAGGATCAGGCTGATCTCCCGCTCGGCCGAGAGAAAGTCGACGCGCGCCTGGAGTTCCTCCCCGCGCGACCGGAGGTCCCGCTCGCGCTCCGCGGCCGCCTTAGCCACCGCCGTGAATTCAGAAGGGCGACGGAAGAGGAACGCGATCGAAGCGGCGAGAAGGACCGCGTAGCCCGCGCCCGCGAGCGCCACCGGTTCCGCACGCCGGAGCCAGAGCATCCCCCCGACCCCCAGGGGAATGGCCGCCAGCGCGAGGAAGAGTTCCAGCCGCCGAAGCATCTACACTCTATTTCGGCGTCGGAGGCGGCTCTCCCTCAGGCTTTCGGGTCCGGAGAAACACCCAACCCGCGACCGCGAGGACCGACAGGACCATCGACGAGATCTGGGAATCCGAGAGTGCCGTGGCTCCGAAGTTCTGGCGGCCGGGATCCGACCGGAAGAACTCGATCACGAATCTCCAAAGGGAGTACCCCAGCACGTACGCGAGGTAGGTTTCCCCGGGATGCTTCGACCTCCGGTGGATCACCCTCAGGCCCAGGAACAGGAGGATCCCGAGCGCCAGCTCGTAGAGCTGGGTCGGATGGACGGGGAGCGAGCGGAGCGCCCCCGGCGCGATCTCGTGTGCCTCGAGCTGCGTCTCGTAGGCGAGCGATCCCGGCGCGAAGGACATCCCCGGGAAACCGTCGCGCCGCGGCCCGTAGCAGCAGCCGGCCAAGAAGCAGCCGAACTTCCCGCTCGCGAAGCCGAGAGGAATGTACACCCCGACCGCGTCGGCCAGCCGGAACGGCGCGAGCTTCTTGAGCCGGGCGACCGCGAGCACCGCCGCCGTGCCCCCAAGGAGACCGCCCAGGAAGCCGGACCCCCGGCTCCAGTCGGAGAAGAGCCGGCTCGCCGGTTCGAGGCCACGAATCCAGAGGGGGACAAAGTGAAAGAGACGCGCCCCGACGGCCCCTCCCAGGATCGCCGCCAGGATGAGATCCACGAGGCCACCCCAGGTCGGCTGCGGCGACATCTTCCGCCGCGCCAGGAATCCGGCCAGCACGATCCCCGCGACCGCGAAGAGCTCGACGGGGCTGATCCCGAAGGGGCCGAGACGGACGTGGAAGGGCAGCACGGTCCCGTGCTACCGCCTCCGCGGCGGGCCGTCAACCAAAACTTGGGCGTTGACGGGATTGGGCGGCCGCCGGCCCTCCAGGACGGCGACGAGATTCCGAAGCGCCGTCTCGTACATGCGGCGGCGCGTCTCGTCCGTTGCGCTCCCGACGTGCGGGAGGAGCGCCACGTTCTCGAGACCGAGCAGCCCCGCGTGCACCTCCGGCTCTTTCTCGTAGACGTCGAGCCCCGCCGCAAAGAGCCTCCCGGACCGGAGAACGCGCGCGAGCGCCGCCTCGTCCACGATCGGCCCGCGCGCGGTGTTGACGAGCACCGCCGTCCGCTTCATGAGCGCCAGTTCCTTCGCGCCGACCAGGTGCCTCGTCTCCGGCGAGAGCGGGACGTGGATCGAGACAAAGTCCGATTCGCGGAGGAGCCCCTTGAGATCCACCCGCCGGGCGTCCGTCTCCCGCTCGAACCCGGGCTTCCGCGCGCGAGCCGTGTAGAGGATCCTCATTGAGAAGCCTCGCGCCCGCCGCGCGACCGCCTGCCCTATCCGGCCGGCGCCCACGATCCCGAGCGTCTTCCCGTGGACGTCGACCCCGCGCATCAGCGTCCATTCCCACCGTTTGAATTTCCCCGCCCGGACGAACCGGTCGCCCTCCGTGACCCGCCTCGCCGCCGCGAGGAGGAGCGCCCACGCGATGTCGGCGGTCGCGTCCGTCAGCACGTCGGGCGTGTTCGTCAACAGGATCCCGCGGGTCGTGCAGGCGGGGACATCCACGTTGTCGTAACCCACCGCGACGTTCGCGATGACGCGGAGCCGCGGGAGCGTCGGGAGGAGATCCGCCGTGACCTTCGTCTGGAGCAGGACCACCATCGCCTCCGTCCGCGGGTGGAGCCGAGTTTCGAACCGGACGCGGAGCCTTTTGAGTCCGCGGACGAGGGCGGGATCGACCGCGTCGCGGAACGGATAGGGGCGGTAGACGGGGATCGTCATCGCCGGACGAGCTTCCGGAGGACCTCCACCCCCCGCTCCAGCTGCGAATCCGGCACGGCGTACGACATCCGGAAATGGGTCGCGTGCTGCGAGCAGGCGCTCCCGGGGACGACGAGCAGCTTCTTCTCGATCGCCCGGCGGACGAAGTCCTTGTCCTTGAGCCCGCGCGGGCACTTCGGGAAGAAGTAGAACGCGCCCTGCGGCTTCTCGACGTCGTAGCGGTCCTTGAGCTGGGAATAGACCCAGTCCCGCTTCTTCCGGTAGTCGCCACGGTATTCGCTCACCTTGACGTCGAGGGCCGCTACGCCGGCCCACTGGGCGATCGAGGGGGCGCAGACGAACGAGAATTGCTGGAGCATCGTCATCCGCTCGATGATCTCCGCGGGCCCGGCCGCGAACCCCCGGCGCCAGCCCGTGATCCCGTACGCCTTCCCGAAGCCGCCGACCAGCACGGTGTCGGCCGTGTGCAGGCGCATGCTCTCGTGGGGGAAGTCGTAGCTGTACGACGCGTAGATCTCGTCGGAGACGACCAGCACGCCGTGCCGGCGCGCGACCTCCGCGACCGCCGCCACCTCTTCCTTCCGGTACGCCACGCCCGTCGGGTTGACCGGGTTGTTGAAGAGGATGAGCTTCGTCCGCGGCGTGATCAGCCGCTCCAGCTTCTCCGGCCGGATGCGGAAGTCGGGGTACGTGTCGAGCAGCACCGGCTGTCCCGCAAAGAAGCGGACGATGTTCCGGTAGAGGACGAAGTACGGGTCGGGGATGATGACCTCGTCCCCCTTCTCGACCAGCACGCCCATCGCGAGGAAGAGCGCGCCCGCCACGCCGGAGGTCACGAGAATCCCGCCGTCGGTGAACCCCGCGCGCCGGCGGATCTCGTCCCGGATCTTCTCCCGGAGCTCGGGGATCCCCTGCGTGACGGTGTACCCGTTCCTCCCGCTCTTGATCGCCCGGATCGCGGCGTCCTGGACCTCCCCGGGCACCGGGAAATCGGGCTGGCCGAGCGACAGGTTGACGGGGTTCCTGATCGTGCCCGCGAGGTCGAAGATCTTGCGGATGCCGGAGACCTCGAGGCGATCCATCCGTTTCGCGAAACGGGTCTTCTTCCGGGAGGCCATGGTGTGGCGCATCCTACCCGCAGGCGTGCGAGCTTGGCAAGAATCCCTCCCGTGCTAGAATGAAGACACCATGGAGACCCTCGAACTCACCGAAACCCAGCAGATGGTCCGGGACACCGTCCGCGACCTCGCGCGGAAGGAGTTCCTCCCCCGCGCGGCCAAGCTCGACGAGACCGGCGAGTTCCCGCACGAGAACTTCAAAAAGCTCGCGGAGCTCGGGCTCACGGGGATCCCCATCCCCGAGGAGTACGGCGGCGCCGGCGCCGACACGCTCTCCATGGCGGTCGCGCTCGAGGAGATCGCGAAGGCGTGCGGCTCGACCTGCCTCACGCTCGCGGCCCACACGTCCCTCGGCACGATGCCCATCTTTCTCTTCGGGAACGACGACCTCAAGCGCCTCTACGTGCCGCCCAACGCCCGCGGCGAGACGATCGGCTCCTACGGCCTGACCGAGCCGGGCGCCGGCTCCGACAGCGGCGGCACCCAGACGACGGCGGCGAAGGTGCAGGGCGGCTGGAGGATCAACGGCTCGAAGATCTTCATGACCAACGCCAGCGTCGCCGGGGTGATGACGATCACCGCGGTCACCGACCGCGAGGCCGAGAAGCACGCGCGGATCAGCGCGTTCGTGCTCGACCCGAAGTCAAAAGGCGTGACGATCGCGAAGCGCGAGGACAAGCTCGGCTGCCGCGCGAGCGACACCTGCTACGTCACGTTCGAGGACGTCTTCGTGCCCGCGTCGAACCTGCTCGGCGAGCGGGGCTACGGCTGGCGCTACTTCATGGAGATCCTCGACGCCGGCCGGATCGGGATCGGGGCGATGGCGCTCGGGCTCGCGGAGGGCGCGTTCGAGAGGGCCCTCGAGTACGCCCGCGAGCGCAAGACGTTCGGCAAGCCGATCGGCGCCCACCAGGCGGTCGCGTTCATGCTGGCGGACATGAAGGTCGAGATCGAGGCGGCGCGACACATGATCTACCACGCCGCCCGCCTGAAGGACTCCGGCCGGCCGTTCCGCCTCGAGGCCTCGATGGGCAAGCTCTTCGCGAGCGAAATGGCGATGCGCGTCTGCCGGAACGCGATCCAGGTCCTGGGCGGCTACGGGTACATGACCGAGTACGGCGTCGAGCGCTACTACCGCGATGCGAAGCTCTGCGAGATCGGCGAAGGCACGAGCGAGATCCAGAGGATCGTCATCTCGAGGCAGATCCTGGGGAAACTGTGAAGACCGGCATCCAGGGGATCCTGACGCTGGTGATTCTCATCGCGGGATGCGGGAGGAAGACCGGGACTCCCGCGACGGGTGGGGAGACGGAGGAGTACCAGGCCTGGAAGGGGAGCCAGGCGATCCGCCAGATGGCCGCCGCAGGTCCCTCCGAATCGATCGCGGGGACCGTGCGCGTCAATTTCCCCGAGACCCGATCCAAGAGCCCGGAGGACTTCATCGAACTCCGCCTCAACGGGCAGGTCGTGCAGCGCACCCGCTTCAAGCCCGCCGGCGGTGGACGCATCGGCCCGTTCGGGGTTCACGTCACCCTGAGGCCGGGCGTCGACTGGCTGGATCTCTGGGATTCGACCACGAACAGGAACTACCGGTTCGAGGTCGACTCGCGGCAGGGGACCGACTTCGTCTTTGCTCCGACGGCCGCGGGCTACGATCTCTCGTGGACGAAGCGGGAGTGACCCGGCGCGATCACTTCTTGTCGGGCTTCTCGGCGGGCGGGGCGGGGGGCGCCGGAGCCGCGGCCGGTTCCCGCGTCCCCGCGGGCGGGTTGGCCACCCGGTAGGGATCGATGTCCTCGAGGTCCACGTTCTCGCGGATCGGAATGCCGAAGAAGACCTTGAGCCCGGTCGACAGGATCTGGTACTCGTCGATCTTCCGGGGCGTGCTGCTGCCCGGCTCGAAGCGGTAGAAGACCCCCTCGTTCGACACGAACCCGATGATCGTGAGGCCGCCCGAGTCCTTGATGTAATGGCACTCGCGGGTCTGGCGGGAGCCCTTGAGCTTGACCTCCCACGTCTCGTAGAAGCCGATCCGCTTCTTGTCCTTGGGGTTGGTGGCCCAGTAGACGATCTCCTTGCTGTCGACGCGCTTCCGGCTCGTCTCCTCGCGGGGATGCTCGTAGTACGGCGACCACTCCTCGCCGTAGTAGTTCGCGGAATCGGAGCAGGAGGCCGTGAAGATCGCGGCGAGGACGGCCATTCGTCTCGTCATTTCCTTCGAACCTCCAGCGGCACCAGCATCTTGGGGACCTCGATTTCCGATTTGACGTCCACCTCGACGTACTTCGACCCGTTTGAGGCCGAGGGGATGGCGGGCGGGGGCGTATCGGGCGCGCCGGTCGAGAGGACCAGGCAGGTCAGCGCCACCATGAAGACCACGAACGCAAAGGTCAGCGCCTGCCGGGCATAGAACTCGGTGCTGTGCGCGACCTCTTCGCGCTTCTGGTCCATGAGCGCGCCCTGGATCTCGTCGGCGGTGAAATCCATCTTCGACCCGCACTTCTGGCAATAGCCGACGGTCTGCGGGTTCTCGTGGCTGCACTTGAGGCATCTCATGGTTCGTTTATCCGGACGCTACTTATCCTCGATAACCTTCTGGACCTTCTCGAAATCCTCGGCGAACTTTCCCGTGGCCGCGGCCTTCGCCTTGTCGAGCGCCGCCTGCAGGCCCGCGGCGGGGGCCTTCGCGCGCTTCATCACGAGCGCCAGGTTGCGGTTGAAGACGTAGTCGTCCGGGTAGAGCTTGAGGGCGTCGTTCAACTGGTCCTGGGCGATCTTGTAGCCCGGCGTTCCCTGGAGCGCCCTCATCACGGCGAGGTTGTTGAGCGTCCTGGCCCGCCGGTCCTTCGCCGTCTCGTCCTGGGCGGTGCCCAGCCGCTTGAGGAGCGGATCGAAGACGGCCAGCGCCTCGCGGACGGCATTGTCCTGATCCCCGGGTTTCAGGCCCTCCTTCAGCGCCAGCTCGCAGCGGAAGCGCGACTCCAGGAGGAGCGGGTCGGGCATCTCGTTGTAAAGGGCGGTGCCCCGGAGGTCCGCGAAGATCGCGCCCGCCGCCGCGGTGTTCCCGCTCCGCGCCAGCGCCTGTGCGAACGCGACCGAGAAGATCATCCAGGGGACGCGGTGGGCGGTGATGAGGTTGCTGTCGCGGCTGTCCTTCCAGTAGCTCCCAAGCGTCTTTCGGAACTGGGTGACCTCGGGCTCCAGGGCGTTCATCTCCGCGGCCGTGCCGTTCCAGAGGGTCCAGCGCCGCGCCTCGGCCAGCAGCATGTTCGACCGCGGGACCTCCCAGCGGCGGGCCAGCTGGACGCAAGACTGGAATGCCTCGCGCGCCTCCCTGAGGTCCTCCAGCTTGTCGGAGGAGGACAGCACGCGGCCCAGGCCCGAGTAGTAATCGATCAGCCCGTCGCGGGAAATCTTCGCCGCCGTGTCGTGGTTGTTCAGCGCCGTGCGGACCCGTTTGAAGATTTCGCCGGCGGCCGCCAGATTCTTCGGATTGCCGGTCTTGCTCGCGAGCACGAGTTCGCAGTGGCCCAGGCCGATGTCCCCCTCGGGGACGTTCGTCGCCGCGCGGAACTCCGCCCGGGCCTTCTCGACCAGGTCCTGGATTTCCTTCGTGGCGGTCGCCTTGTCGGCCATCTTGAGATAGACGACGCCCATCCCGATCTTCAAGGCGGTCGAGTCGCTGCCCGCTTCCCTCTGCACCTCGCGGATCTTCCGGTAGTGCTCCTCGGCAGCGGAAAGCTCGCCCAAATCGCAGGCCAGCTTCGCCAGGACCTCCCGCGTGCCGATGTGATCGGGCTTCAGGTGCGCGGCGTCCGTCAACTCCCGCTTGGCCTGCCCCGCCTGGTTCCCGTCGTAGAGCTGGTAGCCCGAGAGGATGGAGGACTTCGCCCGCCAGTTGGTGAGGGCGACCCATCCCAGCACGAGCGAGGTGACGGCCAGGACGCCGGCCCCGATCAGCTGGAAGAGCGCCTCCTTGGTGAGCTCGACCTTCTTCTTCTCGATTTTCGCGATCGCCATGGCGTCTACTTGAATTTCCCGTTGAGGGCCCAGATCCCCACCGGGCCGATTCCGCGGCTGTCGGAATTGAAGAACTGGCGGCGATTGTCGCACAGCACGAAAACGGAGTCGCGGGGGACGATAATCTCCGCGTAATTCTCCTTGACGTCGTTCCGGTTCGCCGTCGACACGTAATTCGAACCGATCTTGGCGCCATTCACGAAAACCTCGCCGGCCTTGATCGCCACCCGGTCGCCGGGAATCCCGACCACGCGGGCCGCGTACGAGGGCTGCGATTTGCCCGGGATGTTGACGCTGTAGGAGACCAGGTCGTCGATCGCCAGCTTGTCGATGGACCAGATCTTGGGCTCGACGGACTTGTGAGCCTCCCGCTTGAGGGTCGGCTCCATTTCCCCGCTTTCGACCTTCTGGCAGCCGAAGTTGTTGAAGAGCCAGATGCAGATCCACAGCACGGCGAAGCCGCCCAGCATCTTCAAGAAACGGAGGAGCAGGGGCATCATATGAGGTTGCCGTTCAGTGTAGTGAAGGGGGAGGGGGAGTCAAGAGAATGATCGGCGACCGGGTCGCGGCGTCGTGCAATTCCTGCCGAAGATGGACGAACGAGGAAGCGGCCCGTATAATCCTGAAGGCGCGCCGACGATGAACCGCATCATCCTCCTGTCCTCCGCGCTTTTTCTACTCGTGTGCGGCCACCCGCCGCCGGCGGTTGCGGCGCAGGATGACGAGGCCGCCCGGCTCCGCACCCAGCTCGTCCAAGCCCGCCTCGAGAACCTCGACCTCAAGCTCAAGCTCGCCCGACTGTCGCAGAAGCCCGCCGACGAACTTCGCATCCTGGAAGAAGCCGTGGCCTCCGACCTCCCCGAACTCTCCGCCGCGGCCCTGCGCGAACTGGGCGCGCTCCCCGAGAACCGCCGGCGCGAGGCGCTTCCCGCGGTGCTCGCGCGGTTCGCGTCGGGAACCGAGGCCTTCCGCGTGCAGGCGGTCCCGTTCCTCGGACGCGCCCCCGCCCCGGAGTCGGAGGCGGCGCTCCTCAAGGCCGCCGGCGACCCGGCCCCCGCCCTCCGCCGCGCCGCCGCGTCGGCCCTCAAGTCGGCCGCGGGCGACCGGGCCCAGGCGGCGCTCCTCGCGCTTCTCCGGGACGTCGACCGCGAAGTGAGGCTCGCGGCGCTCGAGGCGCTGGGCGTGGCGAAGTACGACGCCGCGGTGAAGCCGATCCTCGACGCGCTCACCACGGAACGCGAGCCCCAGGTGCAGGAGAAGATGGTCGACGCGCTGGGCGCGATCGGCTCGCCCGGGGCGGTCGACGACCTCCTGGAACTCCTGGGCCATACGAGGCGCGACCCGATCCGCTGGTCCTGCATCAACAGCCTCGGCAAGATCGGCGACGCGCGGGCGGCGGAGCGCGTGCGCGCGTTCCTCGACGATCCCCACCCGCTGGAGGTGCGCCAGGTCTCGATCGAGGCGCTGGGGAAGTTGAAAGACGCGGCCTCGCTGCCCCGCATCGCGGAGATCCTCCGGGGTGACCGCGAGGAGAAACTCCGGCAGGCGGCCGCGGCCGCGCTCGGGCTCATGGCGCCGGCCGACGCGGTCGAGACGACGCTCCTCCCCGCGTACCTGGCCGATCCATCCGCGGGGGTGCGCGGCGCGGTCTGGACGGCGATTCTCGCCCTGACCGGTGACCGATTCTCGCCCATCGAGAAGCTCGCGCTGGCGCTCCTCAAGGCGGACCGTCGCCCGGAGGCGGACCAGGTCTGCGCTCGCCTGCACGCGGCCAAGCCGGAGCCGGAGACCCGCGGACGGTGGACCGTCCTCGAGGAGGCGGTGGGCGCGGCCGCCCTGCAAGCCGGCGACTTCAAGGGCGCCCTCCCCCACCTGCGACAGCTCGCCGTGCTGGCCCCCGATCGCGTGGACGTCGCGCGCCGCATCGCGGCCTGCTACCGCGGGCTCGACGACATCGACACGTGTCTCAAGACGCTGACGGAGCTGAAGGACCCCGAGCCGCTCGTCGAGGAGGCTTACTCGCTGCTGCAAACGGGCATGGTGGACGAGAAGCGCAAGGCGGTCGAACAATCCCTTCGCTCGGGAGCGCTCCGGCTCGTGGAGCCGCTCGCGGGCAAGGACGAGGCTGCAAAGAAGGCCGCACTCGAGGCGGTGCGCCGCCAGGGGCGGCACATCCTACCCGCGCTCGCGACGGAGATCGAGGAGAACCCGAGGCCCCCCGCGGCCGCCCTCGAGGCGGGAAGCGCGATCACGGGCATCCCCAACGACCCCGCGCCCAACGGGCAGAAGGCCCGCGCCGCCGCCTGGCGCGCCTGGCTGGAGAAGCAGGACAAGCCGGATAAAAGGTAGGACGTTTTGCTTGAAGTCGCCCCACCCTCCTGCTATCATCCTGCCCTGAGAAATCAGGTTCGTTCGGAGTCATAAGGAGTTCATATGGCCGTCGCGCAGGAGAAGAGAAAGTCGGCTGTCACCGACTTCGCCACCCACAAGGGCGACACGGGCTCGCCCGAGGTCCAGGTCGCGCTCATCACCGAGCGCATCAACCACCTGACCGAGCACCTGAAGGTCCACAAGAAGGATTTCACGTCGCGCCGCGGTCTGCTCATGATGGTCGGCCAGCGGGCGCGACTCCTCAAGTACCTCCAGTCGACCGACATGGAGCGTTACCAGACGCTGATCAAGCGCCTGGGGATCCGCAAGTAACCCGGTTGAGCGTGTATCGACCCGGAAGTCGCCATGGAACCGCTCGCGGTTCCGCCGTGATTTCCGGGTCTTTTTGTTTTTAGTGTCGATCCCGGAGGCTCCAAGGCCAAGGACTGGACGAAAGACGAGACGGCCGCCGCGCGCGGCCGCCCTGCCTTTCGTCGCTCCCGCCTGAAGCCTCCGAGGGTCCTGGCCCCATCAACGGAGGCATCATGTCCCAGCAACATCGCGTCGAGGCCGATCTCGGAGACGGCCGGAAGTTCGTGTTCGAGTCCGGCTGGCTCGCCAAGCAGGCCAACGGCGCCTGCATGGCCACGATGGGCGAAACGATGGTCCTCGCCGCCTCGGTCGCCGGACCCGCGCGCGAAGGCACCGACTTCTTCCCCCTGACCATCGACTACCGCGAGAAGATGGCCGCCGCCGGCCGCTTCCCCGGAGGATTCATCAAGCGCGAGGGCCGCCCCTCCACGAAGGAAATCCTGACGGCCCGTCTCTGCGACCGCCCGCTCCGCCCTCTCTGGCCGGACGGCTACTTCATGGACGTGCAGGTCATCCTGACCGTCTTCTCCGCCGACCAGGTCCACGACCCCGACGTCATCTCGATGAACGCCTCGTCCGCGGCGCTCGTCGTGAGCGACCTGCCCTTCCAGGGCCCGGTCGGTTCGGTCCGCATGGGCCTGATCGGCGAGCGCTTCGTCGTCTTCCCCACCTGCCAGGAAGTCAAAGAGAGCCGGCTCGACCTCGTCATCTCCGGGACCAAGGATGGGATCATCATGGTCGAGGCCGGCGCCCGCGAGATCTCCGAGGAGCAGATGCTGCAGGCCTTCGAGGCCGCGCAGAAGCCGATTAACGCGCTCATCGCCGCGCAGTTGAAGCTCAAGGAGCTGGCTGGTCAGCCCCTCGCCCCCGTCGCCCCCACGCCCTTCCCCTCTGACCTCGCGGCGAAGATCAAGTCGAAGTTCGGTGAGGAGATGAAGAAGGCGTTCTTCATCAAGATCAAGCGCGAGCGCAACCGGGCCTTCAGCGACATCGGCAAGCGGATCTTCAAAGAGATGATCCCCACGGAGCCGTCGGGCCTTCCCGTGCCGGGCTCGCCCACGAAGGTCGACGTCAGCCGCGCCCACGAGCGCGTCGTCGACGAGCTCGTCCGGAACTTCGCGATCGAGAACGTCCGGGCCGACGGCCGCACGCACAAGCAGATTCGTCCGATCACGATCCAGCTCGGCGTGCTCCCCCGCACGCACGGGTCGGCGATCTTCACCCGCGGCGAAACCCAGGCGCTCTGCACGACGACGCTCGGCACGTCGAGCAACGAGCAGATCGTCGAGGGGCTGGAGGAGGAGTACTCGCAGCGTTTCATGCTCCACTACAACTTCCCGAACTTCTCGGTGGGCGAGGTGAAGCCCATCCGCGGCCCCGGCCGCCGCGAGATCGGCCACGGCGCGCTCGCCGAGCGGGCGCTCGACGCGGTCGTCCCCGGCGAGGCCGAATTCCCCTACACGGTCCGCATCATCAGCGACATCCTGGAATCGAACGGCTCGTCCTCCATGGCGAGCGTCTGCGGCGGCTGCCTCGCGCTCATGGACGCGGGCGTGCCGATCAAGGCGCCCGTCGCGGGCATCGCGATGGGCCTCGTCCAGGAAAAGGGCAAGACCGCGATCCTGACCGACATCCTGGGCTCCGAGGACGCGCACGGCGACATGGATTTCAAGGTGGCCGGGACCGAGAAGGGCATCACCGCCCTCCAGATGGACCTCAAGGCCGCGGGCATCTCGATGGACATCACCCGGCAGGCGCTGGCCGACGCGAGGGAAGGCCGCCTCTTCATTCTCGAGAAGATGAAGGAGGCGATCGCCGCGCCCCGCACCGAGATGAGTCCGCACGCGCCGCGCATGGTGCGCATCATGATCCCGTCCGACAAGATCGGCATGCTGATCGGCCCGGGAGGCAAGACGATCCGCGAGCTCGAGGCCCGCACCGGCTGCGTCATCGAGATCAACGACGACGATTCGGGCGAGGTCCTGCTCGCGTCCAAGGACAAGGCCGCACTCGACGCCTGCAAGGCGATCATCGAGGGCATGACCCAGGACCTGAAGCTCGGGATGATCTATCCCGCGTCGGTCGTCTCGCTCAAGGACTTCGGAGCCTTCTGCGAGATCGCCGGCACCGGCCAGGACGGCCTGGTCCACGTCTCGGAAATCACCGAGGCGCGCGGCATCCAGGTGGCCGACTACCTCAAGATGGGCATGGAAGTCGAGATCAAAATGCTGAGCTCCGACCCCCAGGGCCGGAACCGGTTCTCGATCAAGGCGGCGCGCAGCGAGAAGGGACTGCCCCAGCTGGGACCGCTCAATCCGGCCGCGGCCCCGTCGGGTGGCCCGCCCCCCGGCGGCGGCGAACAGCGGTTCCGCGACTCGCGCCCGCCGCAGGGACCCCGTCCCGGCGGGCCCGGTCCCGGCGGCCCGGGTGGCCCCGGCGGTCCGCCCCGCGGCCCCCGCCGCGACGTCTAGATTGGGATAACCGCCGCGCGTTTACCTTGTCCGGCTCGTCCCCTTTCGGGGTCTGCCGGCGTATACAAGGCAGGAGCGGGACGTCCAGCGACATCCACGGGAGGATGATGATCGCCGCCCTCGCCGTCGCGCTGATGATGGCGGCCCTCCAGGCGCCGCCCCCGCCCGCACCGCAGCCCCCGGCCAAGCCTGCGGACTCCGTTCCCGCGAAGCCTTGGACCTCGTTTTGCTGCTTCGAGAAGGGCCGCGCGGAGAAGGACGGCCTGGTAACGGTCATCTACGAACTCTCGCACACCCCCTCGCCCACCATCCCCCAGGGGCTGGAGGAATTCCAGCGGATGCTCATGCCGTACCTCACGCCGGGCAAGGGCCGGATCGAGGTCTCGAACCGCCTGAACTCGTTCGCCCTTACCGACACGAAGGAGAACATCGCCTTCGTGGAGAAGATGCTCCAGATGCTTCACAAGGCCGATGCGCCCATCCTGATCGAGGCGAGGGTCGTGGAGCTGCGCTGGGACAAGAACCTCCAGATCGGGATCGAGGGGGACACGACCGGGACGGCCGCCGCTTGGACGCAGAGCGCCGCCTCCGAGTCCCTCATGCGCGAGGTGCGGGTCCGCCTGCAGCCGCAGGACGCGCAGAGCACCTCGCCTTTCCAGGGATCGACGTTCCGCTTCAGCACGACCTCCCCCAAGCGCGGCACGATCGGGGGCCTCGTCGAGCTGTTCATCCAGCGGGGCAAGGCGCAGATCCTCTCGCAGCCCCGCATCCTCGTGCGGTCGGACCAGACGGCGACGATCTTCACCGGGGACGAGATCCCCTTCCCCGACTCGGTCCAGACGCAGCCGGTCGGCGGCGCCATCACGACCTTCAAGTACAAACAGGCCGGCGTGAAGCTCGAGGTCTCGCCCCGCCTCGCCGCCCCCGGGCAGGTGGCGCTCCGGATGAAGCCCGAGGTGATCACCACCTTCGGAACCGTCCAGATCATCCCGGGCGTCCAGGCCCCGCAGTTCACCGTGCGAAGCGTCACCACCGATCTCCTCGTCCGGGACGGCGAAGAGGTCGTGATCGGCGGTCTCTACCGCCGGGACAAGACGGAGATCCGCCGGGGCCTGCCGTTCTTCTCCGACATCCCGATCTTCGGCTACCTGTTCGGGAAAACGGAGGACCAGGAGATCGTGCAGGAGGTGCTCTTCTTCATCAAGCCGACGATCATCAAGAACGAGCAGGAGCAGCCGCACGGCGTGGTCGTGCCGGACAAATAGGCCATCCTCCCCGCCGCCGCTGATCCCCGCGAAATCCCCGCCCTCCCGCGGACGTACTAACGGGTGATGAGAACACTCCTCGTCTCCGCGGCCCTCCTCCTCTGCGCGACGCCGCCCCAGGACCCAATGCCCCGGTTCGAGGTCTCTCTCCAGCCGAACGTCATGGTCTCGATGCGGGACGGCACGAAGCTCGCCACCGACGTTTATCTCCCCGCGACGGAGGGCCAGCCGGTCGCGGGGAAGTTCCCCGTCATCCTCGTCCGCACGCCGTACAACAAGAACGGCGAGAAGGGCAACGCCGAGTACTTCGCGAAACGCGGCTACGCGTTCGTCGCGCAGGACACTCGCGGCCGCTACGGCTCGGAGGGCGTCTGGAAATTCCTCCAGGATGACACGCGCGACGGCAAGGAGTGCGTCGACTGGGTCGCGCGGCAGCCGTGGTCGAACGGCAAGGTCGGCACGATGGGCACCTCCTACGTCGGCGGAACGCAGCACGCGATCGCCCTCTCGCGGCCCGACGCGCTCGCCACCGCGATCCCCGTCGACGCCGCCTGCAACATGGGGCGGCAGAGCATGCGGAACGCCGGCGCGTTCGAGCTCCGCTTCTGGAACTGGGTCATGCTCAACAGCGCGAAGGGAAGCCTCGCCTCGCGGGACCCCGAGACCCAGAAGGTGCTCCAGGAGATGTGCGACAACCGGCGGAAATACCTCGTCCAGCTTCCCCTCCGAAAGGGGACCACGCCGCTCAAGCTCGCGCCCGACTACGAGGACTGGCTGATCGAGGCGATGAAGCACGGGACAAACGACGACTTCTGGCGCGCGTGCAACATCCTCGACTACCCCGACCGCTACAAGGACATCCCGCTTTACCTGGTCGGCGGCTGGTACGACTCGTGGGCCGGCAACACCACCGCGAACTTCATGGCCCTCACGAAGCAGATCAAGGGACCCGTCTACCTCATCATGGGCCCGTGGATCCACGGGCAGCAGGGAAAGTCGGCCCACGGGCAGGTCAGCTTCGGCAAGGAGGCCGCGATCGCCGACCCGCTCGGCTGGCGCCTCGAGTGGTTCGACAAGTGGCTCAAGAACAGCAAGGACTCCAAGGTCGGCCGCGAGGCGCCGTTCGCCAAGAAGGTGCGCCTCTTCGTCATGGGCACCGGCGACGACCGGAAGGACGCCGACGGCCACGAGAACCACGGTGGATACTGGCGTGACGAGGACGAGTGGCCCCTCGCGCGGGCAAAGCTCACGCCCTACTACTTCGGCCGGGCCGGGGCGCTCACGACCACCGAGCCCCAGAACGACCGCGCCTCGACCACCTACGTCTTCGACCCGAAGAACCCCGTTCCGACGATCGGCGGAAACATCTCGTCGAACGACGGCATCCTCCTCCAGGGCGCGTGGGACCAGAAGGGCGGCCCGCACGTCTGGAACTTCACCGACCCGATGCCGCTCTCCGCACGGAACGACGTCGTCGTCTTCCAGACGGCGCCGCTCGCCGAGGACACCGAGGTCACGGGCGAGATCGCCGTCAAGCTCTGGGCCTCGTCGCTCTCGGTCGACACCGACTTCACCGCGAAGCTCGTCGACGTCCACCCTCCAAGCCCCGACGCTCCGGGGGGCTTCGACATGAACATCACCGACGGGATCGTGCGCGCCCGGTCCCGGGAGACGCTCGACCAGGAGGTGTTCATGGAGCCCGGGAACGTCTACCCTTTCACGATCAAGCTCTACCCGACGTCGAACGTCTTCAAGAAGGGCCACCGCATCCGCGTCGACATCTCGTCAAGCAACTTCCCGCGCTTCGACGTCAACCCCAACACGGGCGAGCCGCTGAACGACAACCGCCGGTGGCAGAACGCGGTCAACACGATCCACCACGACCGGCCCCACCCGAGCCACATCCTGCTCCCCGTCATCCCGAAGTAGCTCACCGCGCCAGCCGCTTCCGATCTCTCGGATCGGTCACGCCCTTCCTGAGCGCCTCGTCCTCGGCATCGCGTGCGGCCTCGCCATGCCCGAGCGCCCGCTCGCACTCCGCAATCCAGAGCCACGCCTGGGCGGCATCGACTCCTGACCGGAGGGCCTCCCGGAGTTCGATCACCGCCTCGCCGTATCGCTTCTCTTGCAGAAGTTCTCCACCCCGGTCCGCGCGGGCATACGCCTCGTAGAGCCGGGACCGTCCCTGCACCCGTGGAAGCTGTTCCACGGCGACCCAGCCCGCCACCGCGACGCCCGCCACGAGGAACGCGACCGCCGCCGCGCGCCACCGCGCGCAGCGCCGCTCGAACGCCTCGCCCCCGGCGGGGTTCGCGTCGGTTGCCAGCAGAAGGTCGACGCGCTCCGCGATGCTGAAGTGGCGCCACGACCACGCCCACGAGGGGATCCGGTTGAGCTCCGCCACGCATCCCAGCGCCGCCGCCATCCCGCGCGCGCCGCCCGGGGACGTCTTCGCCGCGGCGAGGTCGGCCTCGGATTCGAACCGCCGGGAGACCCATCCGAAAATCCCGATCCAGAAGGAGGCGGCCACGGCGGCGACCAGCAGGGCCATCACGAGCGGATGAACCTTCGCCTCCTCCATCGCCCCGAGCGCGGCGGCGTTCAGGAGCGAGAACCCGAGCATCGCCGCAAGAAAGGCGCGGAGATGACCCCTCCGGGAGTGGGCGATCTCGTGGGCCAGCACGCTTTCCAGCAAGTCGGCCGGCATGCCGGCGAGGATCGCATCGGTGAAGAATACGTAGCGGGCCGGGCCCGCGATTTTCACGATGAACGCATTCGCGAGCCTCGCCCCCCCGGTGCCCATGACGAGCAGGTCGCGGCAGCGGAAGCCCGTCGAACGACACAGCCGTTCCATGCGGTCGCGGAGTGGCCCCGCCTCGAGGTCGTGCGCCCCGAAGGCGATCCGGAGCAGGAACGTGAGAAGCGCCACCATCGCCAGCATGCCCGCCCCCGCGATCCCCCACCCGACCGCGGGGAGGAGGAACGACGCGCGGCGGAGCCAGGCCGCCCGTTCGACCGCCGCATCCATCCCGAGCATCACGAGGACGGGGACGAGGGAGAAGCCGACGAACCCGCGGAAGGCGAACGCCACGGCGCCGCCGAACGATTCGCGGCGCGGATCGAAGCGGGCCCCGACGAGGGCGAGGACCGAGAAGAGCGCGAGGAGCGGCGCCAGGGTGACCAGCGGCCTCGCGAGCGTGCTCTCCTCGAGCCCGATCGACCAGACCCAGAGCGGAAAATGGAAGAGGTAGACCAGGACCGTGTACACGACGAGCGCGAGCCACCGGAGGGCGAGACGCGCGATCCCGAGCGCGTGGGACCGGCCGGGAACCAGGGCGCGGTGGACGCCCCATGCCAGCACCGCGTAGACCGCGACCGCCGCCGCGGCGACGCGGAGTCCGACCGCCCCGTCCGCGAAGCGCAGCGGCTCCACCCCGAGGGGATAGGAGAGTGCGACGAGGAGCCCGACGATGAGGTAGAGAGGATTGCTCATCGGCCGGGCGGCGGCGACACGTCGGCCCCGAGAATCGAATCGGGCGCCGCGGGGAAGGTCGGCACGGGGACGGCGATTCCGCGCGCCCGGCGGATCTCCCGCATCTTCGACCGGAGGGAGCCCGCCCCGTACCGGCGGGACATGATCCCCGCCACGAGGGCGATCGCGAGGGCGACCAGCGTGGCCCCCGCCACGCCCGCGGTGAACCACGACTTCCAGTCCCTGACCCCGGGCGGCCGGGAGAGCCTCAGGTCCTTTGCAAAAAGCACCGCCGCGTGGCCTTGGACGGGATTCCCCTGCTCGTCCTCCGCCTGCGACAGGTAGTCGTGCCGGCGGAGGAACAGGCCTTCGAATTCGATCCAGTCCTCGTGGAGCTCCGGGAGTGTCCCGTCCGCTCCGCAGGGTTTCCCCGGAAGATAGACCCAAACCGTGCGGTTCGTCCGGTACTCTTGGAGGATGCCGAGCGAAACGACGTCGGCCAGGCCCGGCACCACCGCGTCGAGCCGCTCGGTGTAGATCCGGATCAGCCGGCCGTAGATCCGCATGACGCGGCCCCGGTAATCCGCCGGGTGCCGAAAGCCGGCGTCGGCGGTGAGCGCAGGGTCGGCCGCCTTCGCGATCACTCCGGGGGTGACGACGCGGACGAACGCGGAGAGCAGCGCCATGAACTCCGGTGTCTCCTTGTCGATCCTCCCGGCCCCGTCCTTGAATGGGGCGGCCAGCGCCTGCCAGGGAATGCTGCCGTCGGGCGGGAGAGGCGCGATCATCCACGGGGGTTTCTCACCTTGGGCCACAATACCTTGCGGCGGCGGGTCCGCCGGGCAGAGGGAGACCCCCGGCTCCGGGGCGGGGAGGCGGTCGGCCCTGCGTCGGACATAGGCCATCGCGCCTACCATCAGGAGCAGCATGAGCCCCAGGAGGTAGAGGCGCGGCGCCGGTCCGGATGGACCGCCTGCCCTGTCCGGCCGCGGCTCCCGAAACGGATTGGCCATCGGATCGGTCATCGATACGGATTCTACCAGAACGCCATCCGGGTTTGTCGCCCCCGGGAATTCCCGCGGGCGGCGGAGCGTCGTAGAATCAGTGGCGGATGGGACCTGTTGACCCTCCGTCGGGGGGTCTGATATACTCCCTTGTGAAGGCCCATCCACGATGCTCTGAAGGGGGATCGCCCGCATGTTCGAGAAATTCACGGAGCGCGCCCGCAAGGTCATGAGCCTGGCGCGGCAGGAGGCGCAGCGCCTCAACAGCGAGTTCATCGGCACGGAGCACATCCTCCTCGGGATCATCCAGGAGGGCGGCGGTGTCGCCGCCAAGGTGCTCAAGAATCTCAACGTCGACCTCAAGCGGATCCGCCAGGAGATCGAGAAGCTCATCACGCCCTCAACCTCCCCGACGGTGACGCTCGGCCAGCTGCCGTTCTCGCCCCGCGCCAAGCGCGTCATCGAGCTCGCGGGCGAGGCCGCCAGCCAGCTCGGCCACGACGTCATCGGCACGGAGCACCTTCTCCTCGGGCTCCTCAAGGAGAACGAAGGCATCGCCGCCCAGGTCCTGACCAACCTAGGCCTCAAACTCGACGAGGTCCGCGACATGGTCCTCGAGGTGCTGGGCGCCGACGTCGGCCAGCAGGACGTCGACGACAAGCTCAACCAGAAGGCCTCGAAATCGAAGACCCCCGCGCTCGACGCGTTCGGCCGCGACCTGATGGAGCTCGCGCGCGACCGCAAGCTCGACCCCGTCATCGGCCGCCGCAAGGAGATCGAGCGCGTCATGCAGGTCCTCTCGCGCCGCACGAAAAACAACCCCGTCCTCCTGGGCGAGGCGGGCGTGGGCAAGACGGCGATCGTCGAAGGCCTCGCGCAGGACATCATCAACTCGAACGTGCCCGAGGTCCTCAAGGACAAGCGCATCGTCGTGCTCGACCTTGCGCTCATGGTCGCGGGCACGAAGTACCGCGGCCAGTTCGAGGAGCGGATCAAGGCGGTCATGAACGAGGTCCGCCGCGCCAAGAACATCATCCTCTTCATCGACGAGCTCCACACGCTGGTCGGCGCCGGCGGCGCCGAGGGCGCGATCGACGCCAGCAACGTCCTCAAGCCGGCGCTGTCGCGCGGCGAGGTGCAGTGCATCGGCGCCACCACGCTGGACGAGTACCGCAAACACATCGAGAAGGACGGCGCGCTCGAGCGCCGCTTCCAGACGATCGTCGTCGACCCCCCGGGCCGCGACGAGTCGCTCGAGATCCTCAAGGGCCTGCGCGACAAGTACGAGGCGCACCACCGCGTGCGCTTCACCGACGAGGCGCTCGAGGGCTGCGTGGACCTGTCCAACCGCTACATCAACGGCCGCTTCCTGCCCGACAAGGCCATCGATGTGATCGATGAGTCCGGTTCGCGCGTGCGCCTGAGCAAGATGACGCGCCCGCCGGACCTGAAGGACATCGAACGCGAGATTGCGGAACTGGAGATCGAGAAGGAGCAGGCCGTC
>JBGPCZ010000106.1:0-21191 GCA_041482015.1 Planctomycetota bacterium | reverse complement strand
GGTGAGCCTGAAGTTCCGCGCGCTCGGCACGAAGTGGGACGACTTCCTCTTCAAGTGCCTCGAGGAGCGGCCCGAGGCGCGCTTTGCGGATGCCGCGGCGGCGCTCGCGGAGTACCGCCGGATCTGCCGCTTCGAGCTGGCGCCCGGGGAGTACCGCGCCGAGTGCGCCGAGTGCGGCGCCGCGCAGTCGATCCCCGGCGGCTGGGCCGGCGAGCGCTTCGACTGCCGCCGGTGCGCGCGGACGCTCGAGGTCCTCTTCTACGACGATGTCTCGCGCTACGCGACGACCGCGCTGGTCGCCCCCGCCGCGCGCCCGGAGCCGCCGCCCATCCTGTTCCTCGAGGAGGAGGCCGGTGCGCGCGCGAAGAAGTTCTGCCTCAAGTGTGGCGGAGAGATGCGCCCGGAGGCGCGGAAGTGCCGCCACTGCGGCGCGTGGGTCGAGGACCAGGCGCGTCGCGTCATCGAGGCGGCGAGGGAGCAGCGGCCGCCGGCACCGCCCCCGCGCTCGTTCGTGCTCCCCGCGTTCATCTCGTTCTTCGCGTTCTTCCTCTTCTGGGTCCCGGGCGCGGTCCTTACGTGGTACTTCCTCGAAGATGCGCGACGGGTCGAGAAGGCCTCGGGCCGGTCGCCGCAGGGGATCTCGGTGCTCCGGACGATGATGGCCCTCCTGGTCTACCTCCCGTTCCTCGCGGTCGCGGCGTTCACGGTCCTCGGTCTGCTGGGCTCGCTTCTCTTCGCCCTCTTCCACCATTAGCGCGCCGCGGAATCTTTCTGTATACTGCGCCCCGATGGCGGTCGGCATCGGCTATGACATTCATCGGCTCGTCCCGGGCCGGAAGCTCCTGCTCGGTGGCGTGGAGATCCCGCACGCCACGGGGCTCCTGGGTCACTCCGACGGCGACGTCCTCCTCCACGCGGTGACCGACGCCCTCCTGGGCGCCGCGGGGCTCGGCGACATCGGCCGGCTCTTCCCGGACACCGACCCGAAGATCAAGGGGATTTCGAGCGAGGTCATGCTGGCGAAGGCGCTGGACCTCCTCAAGGGGAAGTGGGCGATCGAGAACGTCGACGTGACGGTCGTGGCGGAGGCCCCGCGGCTCTCGCCCCACCACGAGGCGATCCGCTCGAAGGTCGCCGCCCTGGTCGGCTGCCCCCGCGTCTCGATCAAGGCGAAGACCAACGAGGGCCTGGGCTATATCGGGAACAAGGAGGCGATCGCGTGCTATGCTGTCGCCCAATTGAACGCGACATGAAGCTCTACAACACCCTCTCCCACCAGCTTGAGGAGTTCACGCCCCTGGAGCCGGGGCACGTCCGCATGTACAACTGCGGGCCCACCGTCTACGGCGACCAGCACGTCGGGAACTACCGGACCTTCGCGTTCGCCGACACGATGCGCCGCTGGTTCGAGTACAAGGGGTGGAAGGTCACGCAGATCGTCAACATCACCGACGTCGGCCACCTGACGCAGGACGACCTCGACGCCGGCGAGGACAAGATTGCCGCCAAGGCGCGCGAAATGGGATGGACCCCGCTCCAGGTCGCGGAGCACTTCATGGAACGGTTCCTCCGCGACCGGCGGAAACTCCTCTTCCGGGAGCCGGCGAAGTTCACCCGCGCGACCGAGCACATCGGCGAGATGGTCTCCCTCGTCCAGAAGCTCCTCGACCGCGGCGTCGCCTACCGCGTGGGGGGGAACGTCTACTACGACGTCACCAAGTTCGCCGACTACGGAAAGCTCTCGGGGAACACGCTGGAGGCGATCAAGGAGAACGCCCGGATCGAGAGGAACGCCGAGAAGCGGAACCAGGCGGACTTCGCGCTCTGGAAGACCGACGAGAAGCATCTCATGCAGTGGGACGCGCCCTGGGGCCGCGGCTTCCCGGGCTGGCACATCGAGTGCTCCGCGATGGCGATGAAATACCTGGGCGAGACGTTCGACCTCCACACGGGCGGCGAGGACAACATCTTCCCCCACCACGAGTGCGAGATCGCGCAGAGCGAGGCGGCGACGGGGAAGAAGTTCGTCCGCTTCTGGGTCCACGCCCGCCACCTGATGTGGAACGACCAGAAGATCTCGAAGTCGCTTGGCAACGTCGTCCTCGTCCAGGACCTGCTCGACAAGGGATACACCCCGCAGGTGATCCGGTACGGTCTCGTCCAGACGCGCTATAGCCAGCGCGCGAACTTTTCGTGGCAGCTCTTCGAGGACGCGAAGTCCGCGGTGGGCCGGCTTCTCGAGTTTCGCAGCCGGCTCAAGGAAGCGGCGGCGAAACCCGCGGGCGGGACGACGCCTGACCTCGAGCGCCTCCGCCGCGACTTCGAGGAGCGGATGGACGACAACCTCGACGTCTCGGGGGCGCTGGGCGTGATGCACACGTTCGCCCGCGAGGGGAACGCCGCGATCGACCAGGGCTTGGCGGGGGAGGGCGCGCGGAAGGCCCTCGACCTTCTCGAGCGGTTCGACACCGTCTTCGGCGTGCTGGGGGGCGACGTCGCCGCCGAGGGGCCGCCCGCGGAGATCGTCGCGCTCGCCGGCGGTCGCGACGAGGCGAGGAAGGCGAAGGACTTCAAGAAGGCCGACGAGATCCGCGACAAGATCAAGTCGCTCGGCTGGAGCGTCGAGGACACCAAGGAGGGACGGAAGTTCCGCCGGCTCTAGCGCCGGTTCTTCAGGACGATCACCACCAGCGTCACCAGCGCGCCCCACGAAAGGATGTTGGAGAAGACGTAGGCCCACACGATCGCGCCCTTCTTCGGGTGCTTGAACTCCGTGAGGCCGTAGACCACGAACCCGAGCGGCACCCAGTCGGTCCCGCCCCCGCCGTTCACCTTGGACGCCTTCTTCAGGATCGATCCCGTGAGCCACGCGGGCAACATCGTGATGAGGACGATCGCGCCGAGGAAGATCAGGAACGGCCAGTCCATGGCGCAGAGCGTAGTCGAACCGTCCGGAGAAGTCCACGACTGTGGACGGAGGACCGGGGACTGATAAGATGGCGGCGATGTCCGCCCTCCCGATCATGATCCTCGCGCTCTGCGTGCTCGCGATCGGGTACCGGTTCTACAGCGCGTTCCTGGCCGCGAAGGTCGCGGCGCTCGACGACTCGCGCGTCACGCCCGCCCACCGCCTGAACGACGGGCAGAACTACCATCCGACGAGCAAGTGGGTCCTCTTCGGCCACCACTTCGCGGCGATCTCGGGCGCGGGGCCGCTCGTGGGCCCGGTGCTCGCGGCGCAGTTCGGGTTCCTTCCCGGCCTCCTCTGGCTGGGCATCGGCGTGGTGTTGGCGGGGGCGACGCAGGACTTCCTGATCCTCGCGGCGTCGATCCGCCGGAACGGGCGTTCGCTCGCCGAGATTGCGCGCGAGGAGATCGGCCCGGTGGCGGGCCTCGTCTGCGCGATCGCGATCCTCTTCATTATAGTGAACGCCCTGGCGGGTCTCGGCCTGGTGGTCGTCAAGGCGCTGGGCGGAGAGGAGCTGAAGTTTCCTTCCGGTGCCCGGATCATTCTGCAGGGCAAGGGTCCGATCCGGATCGGCGAAGGCCGCTGGAGAATCCCGGGACCATCCACCATCCAGTACGCGAAGTCGGGCGAGAAGCTCACGGTCCAGGCGGACTTCGACCTGGAGTCCGAGGGCAGCTGGCAGATGAAAGAGGACGGCGTCTATTCGTTTCCCGAGGGCTCACGCCGCCTGATCAAGGGGAGCTCCTGGGGTGTCTTCACGATCGCCTGCACGATCCCGATCGCGCTCTTCGTCGGTCTTTGGATGTATCGTATCCGGAAGGGGAAGGTGATTGAGGCGTCGATCATCGGCGCGACCGCGGTTCTTCTCTGCACGTGGCTCGGGAGCCTGGTCCCCGGCTCGCCGATCGAGCGCTTCTTCTCGCTCGGGAAGAACGAAGTCACGATCGCGATCGCCGCTTATGGATTCATCGCGTCGGTCCTCCCGGTCTGGCTCCTTCTATGTCCGCGCGACTACCTCTCGAGCTTCCTGAAGATCGGTACCGTCGCAGGGCTCGTCCTCGGCGTCCTCATCGTCAATCCCACGCTTCACATGCCCTCGACGACGACGTTCTGCGCGGGCGGCGGGCCGATCGTCCCGGGCAAGGTCTTCCCCTTTGTCTTCATCACGATCATGTGCGGCGCGATCTCGGGCTTCCACGCGCTCGTCTCCTCGGGGACGACGCCCAAGATGATCGACAAAGAGTCGCAGGCGCGGACGATCGGCTACGGGGCGATGCTGATCGAGGGGCTGGTCGGGATCATCGCGCTAATCGCCGCGTGTTCGCTGGAGCCGGGCGACTACTTCTCGATCAACGTCGACCTCGCGAAGCAGCCGGGCTTTCATGACCAGATGATCCAGCAGGGGCTGCCGGAGATGTGCGAACCGCACGAGCTCGGCGGATTCGAGCGGAACGTGGGCGAACAGCTCCAGGGCCGCTCGGGCGGCGCGGTCTCGCTCGCGGTCGGGATCTCGAAGATCTTCTCGGGACTGCCCGGGTTTTCAAAGCTGATCTCCTTCTGGTATCACTTCGCGATCATGTTCGAGGCGCTCTTCATCCTGACGACGATCGACACCGGGACGCGGATCGCGCGGTTCATCGTCCAGGAGCTTGCCGGGCGCATCCATCCGAAGCTGGGGCGCACCGACTGGCTTCCGGGCGCGATCCTTTCGACCGCGACCGTCGTCTGCTGCTGGGGTTACTTCATCTGGACCGGGTCGATCGACACCATATGGCCGATGTTCGGGATCGCCAACCAGCTGCTGGCGGCGATCGCTCTTTCAGTTGCGACGACGGTGATGATCAACGCCGGGCGGGGCCGCTACGCGTGGGCGACGCTCGCTCCGATGGCGTTCGTGATGACGACGACGCTGACGGCGGGCTGGCAGCTCGTCTTCAACAAGTTCCTTCCCGCGTTCCGGACCGCCGCGACCCCGGCCGGCCGGTTCCAGGGGGGCCTCAACGTGGTCCTGACGGCGATCATGGTGGGCTGCCTGCTGGTCATCGTGGCCGATTCCATCCGTCGGTGGCGCAAGCCGCTGGCGCCCGCGGCGGCGGTCGCGTAGGTCGCATACCCCGCAGCTTTCCTTTTCGCCGACCCGTCGTTATACTCGTGGCCTCTAAAG
The DNA here is from genome assembly GCA_041482015.1 of Planctomycetota bacterium. GTDB lineage: Bacteria > Planctomycetota > MHYJ01 > MHYJ01 > JACPRB01 > JACQFK01. The sequence continues at coordinate 16,059 of JBGPCZ010000106.1, read as the reverse complement.
GAGACTTTCGATGACTTTCCGCAGCGTTTTCTTCTCCCTTCTCGCCCTCTCACTGGCCGGCTGCAACGAGGATCCGACGGTCGTCACGATCATCGTGATCCCGGCCACGGGGGGCGTCGGCATCGACACGATCGGCGGGAGCGCGGTGGCGACGGACGGCTCGGCCGCCGGCACGGGCGGCGCCGGAAGTCCCGTTCTGGGCGCTCTACAGGTCACCACCTCGGGCGACCTCAGCGTCGGAGGTTCGACGATCGCCCCTTCCGTCCCGACCGCGCCGACTCCTCCCGCAGCCCTGGCCACGGACACCCAGCTGCTCGCCGCGACCCCGACCATCGCGGCAACCGGGAATATCTTTGTCTCCAGTTCGCTGACGTCGGCGGGCGGCGGCACTCCGATCGCCATCACGGCCACGTCCGGAGACATCATCGTCTCCGGCTCGCTGATCTCGGGGAGCGCGGGGGGGGCGAACAACTTCACGCTGTCCGCGCTGTCAGGGACGGTCTACATCACCGGCAGCATTGTGACTTCGATCGCGGGCGGTAGTCCGAACGGATTGAATTCCGGAATCGTCATCATCCACGCGTCTCGGATTGTTCTCACGGGTTCCATCGACACCCGTGGGGAATCGGTTTCCACCGGGGATGGCGGCAATGGGGGCGACGTCACGCTTGACATGGCGGGCGCCACCTCGGGTGACCACCTCTACTTCACGAGCGGATCGATCGTCGCGTCCGGCGGATCGGGGAAGGCGAACGGCGGCACGGCCGGCATCGTCACCCTGACGGCAACCAACGCCCTCCATGTGTACGGTTCGATCACGACGAACGGCGGAGCGGCCAACGGGACAGCCGATCCTGTCGTCGTCGCGAAGGATGGAGGGGCGGTCACGCTGTCCGCCGGGGGTTCGATGGACGTTCTCGCCACGATCACGTCGCAGGGCGGGGCGGCCTCGACCGGTGCGGCCGCCGCGACGGCGACGGCCGGAAACGGCGGGGCCCTTTCAATGGACGGCGCCGTGCCCGTGCGCATCTACAGTTCGTTCCAGCTCCAGGGCGGAGCGGCCAGCGCGACGAACGGCACGATCAACGGCGGGAAGGGCGGGGCTCTCCTGGTCGGCCAGTCGGTCAAGGTCGGCAGCGCCGAGATCGGTCGCGGGACCATCGTGAGCAACGGCGGATCGGGCGCCCTCGCTGCCGGCGATGCCGGGAGTATGACTTTCGCGAGCGACGGGGGGACGATGTCTCTCGGCTCCAGCTTCGTCGCGCGCGGCGGCAACGGGACCGGAGTGGGCCCGTCCAGCGGCGGCGCGGGCGGCGATCTGTCATTCACGACAGACAATGCGGCCGGCGGGAATCACACGCTCACGCTCCTCTTCAACGGCCAGATCGACACGACCGGCGGGGCCGGGATCGGGGGAGGCATCGGGAAGAAGGGCGGCGGATTGACGTTCCAATCGCGGGGCGATGTGTCGCTCCAGGCGCTCTTCATTACCTCGAACGGGGGCAGTTCCGACATCGGTGCCGGCGGCAACGGCGGAGCGATTCTCGTGCAGTCATCGGGCGTGGGGACCGCGAAGGGAGACTTCTCCATCTCCGGCACGATCAACTCAAAGGGCGGCACGACGGCCAGCGCGACCGGCGCCGCGGGCGGGAACGGCGGGACGTTCACGGCGACCAACACCGGCGCTCCGGGTGAGATCACCTGTACCGCCACGATCACCACGACCGGAGCCGCGGGCTCGGGCATCGGGGCGAGCGACGGAGGGACCGGGGGTACGGTCGCCTTCTCCACCGCCAGCGGAAACATCACCTCGACGAGCACGCTGACGAGCCTCGGCGGCGCCGGCACCGCGGGCACGGGGAAGGGCGGCACGGGTGGCGACATCACCTTCGACACGACTAACGGATCGATCGTCGAGTCGGGCACTCTCAACGCCACCGGGGGCGCAGGGACGGGTGCCGCCAGCGGGGCGGCGGGCAAGATTCATCTGGCCGCGGTCACCAACGGGAGCGTGATCGTCTCCGGGTTCTTCACGTCCAACGGGGGAGGAAACCTGACCGCCACGGCCGCCGCGGGCGGGGTGGTCGAGCTGTTCGCCGGCGGGACGACCGGCGTCGTGGACAGCGCCGTCTCGATCACGGCCACGGGTGGTTCTTCGATCGCCGTTACCGGCAGTATCGTGAGCGGCGGAGCCGGGGGCTCGCTCAGCGTGAGCGCGACCAACGCGGGCGGGACTATCACCCTCGAGGCGTCTTCGTCCATCGTCCTGGACGGAGGCAGTTCCACCGGCACGGCACTCGCGGGCGCAGGCGGGACCGCGTCGCTGACGACGAAAGACCTGTTCATCTCGATCTCCGGCTCGATCCTGGCACGGGGCGGGGCGGCCGTCGACGTGGGAGGCGCGGGCGGATTGGGCGGACAGGTCACCGTCTGGTCGAACTCGGACGGCGACGCGACGGGCGGGAACATCACGCTTCAGGCCGGCGGTCTGATCGACGTCTCGGGCGGGACGGGCACGGTCGGCGGGAGCGCGCGGAACAACCAGCCGACTACTATCCCCGCGGTGGATCCGGGGATGGCTACCGTCGCCGTGTCGTTCGATGCCGACGCCACGCTTACGACTACGACTAACAGCGCGACCGGCGGCGTCGTGCAGAATCTCGGCTCGATCACCGCGGTCGGTCAGGGAGCGGCGAGCGTCGGGGGGGATGTGTTGTTCGACGGCCGAGATGCATCTCTTGGAGCGGTGACGTCGCCGGCGCCGGGGACAATGAACCTCTCGGGCGGGATCGCGCCGGGCGATTTCCTGGGTCAGTAGCCGAACCTTTCCGCGGCCCGGGCTACTAATGCCGGTGGCACGAGCCGCGTATGATTATATTCGCCGGGAGTCCGTTCGTCGTGGCGTCGCCTGAGAGGGGACGCATGGAAAGCCTGCCTCCGCGCATCGAAGCCGAGCTCGTCGCGGCCTGCCGTGCGGGCGAGCGGTCGGCCTTCGACGAACTGGTCGGCCGCTTCTACGACCGGCTCCACCGGCTCGCGTATACGATGGCCGGGCCGGGCGCCGCGACCGATCTCGTCCAGGAAACGTTCCTCGCCGCGCTGCGCTCCTTCCCCAATTTTCGCGGCGAGGCACAGCTTTCCACGTGGCTCATCTCCATCCTCCGCAACCGGTATTCGCTCCATCTCCGCGGCCGCCGCAAAACGATGGCGTCCCTCGAGTCGGAGGGCCGGCAGATCGCCGCGCCCGCGCCGGATCGGGGGGACATGGAGGAGGGGCTGCGGCTGGTCTTCGACTGCGTGAAGGACCTGCCGGAGGACCTGCGCGGGACGCTCGTCCTCTTCTATGTCGAGGGACTAAAGTACGCGGAGATCGCGCGCGTGATGGAGTGCCCCATCGGAACCGTGCGCTCCCGCCTCTTCGAGGCGCGCGAACGCCTGAAGAAACTGTGCGAGACGAAGGGCGCGTGAGGGACGACCATGACGTGCGATGAGGCCCGCCCCGCGATCGACGCGCTCGTCGACGGCGAACTGGCGCGCGAGGAGGAGCGCGTGCTCCGCGCCCACCTCGACCGCTGCCCGACCTGCACGCGCGAGCTCGTCGAGCGCCGGGCCTTCTCCGGGTCGGTACGCGAGGCGTTCGACCGCGGGCTCGAGGCGTCTGTTCCGCCGCCCGGCACCCGCGAGCGCCTGGCCGAGCGCCTCCACGCCCGGTCGCGGGGCCGCGTGGCCGTGCCGGCGCGCCTGGCCGCCGCGCTCGTCTTTGGCGTCGCCATCGGCCTGGGAGCCTGGGCGGTCGGGATGTCCCGCCCCACGAGGCAGCAGTCGGAACTCGTCGAGAGGATGCGCGTGCACCGGGTGGACGAGGAGGAGGCGCGGGGGCTGAGGCGGCAGATCGGGCAGGACCTTAGCGCGGTCCTCGAGTCCGAACCCCCCACCGGTCTCCAGGACGTCATCCAGCGGGGCGTGGTCGTGATCGAATCTCGGATGGCCGAGCCTGCCGACAAGTTGCTTCCCCAGCTCGTGGTCGACACCGCGTCGCCGGACCCGGCCGTCCGCGGGGCGGCACGCGCCGCGCTCAAACGTCTCGAGCCCGCGCGGCTCGAGGACCTCCGGCGCGCCGCGAAGGAGTCCCCCTCGGGGGACGCCCGCTTCCTCGCGCAGGTGGGGGAGGAGCTCGAGGACCGCGCCCAGCCGGTCGAGCGCGGGATGGTCTCGATCTCGAAGACCGTGAACGGTGCGACGATCGCGTTCACCCAGCTGCGGGACGGGCGCGTGCGCCTCGCCGTGCCGGGACAGTCGGTCATCGAGGAGCGCAACATGTCGGAGCTCCTCAAGCGGCACGCCGACCTCTGCCGCCAGTACGGGGTCGCGGGCCGCGACGGGTTCGTGATGGTCGACGGCACGCCCGCGGCGGTCGACCTGCGCGGGCAGCTCGACCTCATCTTCCGGACCGGGAACTGGACCGACGAGGTGCAGTGGGACGCCTACCGTGCGTGGATGGGCGGGAAGGGGCCGGACCCCAAGCAGGTGGAGGCTCGCGTGAAGGAGATGCAGGAGCGCTGCCGGAAGCAGTACGCGTTGCTGCCCGACCTGCGCGTGGACGTCCGGGTCGACGTGGAGGAGATCATGAAGGACGTCCGGGCGATGACGCGGCAGAAGCTCGAGGAGACGCGCCTGAACGTGGAGAAGGAGATGAAGACGCTCGAGGTCCGCCTGCGGGACCTCCACGAGCTCCGCGCCCGCGCGAAGGGATTGCGCGTGTACGCGGAGGACTTGAAGAACGAGAAGTAGGAGAGAATAATCCCTCGCGCCACTCCGGGAACAGGCGTATCATGGGTGGTGGTGAAGAGGACAATGACAGGCCGGTGGCTCTTCGCGGCGGTCGCCCTGCTCACGCTCGTGAGCCAGGTCGCGGCGGCCTCCCACATCCCCGCGCTCGATGACGAGCCGGTTTCCAAGTGCCACGACGGATCGAAGCACTTCTGCGCGGAGGTCGTTCCCGACGACGCCGGTCCGTGCGCCCTCTGCCAGGCCGGCACGGGCAGCGTCGCCTTCTCGCTCGTCACTCTCTCCGAATCGTGCGCGTTCGCGGAATCCGTCCGCGTCATCGACGAGGCGGGCCCCCGCTCGGCCCTCAAGTTCTCCCCCGCCTCCCCGCGCGCCCCTCCGATCGGCTAGACAACGGCGTCTAGTCGGATCTTCTGAATCGGAGGGACCATGATCCAAATGATCTTAGTCCTTCTTCTCGCCCCGGCGCAGGACGCCAAGGCGCAGGAGAAGGAGAAGCAGGAAAAGTTACAGGACAAGCTCGAGGACCAGGAAGACCGCATCAAGGAGCTGGAGAGGAAACTGGCCGAGGTCGAGAAGCGGCAGGCGGGCGCGACTTCCGCCGGCGCGCGGACCGCGTTCAACCCGACCGTCACCGTGTCGGGCGACTTCCTCTGGCGGTTCGACGACAAGAAGGTGTACCTCGACAACGATCCCTCGAAGGCGCGGATCGACGACCAGATCAACGTGCGGGAGGTGGAGCTCGACCTCCGCGCCTCGGTGGACCCCTACGTGGACGGCGTGGCGATCATCTCGTTCGGGGCGGAAGTCGCGAATGACTACGGTGTCGACATCGAGGAGTTCTACGCGACGATCAAGTCACTCCCGCTTCCCTTTTGGGATGCGCCGCCGCTCGGGACCAAGATCAAGGTGGGGCGGTTCCGCACCGAGTTCGGCCTCAACAACAAGTCCCACCTGCACGATCTCCCGCAATCCGACCGGCCGCTCGTGATCCAGGAGTTCCTCGGCACGGATGGGAGCGCGGCGAACGGGATCTCAACGACCTCGTTCCTCCCGTCGCCCGATGACACCGCGCTGGAGCTGACGCTTCAGGCCCTGAACGGGGGTGGCATCGCGGTGGCGGACGATCCGAACCACCTCGCCTACCTGGCCAACCTCAACTTCTTCTGGCAGGTGGCGGACGCGCACTCGGTCAACCTCGCGGTCATCGGCTTCTACGGGACCAACGATCCCGAAGGCCACGACCAGAGCCGCGTCGCGAGCGCCGAGCTTCTCTACAAGTGGAAGCCGGCCCGCCTGGGCGAATACGAGTCGTTCCTCTTCGGGGCCCAGGCGATGTACGCCAAGCACGAGTTTCCGACCGGACCGGACACGCACCTGCGGACCTACCCCTTTGGGTGGGACGTCTGGGCCCAGTACCAGTTGAGTTCGAGGCTCTACGTCGGCGTGCGATGGGACGAGACCGACGCGCTGGCCGACGCCTCGATCCAAAGGAAGCAGATCTCGCCTTACTTCACGTGGTACACCAGCGAGTTTTTTCGAGCCCGCCTGACGTACGAACACACGAGGAGCGACCTGGCCGTTGAAAACGGTCGCAACACGTTCATGCTCGAACTGGTCGTCGTCCTTGGGGCCCATCCTCCCGAACCTTTTTGGGTGAACAAATGAGAACGATCGCATCGGCGCTCGCATTCCTGGCTCTGCTCGTGGCCCCGGCCGCGTCGCAGGACTCCCCGAAGAAGACCGTCATCTGCACGCTCCCGGTGCTCAAGGTGATCGCGGACGAACTGGGGGGCGGCGATTTCGACATCACCGCGATCTCGAAGCCGGACCAGGATCCCCACGGCGTCTCTCCAACCCCGGATCTCAAGAAGAAGGTCCTCCGCGCGGACCTCTTCATCGAGATCGGCCTGCAGCTGGAACTGTGGGCTGAGGATGTGGCCAGCGGCTCGGGGAATCCGAAGGTGGCCAAGGGGCAGCCCGGCCGGCTGGTCGCCTCCTCGGGAATCTCCCCGGAGGAGGTCCCGAGCGTCCTCACCCGCGCCGAGGGGGACGTGCACCCCGAGGGCAACCCGCACCTCTGGCTGGACCCCATCCGCGTGAAGACGGTCGCGAAGAACATCGCGGAGGGCCTCAAGAACCTCGCGCCCGACAAGGAGAAGGCGATTCTCGAGCGGCTCAAGAAGTTCCAGGACCGGATCGACGAGTCGCTCTTTGGGAAGGAGTTGATCGCGGACATCGGCGCGCGAACGCTCACGCGGAAGGCGCTCGACGGGAGCCTCCAGGAGTACCTCAAGGAGAAGAACAAACTCGACAAGCTCGGAGGCTGGCTCAGGAAGGGCGTTCCGCTCAAAGGCCAGAAGGTGGTGGAGTTCCACAAGACGTGGATCTACTTCGCGAGGCTCTTCGGCTTCGAGCTGGTGGGCAGCGTCCAGCCCAAGCCCGGCATCTCGCCAGGCCCGCAGGACCTCAGGGCGCTCTCCGCGAAGATGAAGGATCTGGGCGTGAAGCTCGTCATCGTCGACAACTTCTACCCGACCGCCGAACCGAAGTCACTGGCGGAACAGACCGGCGCAAAGGTGGCGATTGTCCCCGACCAGCCCGGCGGCGAGGCGGGCACCGACGACTACTTCAAGTTCGTCGACTTCGTGCTGGACCGGATGGTGGAGGCGGTGAAGTAGCATGGAGCAGATCTGGTGGTGGTGGCCGCTGATGATGTGCCTGGTGGTCGCCGGCATCCTCGGCTACCTGGGCACTCACGTCCTCCTGCGGAAGGTCATCTTCGTCGACCTCGCGACCGCCCAGCTGGCCGCGCTCGGCGCGGCGTACGCGATCTGGCTCGACTACGAGCCGGAGCACGAGGAGAACCAGCTCGCGATCTTCCTCTTCTCGCTTGGCTTTGCCCTCGTGGGCGCCGTCGTCATCGCCCTTACGCGGATGAAGCGGGAGAAAGTGCCGCACGAGGCTTTCATCGGGATCATCTACGCGAGCGCCTCGGCGCTGGCGATGCTGGTGCTCGCGAAGTCAAAGGGGGAGGGGACGCAGATCAAGGCGATGCTGGTCGGGAGCCTCCTCACGGTGAAGCCCGGACGGGTCCTGATGACGGCGGCCGTATGCTCCGCGGTCGGTGTCTTCCATTGGATTTTCCGGGAGAAGTTCTTCCTCATCAGCACCAACGTCGAGGAGGCCGAGAAGCGCGGCATCTCGGTCCGGCTCTGGGACTTCCTCTTCTACCTCTCGTTCGGCGTCGTCATCACGAGCTGCGTCTCCGCCGCCGGCGTCCTCCTGGTCTTCAGCTACCTCGTGGTCCCGGCCGTGATCGCCGTCATGTTCGTCGACCGGACGCGCCTCCGGATCGCGATCGCCTGGGGCGTGGGGTTCCTGGTCAGCATCGGGGGGATTATCCTGTCGAACGAGGGGAACTTCCCGACCGGGCCTTCCGTCGTGGCCGCCTCCACGGTCGCCCTGATCCTCGCCGGGATCCTTCACTACGTCACCACGCACGAGCATTCCGGCGTCGCGGTGCTGCGGATGCTCGGCGGGGCGGCCGTCTTTGCGCTCGCCCTCTGGGGAACGACGTTTCTCCGGAAGGTCGAGGAGCACCCCCAGGGCAAGGAGGACGAGTTCACTCGATTGGTCCGGGTGCTGAAGGAATCGGAGGAAGACAAGGGCCGGTTGGACGTTATCGACCACTTCGTGAAGATGAAGGACGTGCACGCGAATCCGCACCTCGTCGAGCTCATCCGCAACCCGAAATCGTCCGACCTCGTGCTGGAGCATGCCGCCAAGGCGGTCGCGGCGCTCAACGCCTCGGAGGCCGTCCCGGCCCTCAAGGAGGCGTCGAAGCGCGACCTGGACTCGGGGCTCCAGGTGGTGGTCGCACGCGCCATCCTCGACCTTCGGGATCCCGGCGGCTTTCCCATCCTGATCGACGTGGTCGAGAAGGGGGATGCGAACGAGCCGAAGCTGGACGCCAAGGCCCTGATCGAGGAGCGGACGGCGCTCAAGGTGGACATGAAGTCTCTCGAGCCGCTGAAGAAGTGGTGGGCCGAGAAGGGGCCCGCGCTCCGATGGCACTCGGAGACGAAGCGGTTCGAATAGGACGCGTCATTTCACCCGGAGAGGTGGCGTCGCGGGGAGAAGAGGTCGCACGGGATGGAGGTCTTTCCGTCGAGCATCATCCCGGTCACGGCCGTCGCGGCCATCACGGCGAACCCCATCCCGTGGCCGTGGTAGCCCGCCGCCGCGTAGACGTTCACCGGGCCGGGCACCGGGCCGACGCTCGGCAGCTCGTCGCAGCTGAACCCCATGATCCCGGCCCACCGGTGGGTGATCCGGAGCGACGCGGTGCCGGGGAAGCACGAGTGGAGAAACGACCCGATCGCGTCCTGGACTTTGGGGGTGGGCTTCTCGGCGTACGTCAGCTCCTCGTCGAGCGCGGCGCGGCGGCCGCCGCCCGCGAGGATCCGGCCGTCGGGGAGCTGGCGGAAGTACTCGAAGCCGAAGTCGGCGTAGACGGGCGCCGGGATCACGCGCCGGGGGCACGGCTCGGTGGCGAACATCTGGCCGCGCATGCCGACGATCGCCCCCTCGAAGAACGGGTGGAGGAGCGGGGTCCAGGCGTTGGACGCGAGGAGGAGCATCGTGGCCGAGAGCCGGCCCTTCGGGGTCGTGAGCGTGACCCGGCCGGGCCCGTGCTCGATCGATGACACCGGCGTCCCCTCGAAGATCCGCGCGCCGCGCCGCTCGGCCGCGCGGGCGAGTCCGCGAACGAAGCGGACGGGATGGATTTCGCCGTCGTCGGGGTTGAAAAGGCCGCCCAGGATCCCCGAGCCGGGGAAGAGCGCCGCCGCCCGCGGGCCGTCGATCAGCTCCGCGCGGAACCCGTCCTCGGCCAGCGCCTTCGCGCTCCGCGCGTGCTCCCGGACCTCCTGTTCGCTCAGCGCAACCGTGTAGCTTCCGTTCCGGGCGTAGAGGCAATCGATCCGCTCCGACTCGACCAGTTCACGGACCCGCCGGTGGTTCTCCAGGGAGACCGACCAGAGCGTCTTTGCATGATCGCGGCCGTGGGACTTGATCGCGACGCTGTAGCAGTTCGCCACGCCCGCGAGGAGGAACCCGGCGTTCCGTCCCGTTGCGCCGCCGGCGACCGCGTCCCGCTCCACGAGGGCGACCTTGCAGCCCCGACCGGCCAGGAGATAGGCGGCGGCCACCCCCGTCACGCCGCCCCCGAGGATCGCCACGTTGCACGTCGCGTCCTCCTCGAGGGAGGCGCGGGGCGCGTGGGGCTCGTCGAGCCAGAACGAGGTCGTCACGGCGGGCCATTATAGGGCCTGCCCCCCGCAGCACCAGCTCGTAGCGGTGCGAAGGGGGGGCCGGTCTCCGTCCCGTGTTACCCCGCGTTACGTTTCGTAACATTTCATCATGTGCCATTTTAGGTCGCATTATAGAAACCCTTGGTTTCCAGGCACTTCGTTTTTCGCGTGCCGTGGCATGCCGCTTGCGCTGCACGGGTCGGTGAGGCCGCGCGCGGGCGCGGCGGATGACGATGGAGGTGATGCGATGGCGAGCTTCAACGCGGTGGTGATGGTGGGGCGGCTGGTGCGGGACCCCGAGCTCAAGTACGTGGCCAACGGCGCGCCGGTCTGCCGGTTCCGGATCGCGGCGTCGCGCAAGTTCACGAGGAGCGACGGGCAGAAGGGCCAGGACACGACGTTCGTGGACGTGGACGCGTGGCGGCGTCTCGCGGAGATCTGCAAGCAGTACCTGCGGAAGGGCAAGGAGGTGCTCATCATGGGCAGCCTCCGCCTGGACGAGTGGATCGACTCGAAGACGCAGCAGCGCCGTTCGAAGCTCAAGATCATCGCCCAGAACGTGCAGTTCCTCGGGCCGAGGGAGGACGGGGCTCCCGGGCCGGCTCCCGTGCCCGAGACCGAGGCCGAGCGCCCGGAGGACGAGATGGAGCAGGAGGAACTGGAGAAGGCGGAGCTCGAGAAGGAGGAGTAACGGGATTTCTTCACCAGCGCTCCGCGCCGCCGGGAGGCGCGCGGGCGACGAGATAGTCCGGCCCTGGAGAACGGCAGAGGCAAGGCGCGCAGGGCTCCGCGGGCGGGGCCCCGTCCGGGGAGTCCTGCCGCCTTGGTTCCCCTCCCGCGAGGCTGGACGCCAGGAAAGCTCGGGTGGGCGCTTGTTGTTCCCGATGGTTCGTCGGCGTGCGACCGGAGATGCGAACCATACAGGCCCGTGGCGGAACGGCAGACGCAATCGATTTGCCAAGTCGATGCCCCGCGAGGGGCGTGGGGGTTCAAGTCCCCCCGGGCCTACTCTCGACTGGCAAATCCCACCTTCCCTGTGCTTGCAATCGTCCGAGCGGTTGGCTAGTCTCACTTATCGACTTGGCAAGCGGGTGCCGTTCCACTACGGAACCCCGACAGGCGCGGTCGTCGAGAGACGGACGCGCCTGTTTTGTTTGTGCTTGACTTGCCTGGGGCACCCCTATAAACTTCCCCTTCGCTTCAGGCTGTAGACACCCGTCAGCGCGGGCGCCAGCGTGGCGTGGCGGCCGATTACCGCGGCGGGGACCGAGAGTTGTTTGGCACGAACCAACCCACGGGGCTCAGAGTGTCGCTCGAGAACGTCAAGGCGGTGGTCCTCGCGGCGGGCAAGGGCATCCGCATGAAGTCGGAGCGCCCCAAGGTCCTGCACGAGGTCCTGGGCCGCCCCGTGCTCGACTTCGTCCTTCGCAACCTTAGGCTCGCCGGGATCGGCGAGATCATCGTCGTCGTCGGCCACCAGGCGGACAAGGTGAAGGAGGCCGCGCCGGGCTGCCGGTTCGTCGAGCAGAAGGAGCAACGCGGCACGGGCCACGCGCTCCGGCAGGTCGAGCCCGCGCTCGACGGCTTCAAGGGCGACCTCTTTGTCGTCGCGGGCGACGCGCCGCTCGTCGGCCCGAACACGTTCCTCCGCCTCCTCGAGGAGCACCGCGCCAGCCTGCGCGACGCGACGTTCCTCTCCGCGTGCCTCGACGACCCGGCCGGCTATGGCCGCGTGGTCCGCGAGAAGGAGTCGGGCCGCTTCCTCCGGTTTGCCGAGGAGCTCGACGCCACGCCCGAGGAGAAGAACATCCCGGAGTGCAACTCGGGCGAGTACGTCTTCCGCTGTCCCGCGATCTTCGAGGCCCTCCGCGAGGTGAAGCCCGACAACAAGAAGGGCGAGCTTTACCTGACGGACGCCCTCGGCGTCCTCGTCGCGAAGGGGCGCCCGGTCGACGCGGTGCGCTCGCTCAACCCCAACGAGATCTACGGCATCAACTCGCGGCGCGACCTCGTGGCCGCGACCAACTTCCTCCGCTGGAGGATCCTCGAGCATCACATGGACAACGGGGTCACCGTGGTCGACCCGTCGACGACGTTCATCGAGGAGGACGTGACGATCGGCCAGGACACCGTGATCCAGCCCTTCACGGTGATCCGCCGCGGCGTCGTGATCGGGAGGGAGTGCGAGGTGGGCCCCTTCGCGCAGCTCCGCGCGGGGACGGTCCTCGAGGACCACGCGGAGATCGGGAACTTCGTCGAGGTCAAGAAGTCGCGGATCGGCCGGCATTCGAAGGCCAAGCACCTCAGCTACCTGGGCGACGCGGTGCTGGGCGCGAACGTGAACATCGGCGCCGGGACGATCACCGCGAACTACGACGGGGTGAAGAAGCACTCCACTATAGTGGAGGACGACGTCCACACGGGCTCGAACACGGTGCTCGTGGCTCCGGTGCGGCTGGGCAAGGGCGCGAGGACGGGCGCGGGCGCCGTGGTGGTGCGGGGCGAGGTGGCCCCGGGCGCGGTCGTCGTCGGCGTCCCGGCGCGGCCGGTCGGGAAGAAGGCCTCCCCCCTCAAGGTGGTCCGGGACCTCCCGCGGCGGCCCCGGGCGAAGGCCGGGGGGAAGCGATGAAGAAGGGGCTCATCGTCTTCTCGGGCGGCGCCAACCGGCCGCTGGCCCAGCAGGTCTGCCAGTTCCTGAACCTCGACCCGGGCAAGGTGGAGATCTCGCGGTTCCCCGACGGCGAGATTGACATGAAGGTCCTCGAGGATGTCCGCGGGGCCGATGTCTACGTGATGCAGTCGACTTGCGCGCCGGTCAACGAGAACCTGATGGAGCTCCTGATCCTGATCGACTGCCTCCGCCGCGCGAGCGCGGAGCGGATCACCGCCGTGCTGCCCTACTTCGGCTACGCGCGCCAGGACCGGAAGGCCGAGGGGCGCGTCCCCATCTCGGCGAAGCTCGTGGCGAACCTGATCACCGCGGCCGGCGCGACCCGCGCGCTCTCGGTCGATCTCCACGCGCCGCAGATCCAGGGCTTCTTCGACATCCCGATGGACCACCTCTACGCCGCGCCTGTCCTCCTGGACCATTTCAAGCGGATGGGTCTCAAGGACGTCACGGTCGTGAGCCCGGACGTGGGTGGCATCAAGATGGCGCGCGCCTACGCCAAGCGCCTGAACGCGGACCTCGCGATCGTCGACAAGCGCCGCAGCGGCCCGACCGAGACCGAGGTGATGCACGTGATCGGCGAGGTGGGCGGACGGAACGTCATCCTCGTCGACGACATGATCTCGACCGGCACCTCGATCACGGAGGCCGCCCGCGCCTGCCGCAAGGAAGGCGCGAAGGACATCTACATCTGCGCGACCCACGCGGTGCTCGCGGGCAAGGCGGTCGAGAAGCTCGCCAAGGCGCCGATCAAGGAGGTCGTGGTCACCGACACGATCCCGCTCGACGGCAAGGAAAAGGACCTTCCGAACCTGCGAGTCCTTACGATTGCGAACCTCCTGGGTGAGGCGATCCGCCGGATCCATCACTCGGAGTCCGTCAGCACCCTCTTCTAGGAACACGGGAGACAGCCATGGCCGAACAGTTCTCGATCAGCGCGGAGAAGCGCGAGGCCCTCGGGACCCGCGTGTCGCGCCGCTACCGAAACTCGGGGAAGATCCCCGCGGTGCTCGCGCAGAAGGGCGGCACGCCGGTGCACCTACTCGTCGACGCGCGGGAGTTCGAGCGCCTGCTCAAGAAGCACGCGCGTGTCATCAACCTGTCCCATCCCGGCGGGAAGGACAAGGTCTTCATCAAGGAGGTCCAGTACGACCACCTTGACGAGAAGGCGATCCACATCGACTTCACGCGGGTGGCGATGGACGAGCTGCTGACGCTCGAGGTCCCGCTGCTCCTGAAGGGGAAGCCGGTGGGCGTCATCGAGGAGGGCGGCACCCTCGACCAGTACATCAAGGTGCTCAAGATCCAGTGCCTCCCCGACGCGATCCCCGACCACATCGAGGTGGACGTCACCTCGCTCAAGAAGGACGTGAAGTTCTGCCTGAAGGACCTGCCCCTGCCCCCGGGGGTGAAGGTGACGCAGGACCCGGAGCTCGTGGTCGCGATCGTGCAGGAGCACAAGATCGAGGAGGTCGTCCCCGCCGCGGCGACACCCGGCCCGCTCGAGCCCGAGGTCATCAAGAAGGAGAAGGGCGAGGAGGAGGCCGCCGAGGGCGAGGCGAAGCCCGAGAAGAAGGAGGCCGCCCCCAAGAAGGAGGCCGGCGGCGACAAGAAGTAGTCCGGGCCGCTGCTTAGATGAAGATCGTGCTCGGGATCGGGAATCCCGACGAGAAGTACGCCGGGACGCGGCACAACGTCGGCTGGATGACGGTCGATCTGCTCTCTCAAAAGATGGACGAGAAGTTCAAGAAGGCCGGCTTCGAGTTCTGGGCCGCGGAGGGCCGCCTGGGGCGGCACGAGGTGGTGCTGGTGAAGACCTGGACCTACGTGAACGAGACGGGGCGCGCGGTCCCCGAGCTCCGCAAGCGGTGGGGCGACGAGATGATGGTCGTCTGCGACGACGTCAACCTCCCGCTCGGCAGCGTGCGGATCCGGAAGGACGGATCGAGCGGCGGCCACAACGGGCTGAAGTCGATCGAGGCCGCGCTGGGCCACCGCGAGTACCCGCGCCTGCGGATCGGCGTGGGGGGCGGGCGGCCCGACCCGGCGTACGTGCTGGGGCGGTTCACGAAGGCGGAGAAGCCGGTGGTGGAGGAGACGATCGGAGCCGCGTGCGACGCGATCCGGTCATGGATGGACGACGGGATCGAGAAGTGCATGACGAGATTCAACCGGAAGCCCCCGGCGGAGGACGCGCCGGGGAAGCCGGACGGGAAAGCTTGACGAAGGAGGATCGGTGAAAACGTACGAGGCAATGTTGCTGGTCGACCCGACGATCGCGGCCAAGGAGTGGGCGCGCGTCGGCGAGGAGATCGACCGGATCGTGAAGCGCAACGGCGCCACGGTGCTCCAGGTCACCCGGTTCGGCGAGCGGAAGCTCGCGTTCCCGGTCCGGAAGAGCAACCGCGGGACGTACGTCGTCGCGTACTTCAGCGCCCCCGAGAAGGCGCTGGGGAAGATCAAGGCGGACTTCCAGCTGTCGGAGATCGTGATGCGGAGCCTGCTGCTTGCGCATGACGGCGAGATGCGCAAGGAGCCGCCCAAGGATTTCGAGACGGCCGGTCCGGTCCCGCCGAAGGTGGACGCCTTCCGCGGCCCCGGCGCGCCCGGCGCCGCGCGTCCCTGGGAGGACCGCGGCCCGCGTCCGCCCGTTCCGTCGATGCCCGGCGTGTAGCGAGAGGGAGGAGCCATGGCGACGGTCAACAAGGTGATGCTGCTCGGGAACCTGACGAGGGACCCGGAGCTCCGGTACACGCCGCAGGGCGCGGCGGTCTGCGAGTTCTCGCTCGCGCTGAACCGGACGTACACGAACAAGCAGAGCGGCCAGCGGGTGGACGAGGTCTCGTACATCGACTGCGTGGCGTGGGGCCGGACCGCCGAGGTCTCCGCCGAGTACCTGAAGAAGGGGCGGCAGGTGTTCGTCGAGGGCCGCCTCACGCAGGACCGGTGGGAGTCGCAGGAAGGCAAGAAGATGAGCAAGGTCCGGGTGACCTGCGAGCAGGTGACGTTCGTCGGCTCGCGGCCCGGGGGGCCGGGGGGGGCCGAGGGCGCCGAGGGTGCGGGTCCGAAGGGCGCCGCGGCGCCGGAGAGCGTCGGGGGCCCCGATGCGGCGCCGTCGGAAGAGGACATTCCCTTCTAGATTTTGAGTCGAAGAATCCATAAGAGGAGATCGAGATGCCTCGGATCGAACGGGAGCGGCCGGACCGGGACCGCGACGACCGCCGCAAGAAGTACACCAAGTTCCGCAAGGACAACCGGTGCCGCTTCTGCCGCGACAAGACGGCGGTG
>JBGPCZ010000105.1:0-21269 GCA_041482015.1 Planctomycetota bacterium | reverse complement strand
CTCGGGCGGCGCTCCTGGGGAACCTTCCGAGCGGGACGCCCGTCGCAGAGGCTTCGGGAGATGAGGAGACCCCATCCCCTCCAAATCTTCTGAGCGGCCGCCTCCTTTTCTCATTTACATGACGGCCCCTCCACCATCGTAGTAGCAGACTTGATGCGGAGGATGCGATGAAGACAATCCTGGGACTGGCGGCGATGGCGGCGCTCGCGTATGCGGGCGACACGGGGCGGGAGGACGCGGTCCGGAAGCTCGAGACGATGAAAATCAGCGTCTACTTCAAGGACCACAAGCTCAGCGAGGCGATGGACTACCTGCGCGACGTGACGGGGCTGAACCTCGTCGTCCTGCCGCGCGCGGCCGAGAAGGAGGGGGACTTCAAGATCCGCCTCCGGGTGCGCGACCTCAGCGTGAAATCGACCCTCAAGCTGATGCTGAGCGGGAAGGGCCTGACCGTGACCTACCGGGATGGCGCGTTGATCGTGCTCCCGCAGGAGGACCTGCAGGACAGCGTCGTGCTCGAAATGTACGACGTCCGCTCGCAGCTCGTGAAGCTCCAGGACTTCCCGGGACCTCGCATGGAGCTGGTCTCGCCGAAGTCGGGGAGCGGGCCCGGCCAGATCATCGCGGGAATCGAGCTCCTGGAGCCCAAGGATCCCCCCGTCACCCCCGATTTCATGGTCGAGCTGGTGAAGGACAACGCGGGCTCCCGCAGCTGGGAGAACAAGAACGCGTCGATCGAGCTGAAGAACGGCCTGCTCGTGGTGAGCCAGACCCCGGCCGTCCACCGCGAGATCAAGGCGCTGCTCGCCAAGCTGGGGCAGTACCAGTAGGCGGTCGTGAGACTTGTCCTGGCGATCCTGTTCGTGGGGGCGGCCGGTGCCGCCCCCGCGCTTTTTTGGAGATAAGCAGGAACTCGCCAGAAGCACGTTAACGGCATCCTGCAGGAAGAGCGTTTCCAAGGCGCAGGAGATGGGGAGACGAAGAATCCAAACGCGGGCCCCTCGTTCCAGGCATGTCGCGAATGAGTTTTACCCGCCGGCGCGTCGGGCGTCGAAGAGGCGGAGGATTCAAATGGTGGTGAAAGCGACGATGCTGACCGCAGTGCTCCTGGCGGCGCTGGCCGCGCCGCTCCGGGCGCAGGAAGAAACGGACGGCGATTCCCGGAAACAGGAGATCGTCCGCGCGCTCAATTCGATGCGCCTCACCGTCGACTTCAAGGACAACACCCTCGACGAGGCGCTCAACTTCATCCGCGATTTCAGCCGTCTCAACATCGTCGTCGACTCCGAGGTCGCCCAGAAGGCGACCCCCGAGCAGCTCAAGGTCACTCTCCGCGTGAAGGACCTCCTCCTGAAGTCGTGCCTCAAGCTGATGCTGAACTCGCGCGAGCTCACCGCGATCTATCAGAATGGCGTGATCCTGGTGGTCCCCAAGGGACGAGGTGACCGGCAGGTCGAGCTTCAGATCTACGACGTTCGCGATCTTCTCGCGAAGCTCCAGGACTTCGCGGGGCCGAGGGTCGAACTCGTCTCCCCCTCCAAGAGCGGCGGCGGCCCGCTCGTGGGCGCCACGTTCACCATCGACGAGCCCCATACCATCATCAGCGAGGACTTCATCCTCGAGATGATCAAGGTCAACACCGGGGACCGCAGCTGGGATGAAAACCAGGGCACGTCAGTCACGCTGACTCGGGGCATGCTCATCATCTCCCAGTCGCGCCGCGTGCACGGGGAGATCAAGCAGTTCATCAACCTGCTCCGGCAGTTCAAATAGCGAAAAATCTTTACCCAGGGCCCCGCGTGGCGTCGAAGAGGTGGAGTTCGAGGGTTGGAAGGCGTATAATAATCGAGGCTTTATGATGAAGACAACGGTTCTCCTGGCCGGGCTCCTGGCGGTCCTCGCGGCGCCCCTCCGCGCGCGGGCGCAGGAAGGCGACCCGGAGAGCGACCCGAGGAAGCAGGAGGTCGTCAACAAGCTCAACACCATGCGCCTCACCGTCGACTTCAAGGACAACACCCTCGACGACGCGCTCACCTTCATCCGCGACTTCAGCGGCCTCAACATCGTCGTCGACGCCGAGGTCGGGCAGAAGGCCGGCAACGACCTCAAGGTCACCCTCCACGTGAAGGACCTCCTCCTGAAATCGTGCCTCAAGCTGATGCTCAACTCGCGCGAGCTGACCGCCGTCTACAAGGATGGCGTCATCCTCGTCGTCCCCAAGGGGCGCGCCGACAAGAACGTTTACCTCCAGATCTACGACGTCCGCGATCTCCTGGTGAAGATCCAGGATTTCTCCGGCCCCAAGGTCGAGCTCGTCTCCCCGTCCAAGGGCGGCGGCGGCCCGCTCACCGGCGCCACGTTCACCCTGGAGGAGCCCAAGTCGACGATCAGCGAGGAGTTCATCACCGAGATGGTCAAGGCCAACACGGGCGACCGCAGCTGGGACGAGGGCGCGACGATCACCCTGACGAACGGCATGCTCATCATCTCCCAGTCGCGCCGCGTGCACGGGGAGATCAAGCAGCTCATCAATCTCCTGCGGCAGTTCAAATAGACCGCGGCCCCGACCCCGTCCGGCGCGCGGAATTCCGTCAACACCCCCCCCTTCCGGCACGTCCAATATAGTTGTAGACTTCACTTCGGACGGACGTGAGGACGTGAGGAGGCGAGGCCGGCCATGAAGTTGCTCCGCATCGCGATCGTGCCCCTCGCGGCCCTCGCGGCCTTCACCGAGACCCCGGCGAGCCCCCAGCAGGCCCAGGAGGAGACCGTCTTCATCGACGAGGTGAAGAAGGACTTCCTCGAGAAGATCCAGAAGTGCGAGGAGGGCAAGGACTGGAAGGGGCTCTTCGAGCACTACTCGCACGGGCTCCGCCGCTACGCGCAGAAGGTCATTCCCATCGACAAGGGACCCAACCCGGACCGCTATACCAGCGTCAACGAGTTCCTCACCCAGCGCCTCTCGCGGCTCCCCAAGGAGGCCTACGAGTACTACCGCCTCGAGCACGATGGCCGCGCCCGCGCCCTCTTCGACCGCGCCCGCGAGGAGCGCGACCGCCGCAAGCTGGAGCAGGTCGTCGAGGAGTTCTTCTTCTCGACCGTCGCCGACGACGCGCTCGACCTGCTGGCCAACCAGGCCTTCGACGAGGGCCGCGTCGAGGAGGCCGTCTTCTACTGGAACCGACTTCTCCGCTGCTACCCCGACAGCGAGATCCCCCGCACCGTCACCGCGGCGCGAATTGCCAACGCGTGCCGGATCGTCGAGAACGAGGCCGCGCTGAACGACCTGCGCCAGTACGCCGACACCGAGAAGCTGGACGGCGCGCTCACGGTCGGGGGCCAGGAGGTCAAGCTCGCCGCCTATCTCAAGGGCGTCGCCATCCCCGCGCGCGTCTCCGCCCCCCGGCCCCTCAAGGTGCCCTGGGCGCTCGGCGACGAGGACCGCGACCGCCGGAAGGTCATGGGCGTCCGCAACGACATCCGCCGCTGGGTCTACGACTACGCGGCCGACAAGGGCGAGCCCGTCGGGCAGGCCCAGCCCGACCCGCCCAACCGGTTCGCGATGGGCCGCATGCGCCGCATGCAGATGGAGGGGCAGCCCGCCCCGCAGTTCGGCGACTTCCCGTTCTTCCCCGCCTACTCCAAGGTCCGGGGCCGCGACTTCGTCGTCTTCACGGACGGCACGCGCGTCGTCGCCATCGATCCCGCGAAGGTCAAGGGCGCCTCGGCCACGACCGGGGTCTACTGGAAGTTCCCGACCGAGGGGCAGATCCTCCGTCCCAACCCCAACGGAAACGGCAACGGCATGTTCACCAACCGGCCCTACGCCGGCGTCGCGATCGAGGGCGAGCAGGCGATTGTCACGATGGTCTCGCGGCTCGAGATCCGCCCGCGCGACAACAACCCGAACAACTTCGATCTCTTCGAGGGCACGACCTCCGTCAAGTGCTTCAACGTGGTCACCGGAAAGAAACAGTGGGACACGGACGACGAGCCTCTCATCTCGGAAATGAAGACGGTCTGCAAGGACTTCTTCGACCGAAACTTCTCGTTCTCCGCCCAGCCGCTGATCCGGGGCGAGCGGATCTACCTCGGCATCTGCACGTCCCCCGTGGGCGAGCAGGAGAGCCGCGTCCTCTGTCTCGACCGGAAGACGGGCAAGCCGCTCTGGTGCACGTTCGTTGCGTCGGTCTCGGGTGGCCGCGGCAACCCGTGGAACTTCGGCAACGGCCGCGGCGTCGTCTTCCAGACGCTCCTCGCCGAGCAGGGCGGCGCGATCTTCGCGCTCACCAACCTCGGCTGCGTCGCGTCCCTGAACGGCGTGACGGGCAACGTCCTCTGGCTCACGAAGTACCGCCGCGCGGCCGGCCGCAACCCGAACTCCGGCGCGGAGATGGGCTTTCTCCGGCCCGCCAACTGGCCGATCGTCTGGAAGGGCCAGGTCTTCGCCCTCCCGCAGGACCGCTCCGACCTCGCCGCGTTCGACAAGATCACCGGCAAGGAGCTCCAGCTCCCGACCCCGAAGACCCGCGAGGGCGAGCTTGACTGGAAGAACATGACCCACCTGGTCGGCATCGTGGACGACTGGATGGTCATCGGCGGCGCCGTCAGCCACGTCGTCCGCCTCCGCGACTTCCAGGCCTACAGCCTCGCGTCGTCCAACACCTCCCGCGCGGGCCGCGGCGTCATCGACGGCGACCTCGTCTACCTGCCCGCCGCGAGCAACCAGGGCGGGAACCAGGTCGGCGTCCTTGCGATCTACGACGTCCGCACCTGGAAGAGCCTCGACCAGCCGAGCTGGAAGGAGCCCAACGAGTACGGCAACCTCCTCATCGCCGGCAACTACCTGGTCGTCGCCACCCAGAAGGTCACCGTCTACACCGACGTCGAGACCCTGCGGAACGAATTCGCGGGGCGGCTCTACCAGAGCCCGCCGCACGCCGCCTCGCTCTTCGAGTACGGCGAGACCATGCGCGAGAACGACCGTCTCGAGGAGGCGGCCGAGGCGTACCTCGGGTACATCCGTGCCGCCGAGGGCGACGCCGCCCTCAAGCCGCGCGTCCTCGAGGTCAAGAAGGAGCTCCACGGCATCTTCGTCAAGCGCGGCGACGAGGCGGCCGAGCGGGGCGACCAGGGGAAGGCGCTCGAGTTCTACCAGTTCGCCAAGGGATTCGCGTACGACAACCGCACCGAGGCCGACAGCACCAAGCGCATGGCCCAGACCTACGAGAAGCTCCAGCGCTGGAAGGACGCGGTCGGCATGTACCAGGAGCTCATCCAGAAGGGCCGCGCCCTCTACGAGCGGCAGAGCGACGAGGTCCTCAAGATGGCCGAGCAGGCGCGGCGGAACATCGACGGGATCCTCGCCAAGACCCCCGAGGCGTACGAGGAGGTCGAGAAGCAGGCGGCCGAGGCGCTCAAGAAGGCGAAGGAGGGCGGCGTCGAGGCGCTCAAGGACGTGATGGACCGCTTCCCGAACTCGAAAACCGCGCGCGACGCGTGGGGCCGGATGCGTGACACGCTTCTGAAGGAGGGCAAGTTCGAGAAGCTCCGCTCCCTCTACGCGGAGCTCAAGGACCGCTTCAAGCTCGACCTCAACCTCGACTCGTACCAGGAGCTTCTCGAGATCCTCCGCAAGCTCAAGGACCACCAGCGGATGCGCTACGAGCTCCCCCGCGTCGCCGACCGCTTCGGCCCCGAGTCGATCACGACCGAGGCCGGCGAGGAGACCGTGAAGGACTGGGCGGATCGGCTGCTCCGCGAGCTCCCGCCGGTCGCGCTCGTGCCACCCGGGCCGCTGAAGCGGCTGACCGAGCTCGATCCGCTGAAGCCCACGAACGACCCGCTTTGCCTGCCCGGCGGATGCCAGCCGCTCCGGCCCCTCGGCATCGTGCCGCCCGACTTGGGCCGCGACCTCGAGTTCTTCACGAGAGGCTCGTCGGTCGAGCTCTGGGACCTGAAGGCCAAGCGCCTCGTCTGGTCGCGCCCCCATCCCGGGGCGTACCTCGGGATCGTCTATTCCGACCCGTCCTCGCCGGATCTTCCCGGCACGCTCATCATGGGGATCCGCCCGGGATCTCCCGCGGAGCGGGCGGGCCTCAAACGCGACGACCTCCTCGTGACGCTGGACGGCGCCGTGGTCACGTCGTCCTCGCTCGACGACCTCCTCGCCGGGCGCGCCGCGGGCGCGACGGTCGAGGTCACGCTCCGCCGCCCCACCGATCCGCAGAAGAAGAACTGGGAGGACCGGAAGGTCAGGGTCGAGCTGTCCGCCCATCCCGCGGACCACCGGCCCGCGATCGTCGGCGCGTCGTTCACGCGCGCCTACGAGCTCGCCGTCGCCTGGGAGGACGGCGTCTCCTGCCTCGACCTCGCGACCGGCCGCGTGGAGTGGACCTTCCGCGACCTCCGCGAGCGGTTCCACGTCCGCGCCTTCCACGCCACCGAGGGTCGCCTCTACCTTTACGAGTCCCACCGCCCCGAGCGCGACCGGGACGTGTTCCGCGTCTACAGCGACCAGGCGAGGAACGAGCGGGCGATCTTCCGCGCCGAGGACGCGCATCACCGGCTGCTCTGCCTGAGCGACCTGACGGGCGACCTCGCGTGGGCCCGCGCGTTCGACTTCGATCCGAACAACGCCAACCAGGACACGCAGGTGCATTTCTTCGAGAACTACCTCTCGGAGCAGGTCCTCCTCCTCCAGGGGATCTCGCGCCCGGGCAGCCGCGACTGGGTCCTCTGGTCGATCCCGTCCGCCGACGGGCGCGATCCGTACCGCAAGAACCTCATGGGACAGGTGCTCACCCACGCGGCCGACGTCGAGCGCGGCGTGCTCTACTACGTCGCGGACGTGAACAACGACCGGAAGGACCGGTCGCTGTACAACGTGTCGATGGACCCCGCCCGGAAGGACTTCAAGTCGATCGAGATGGCGCTCAACGCGAAGTACATGCCGCCGACCCACTTCTCCTGCAGCCTCGCCGCGGGCGGCGATCGCGTCTGCCTCCTGGTCTCGCCGCCGGTGGCGGGCGGGGAGGCGCTCCTCTGGTCGTTCAACCTGGAAGGGAAGGACGAGCGGAAGATCGCGCTGCCCGAGGGCCGCACGCTCCCGGTGGGCCGCCCGACAGGGACGCTCGTCGACCGGAACGGGCTCCTCTTCGTCTACAACGTCCCCCGCGAGAAGGCCGCGCCGACGCGCGCGTTCCTGACCGCGGTGAGGCTCTCCGCGAAGGAGCCCGCCGAGATGGTCGCGTGGGACGCCGTCGCGCCCGTCGTGGCCAACACGCCGGCGGGACTGTGGCAGGTGCTCTCCGAGTCGCGGGGCAGCGTGGTCTTCACGGCGCCGCGCGCCGCGATCCCCGGCCAGTCCGGGGAGACTCCGATCGCCGTCGTCTACGACCCGGCCGAAGGCGGCTATCTCCGCGCGGTCCACGGCGACCTGCTCGTCGCCAACGACGGATGGGGCGTGGCCGGCCTTCCCGCCTCCTGGTGGCGCGGCCGCCTCTACGTGAGCGCGAAGCAGGGACTGCAGGTCTTCGGAGATTGATCGCGCCCCGCGCCCGTTTCATATCCAGATGAAAGCGCTCGGCCTCCTGGCGGCCCTCCTGTTCGCGCAGGACCCTCCCGACCTCGAATCCGTCTTCGACCGCCTGGCGTCCCTCGATCCGGAGGTCCGCGGGGCGGCCCACGCCGAGTTCACCAAGGGGTTCGCGCCCCAGCGCGAGAGCCTGAAGGGGACGGGCCCGGCGGGCACGGTGGCGCTGGCGTTCCTGGGCGACGTCTCGACGAAAAAGGAGCTCGCGAAGCTCCTCTCGAACGACAAGCCCGCGATTGTGCGCGGGGCGGCGGAAGCGGCGGGTGGCGTCGACCCCGACGGACTGGCGAAGGAACTCTCGAAGTTGCTCGAAGCCGAGGACCTCGCGACGGGGATGGCGGCCGCGAGGTCGCTTTCGCGCGCGAAGGCACCGGCGATCCGCGCGGCGCTCCAGGCGCTGGCCGAGAAGCCGGAGAACCCGAGGCGCAAGATCGCCGCCTGCTACGCCCTCGAGCTGGCCGAGCCGGGGCCGCACCTCGGGTCGATCTTCGCGCAGGCGGACTCGAACGCGGCGCCCGCGCGCGAGGCCGCCTGGGCGGCCCTGGCCAACCTGCCCCACGCCGCGGCGGCGCTCCGCAAGCGCATCGAGCCTAAGGACCGCGAGATCGCGCTGGAGATGAGGAAGAACTTCGAGAAGGACGGACTGCCGGAGGGGCTCCGGCCGCTGTTCGGGAGGTTCCTCCTCAAGGCGGGCGCGTACGGCTACGCGGACCTCGTCGCGATGACGGCGCACGCGTCGAAGGAGGTCGCGGAGTGGGCGCGCAAGGCCGTCGTCGACCCGGCACTGCTCAAGAAGAGCGTGCTCGTCACGATCCTGCTCGCGAAGCTCGGGGAGTACAAGGACGAGAAGGATCCGTCCAAGGAGCCGATCCCGGCGCTCGAGATCCTGCTCGCGGGCCAGGGGCTCGTCGCCGCGGGGGACTCGATGAAGGAGAGGATCGACTCCCTCCGCGCGGGCTGGGACAAGGCCCGCCTGCCGCTTCTCGACAAGGACATTGCACGCTCGATCGACGAGGGCGTCGCCTGGCTCAAGTCGAAGCAGCTCGAGGCGGGCGCATGGAAGTACTGCGTCTGCGGGCTGAACTCCAACGATTCCTTCGTCCACGGCACCACCGCGCTCACGCTCTACACGCTCCTGAAGTGCGAGGTCCCGCTCAAGGACAAGTCGGTCCAGTCCGGGTTCGAGTGGCTGCTCAAGGAGCCGCTGCCCAACCACACGTACACGGTGGCCCTCGAGGCGATGGCGTGCGGCGAGGCGATCGAGCTCCTGCAGCCGGTCTTCCGGATGGAGAAGAACAAGGCGGCGAGGGCGGAGCTCGCGGCGTCGATCGAGCGGTACGCGAAGCGGCTGCGCGAGGCGTCGACGTGGCTCGTCGAGGCGCAGACGCGGTCGGTCCGCGGAGGCTACGAGACCGGCGACTGGGGCTACCAGAAGCCCGCGACGAAGGACATGGACAACTCGAACACGCAGTTCGCGGTGCTCGGCCTGCGCGCGGCGCAGAACGCCGGCGTCCCCGCTCCCGAGGCGGCCTGGGCGAAATCGCTCAACCACTGGGCGGGCGACCAGGTGAAGGACGGCGGCTGGCCGTACCGCCGCGACCCCGCCGACGCGAACCAGGGCGGCTCGCGCTCGATGAGCGCGGCCGGGATGTACTGCACGCTGGTCGCGAAGGCGACGCTCAAGCGCAAGGCGCCCGAGACGCTGGTCGGCGACGACTCGATCAAGAAGGTGCTCGCGCTCTTCACGAAGCAGTACCCGGTCCCGGACCCCCGGCGCGATCGTCCCGGCGGCCACGGCGGCTCGATCTACTACGACCTCTACAGCCTCGAGCGCGCGATGATGATCGCGAAACTCGACCGCCTCGCCGGCCGCGACTGGTACCACGACGGCGCGATGTTCATCGTCCTCAACCAGGAGTCCGGCGGCGAGTGGATTGACACGACGGACACCTGTTTCGCGCTGCTGTTCCTGAAGCGTGCGTACATCCCGGTGGCGACGGGGGACAACAAGTAGCGCTCCGAATCACGAATCACGTGCGGCCACTCCATGTCCCGCGGCGATCGTCTACGTGAAGGACAACGTCTTGTCGACGAGCCGGCGAAGCATTCGGGAGACGTCCTCGATCATCGGCCAGAGTTGGTCGAACTCCTTCAGGTATCCCAAGTCGCGGGAGAGGATCAGGTAGTACTTAAGTTCCTCGGCGGATCCTTCGGCGATCGTGTAGAAACGCGCCTTGTCCCGGGCGTGGCGGCGACCGTATCCCTCCGCGATGTTGGCAGGGACCGAGACCGCAGCCTTCCACATCTGGTGAGCCAGGGAGAATCTCTCCCGGGGAGGAAACCGGTCGGTGATCGCGTGGATCGCCAGGGTGACCTGGTGGGCCTTTGCCCAAACATCGAGCTGGGTGAAGCTGGAAGTGGACATGGAGACCTCCTGCCGCGCGAGCGGCGTTGCCGGCCTCCTACCGGGTTGGACGGACGCCCCCGGCTTTTCGTTGGATGCCCACGGTCATTCGTGATTCGCTATTCGTGATTCGGAATCGGTCACACTGGCCGCTCGTACATCCGGTACACCTTGTACGGCTTCCCCCCCATCTGCTGGATCGGCCGGTTCATCAGGTCGTTCGTCTCGAGCACCCAGGAGAGTTCGCCGGCCTTGTAGCCGCGCTTGAGGCCCTCCTCCATGAACTTCTGGTAGAAGAGCGTGCCGATGCCCGCGTGCTGCCAGGCGCGCTTGACGCCGAGCGCGACGATCCGGCAGGTCGGGATCTTGCGGAGGTTGAACTTGAGGAAGTAGTACCAGCCGAAGGGGAAGAGCGACCCCTTGCACTTCTTCAGGACGTGGTTGATGTCGGGGAGCGCGAAGGCGAAGCCGATGGGCTTGCCGTCCACCTCGGCGAAGTAGGCCATCTCCGGGAGGAGGATCGCCTTCATGTCGTCGGCGGCGAAGCGGATCTCGTCCTCCGTCATCGGCACGAAGCCCCAGTTCTTCTCCCAGGCATCGTTGTAGATCTCCTGGACGATCTCGAGCTCCGCCTCGAAGCGGGAGGGATCGAAGAACCGCATCGTCACCTTGCTCCGGTCTTTGACGGCGTTGGCGACGCGGTCGATCTTGTCGCGCACGAGCTCGTTGTGGAGCAGGATGTAGGCCCAGAGGTCCATCGCCTTCGTGAAGCCCGCGGCCTCGACGAGCTTCACGTAGAAGCCGGGGTTGTAGGTCATGAGCACGAAGGGCGACCATTTGAAGCCGTCGACGAGCAGGCCGCAGGGGTCGTTGAGCGACGGGTTGGCCGGGCCGAGCATGCGCGTCATGCCGCGCTCCTTGAGCCATGCGCCCGCGCCGTCGAAGAGCGCGGCCGCCGTCGACGGTTCGTTCTCGCTCTCGAAGTAGCCCCAGAAGCCGGTCTTCTCGGAGTGGATCTCGTTGTGCGTGCGGTTCACGATCGCGGAGATCCGGCCGACGAGCCGGCCGTCCTTCTCCGCCAGGAAGTGGGCCGCCTCCGCGTGGTCGTAGAACGGGTTCTGCTTCGGGTCCATCATCTTCCGCTCGGAGGCGACGAGCGGCGGGACCCAGTTCGAATCGCCCCGGTAGAGCGCGAAGGGCAGCCGGATGAAGTCATCCAGCTGCCGCGCGGTCGTGACGGGAACGAGGTTCACGAGTGCGCGATCCCCAGGAGATCGCACGCGGCGTCAAGCGCCTTCCAGCCGGCCGCCTCGAGCCGGAGCGGGAACTTCTTCCCCTCGATCTCGACGAAATGGCCGGCCAGGCGGTCGTGCACGACGCGCTTGATCATCGCCCGCGGGAGGGCGAAGGAGAGGGCGCCCAGCCGGCCGGGGACCTGCGGCGGGGCGGCGGCGACGGCGGCGGGATCCAGGCCGTCCTTCGCGCTCAGGAGGAAAAACCCGGACTCCGCGACGAGCAGCGACCCGCTGGACCACGCCGGGCCGGTCTCGAGCGGGACGTTGAACCGGGCCTCGGGGATCACGTGGGGCAGCCCGATTTCCGCGGTCTCCGCGATGAACTCCGCCGCCTCCTCGGCCGCGGTCGGCCGCCGCACCTGCGTGACCTTGCAGGCAGGGCAGAGCCGCTCGGATACGGGGATCTCCTGCGCGCAGGTGGGGCACTTCCAGGTCTCTTGCGACATGGTGGCTGCGGAGCCGTTCACTCCTCCTCCCCCGGGATCCCGTCCTTGTTCCTAGATGACGCCGAGCGACTTGCCGATCTTCTCCATGATCTCGATCACCCGGTCGAGCTCCTCGTCCGTGTGGGTCGCCATGTAGCTCGTCCGGAGCAGGCACATGTCCGGCGGCACCGCGGGCGGGACGATCGGGTTGAGGAAGACGCCCGCCTCGAAGGCCTGTTTCCAGAAGATCAGCGTCTTTTCGAAGTCGCCGATGATGATCGGCACCACCGGCGACTGCGTCCCGCCGATGTTGAACCCAAGGTCGCGGTACGCCGACTGCATTTTCCGCGTGTTCTTCCACAGCCGCTCGCGGTGCTGCGGCTCCTTCTCCATGATGTCGAGCGCCGCCAGCACCGTCGCGACCGCCGACGGGGGCATCGAGGCGGAGAAGATCAGCGCGCGCGCGTTGTGCTTGATGAAATCGATGACCTCGCCCTCGCCCGCGATGAAGCCGCCGAGCGACGCGAACGACTTCGAGAACGTCCCCATGATGAGGTCGGTGTCCTTCTCGACGCCGAAGTGCTCGGCCGTCGAGCGCCCGTTCGCGCCCATGTACCCGATGCCGTGCGCGTCGTCGAGCAGGATGCGGAAGCCGTATTTCTTCTTCAGGCGGGCGATCTGCGGGGGCATCCCGAGGTCGCCCTCCATCGAGAAGACGCCCTCGGTGACGACAAGGATCGAGCCGTTCACGTCCTCCATGTCGCTGGAGTTCAGGATCCGCTCGAGGTCCTCGATGTCGTTGTGCTTGAACTTGATCGTCCGGCCGAACGCGAGCCGGCAGCCGTCGATGATCGACGCGTGGTTCATCCGGTCGCAGAGGATGACGTCGTCCTTGCCGACCAGGACCGAGATCGTCCCCAGGTTGGTCTGGAACCCCGTCGAGAAGAGGAGGGCCTTCTCCTTCCGGACGAACTTGGCGAGCCGGTGCTCCAGCTCCTCGTGGATGTCGAGCGTGCCGTTCAGGAACCGCGACCCCGTGCAGCCGGAGCCGTACTTCTCGATGGCCTTGATCGCCGCCTCCTTGACCCTGGGGTGGGTGGTCAGGCCGAGGTAGTTGTTCGAGCCGATCATGATCATCCTCTTGCCCTTGATCATGACCTCGGCGTCGGCGCCCGACTCGATCGCCTTGAAGTAGGGGTAGAGGCCGCTCGCCTCGGCCTCCTTGTGGCGGGTGTAGTTGCGGCACTTCTGGAAGAGATCGACCCGGGCCTGGCCCATGGGCGCGAATTCTACCCCCCCGCAAAGCGAAAGCCTACAAAGATCGGCGGGCGGGCTTCAAGCGCCGGGCTCCTTCTGCTACACTTCTCCCCGTGGAACCCGACTCCACCGACCTGTCCACCCGCGTCCGCAGCCACTGGTCGCGCTTCCGCCGCTTCATCGAACGCGACCTCTGGCTCAGCCTGCCCGAGGCCCGCGGGCCGCGCTGGGCCTACCGGCTGCTGCGGATGGGCGTCCTCATCGTCGAGGGCTTCATCAAGAGCGAGGTCTTCACCCTCGCCGCGGCGCTCACGTACCAGGTGACGTTTGCCATGGTCCCGCTGCTCGTGGTGATGCTCGCCGTCTTCAAGGGCTTCGGCGGCATGTCCAAGATGGGCACCCAGGTGCAGGAATACCTGCTCAAGAACCTGACCCCGGAGGCGGGCGGCGACATCGTGGGCAAGATCGAGGCGTTCATCCAGAACGTGAACGCGACCGCGATCGGCGTCGTCGGCTTCGCGGCACTCCTCTACACGTCGCTGTCGCTCCTCACCACGATCGAGAAGACGTTCAACAAGATCTGGGGCATCAAGACGCCCCGCCCGCTCCTCCGGCGATTCACGGTCTACTGGACATTCCTCACCGTCAGCCCGCTCCTCCTCGCCGCGTCGCTCTCCATGACGACGGTCGTGACCTCGAACGGCCTCTACGATTGGCTGACGACCCATGTGCCCATGTTCGGATCCATCACGCTCCGCCTGACGCCGTTCGTGATGGCGTGGGTCATGTTCGCCGGCTTCTACATCTTCATGCCCAACACGCGCGTCCGCCCCGGGGCCGCCTTCATCGGCGGGATGGTCTCGGGCACGGTGTGGGAGGCGATGAAGACCGGCTACATCTGGTACAACTCGCACTTCCTGTCGACCCAGAAGTTTTACGGCTCGCTCGGCGCGATCCCGATCTTCCTCCTCTGGGTCTACCTGAGCTGGATCGTCGTCCTCTTCGGCGCCGAGGTCGCCTTCGCCGTCCAGCACGTGAACACCTACCGTCGCGAAATCGAGCAGCTCCGGCTCTCCGCCGCCGACCGCGACCGCCTCGCGCTCGTCGTCACCGTCTCGATCGTCCAGGCGTTCACGAAGGGCGAGCAGCCCCCCACGGGCGAGGCGACGGCCGCGAAACTGAACGCGACGGTTCGCGCCGTGAACGAGGTGCTCTTCGAGCTCTCGACGCAGGGGATACTCCGCGAAGTCGCGCTGCCGGGCCGCAAGGAGCCGGGCTTCGTCCCCGCCCAGGACCCCGGCGTAATGACCGCGCGCGAGGTCCTGGCCGCCGTCCGCACCTACGGCGACGGCTGCCCGCTCCCCGAAGGGCCCGCCACGGCCGCCGCCTACCGCCTGATCAACGAAGCGGAGGAGCAGGCCACCGCCTCGCTCAGCCGCGTCACGATCCGCCAGCTCGCGGTCGAGGGGATCGCCGCCCAGGCCTCGCTTGCCACGGGCGGGGAGGCCCCTCTCCCGGACACCCCCCCCGCCGTGTAACGAAAACGCGCGGCGATTTCGTTACACGCCCCGGTTTTGTTACAATGAGCCGTTCGATCCATGGGCAAACTCTCGACCATCAGCGTCCGCGGCGCGCGGGAGCACAACCTCAAGAACGTCGACGTCGACCTCCCCCGCGACCAGTTCATCGTCGTCACCGGGCTCTCCGGCTCCGGCAAGTCCTCCCTCGCTTTCGACACGATCTACGCCGAGGGGCAGCGCCGCTACGTCGAGTCCCTCTCCGCCTACGCCCGCCAGTTCCTCGAGCAGATGCAGAAGCCCGACGTCGAGTCGATCGAGGGCCTCCCGCCCACCATCTCGATCGAGCAGCGGACCGGCCACGCCACGCCGCGGTCCACCGTCGCCACGTCGACCGAGATCTACGACTACCTCCGCCTCCTCTTCGCCCGCGTGGGCAAGCCCCATTGCTACAAGTGCTCGCGCCCCATCACCCAGCAGACCGCCGAGCAGGTCATCGAGGACATCCTCGACCTGCCCGAGGGCTCGAAGTTCGCGCTCCTCGCCCCCCTCGTCCGCGGCAAAAAGGGCCACCACAAGGACGTCTTCGAGCGCGTCCGCCGCGAGGGCTACGTCCGCGTCCGCGTCGACGGCGAGGTCATCGAGCTGAAGGACGTGCTGACGCTCGACAAGAACAAGAAGCACGAGATCGAGGCCGTCGTCGACCGTATCGTCCTCGAGAAACCGCAGGTCCGCCGCCGCCTCGCCGACTCCGTCGAGACCGCGCTCAAGCTGGGGGAGGGGCTCCTCGTCCTCGCGGGCGAGAAGGGCGACCGGCTCTTCAGCACCCTCTACGCGTGCGCGTTTTGCGGCCTTTCTTTCGGCGAACTCCAGCCGCGCCTCTTCTCGTTCAACTCGCCCTATGGCGCCTGCCCGACCTGCGACGGGCTCGGCACGCGCCTCGAGCTCGACCCCGACCTCATCGTGAGCGACCCCAAGCTCTCCCTCAAGGACGGCGCGATCCAGCCCTGGCGCCGGCTTGGGAAGCGGATGACCATCCGCTACAACCGCCGCCTCCGCGAATTCTGCGAGATGTTCGGCGTCAGACCGGGCGCGGCGTTCGAGAAGATCGACGAGGAGAAACGGGCCATCCTCCTCCACGGCACGAACCCCGGGCAGGAGAAGAAGTGGAAGTCCTGGTTCGAGGGCGTCATCCCGAGCCTCATGCAGCGCTTCAAGAACACCGAGAGCGAGTTCATCAAGCAGCGGATCATGGGCTACATGACCGAGTCGCCGTGCCCCGGCTGCGCGGGGAAGCGGCTCCGCCCCGAGGCGCTCTCCGTCCGCGTCGGTGACCGGAACATCCACGACGTGACGACGATGACGATCGAGGGCGCGCGCGCGTTCTTCGTCGAGCTCTCCCTCAACCGGGAGGAGACCCAGATCGCGCGCCTGGTCCTGAAGGAGATCCGCAGCCGCCTCCAGTTCCTGGGCGACGTCGGCCTGTCGTACCTCACGCTCGACCGGAAGAGCTCCACGCTCTCGGGCGGCGAGGCGCAGCGGATCCGCCTGGCCTCGCAAGTCGGTAGCGGCCTGGTCGGCGTCTGCTACGTCCTCGACGAGCCGACGATCGGCCTCCACGAGCGCGACAACCACCGGCTCCTCGAGACGCTCTTCAAGCTGCGCGACCTCGGGAACACCGTGATCGTCGTCGAGCACGACGAGGAGACGATCCGGTCGGCCGACCACGTGATCGACGTCGGGCCGGGCGCGGGGCTCCACGGCGGCGAGATCATCGCGCAGGGCTCGGTGGCCGACATCATGGCCGAAAAGCGCTCGATCACCGGCCGCTTCTTCTCGGGCGAGGACGAGATCCCGCTCCCCGCAAAGCGGCGGAAGCCCGACGGTCCGGCGGTCGAGGTCAAGGGGGCGCGCGAGAACAACCTGAAGAAGATCGACGTCCGGATACCGCTGGGCTGCTTCGTCGCGGTGACGGGCGTCTCGGGGTCGGGGAAGAGCACGCTCGTCGACGACATCCTCCACCGCGCGCTGGCCCGGCAGCTCATGGGCGCGAAGGACAAGCCGGGCGCGCACGACCGGGTGATCGGCGCGGCGCACCTCGACAAGATCATCGAGATCGACCAGTCCCCGATCGGGCGGACCCCGCGGTCGAACCCGGCAACCTACACCGGCGCGTTCGACGAGATCCGCGGCCTCTTCGCGATGGCCAAGGAGTCGAAGGCGCGCGGCTACCTGCCGGGCCGGTTCAGTTTCAACGTGAAGGGCGGCCGCTGCGAGGCGTGCGAGGGGCAGGGGACGAAGCTGATCGAGATGCACTTCCTGCCCGACGTCTACGTCGTCTGCGAGGAGTGCAAGGGGAAGCGGTACAACAAGGAGACGCTCGAGATCAAGTTCAAGGGGAAGGACATCTCGGAGATCCTCGGGATGCCGATCGAGGAGGCGCTCCAGTTCTTCGCGAACTTCCCCAAGCTGGAGCGCGTGCTCAAGACGATGGACGACGTGGGCCTCGGCTACATGCACACGGGCCAGGCGTCGACGACGCTCTCGGGCGGCGAGGCGCAGCGGGTCAAGCTTGCGACCGAGCTCGGGAAGGTGTCGACGGGCCGGACGCTCTACATCCTCGACGAGCCGACGACGGGCCTGCACTTCGCGGATATCAAGAAGCTGCTCACGGTGCTCCAGCGGCTGGTCGAGCTCGGGAACACGGTGCTCGTGATCGAGCACAACATGCACGTGATCAAGACGGCGGACTGGATCATCGACCTCGGCCCGGAGGGTGGCGGGGCGGGCGGGCAGGTGGTCGTCGCGGGGCCGCCGGAGCGCGTGGCCGCGCACCCGACGAGCTACACCGGGAAGTACCTGAAGCCCTACCTGGAGAAGAAACCGGTCCCGGTCGCATGATCCACCTTACGAACGAGCAGCGGCGCGTCACGATCCCGGGGGCCGCGGTCCGCCGGCTCGCGCGCGGGATCCTCGGGACGCGCAGCCTGTCGATCGCGTTCGTGACCGACGCGGCGATCCGGAAGATCAATCGGAAGTTCCTCAAGCACGACTTCGCGACCGACGTGATCTCCTTCCCTTTGGGGACGGACCTGCTCGGCGAGCTCGTGATCAGCGCCGAATACGCGGCGCGGGAGGCGAAGGCGCGCGGAATCTCCGTCGAGGAGGAACTGCTGCGCTACGTCGCCCACGGGATCCTCCACCTTTTGGGTTACGACGACCACGACCCGAAGGCGAAGGCGCGAATGTGGAAGCGGCAGGAGAGGGAATTGAGGAAGCTGAAACAAAATGGCCGGACGCGTTTGTAGACTCCTGGAGTCCACGAAACGGCCGGGCGATTTCGTGGACGTCGCGTGTCCCCAAAGAGGCCGGGCGTGTTTGTGACCTTTGGACTTCCCCGTCATCCCGTGGTAAACTCCTGAGCGCGGAGGATTTCCAGCATGCTCCTCGAATGCTCCTGTGGCAAGATGTTCCGGGTCCGGGACGGCAGCAGCGCCCCCCCCACGAAGTGCCCGTCCTGCGGCGGAGTCCTCCGGCAGACCTCCGTGCCCTCCGCCGCCTCGCCGACGCCGCCTCCCCAGGCGCCGCCCGGCGACTCCGGCCGCGCGAAGGAGCTTGAGGCCAAGGTCGCCGAGCTCGAACGGGCGGCGGCTTCCGCCCGCGCCGCCATCGACCTGAAGAGCAAGGAGCTGGAGGAGATGGCCGGGCGCCTGGCGCAGGCGCAGAGGGGACGCGAGGAGGCGGGCCAGGAGGGCACGCGCTCCAGGGCCGAGATGCAGAAGGTGTACGCCGATCTCAAGGACAAGGTCGTGCGCGTCCAGGCCCTCGAAAAGGAGGTCCAGGAGACCCGATCCAAGGCCCAGCAGGCGGGCCTCGCCGCGATCAAGGAAAAGGACGCCGAGCTCCACTACGCGCAGGAGCGCATCGCCGCCCTCGAGGGCGAGCTCCAGGGCGCGCAGGGCGGGACCAAGACCCGCGACCGTGACCTCTCCGACGCCCGCTCGCGCATCGGCTCCCTCGAGAAGGACGTCGAGTCCGCGAAGGCCCTCGTCGAGTCCGGCAAGGAGGACGCTCTCCGCGAGAAGGAGGCCGAGCACAAGGAGTCGCAGGACGCGATCGCCCGCCTCGGCGAGGAGCTCAAGAAAGCCCAGGACGCCTACAAGGCCACGCTCGCCAACAAGGAAAAGGAGATCGAGGACCTCCACGCGAAGGCCGATAAGCCGCCCGGCGACACCACGACGAGGCAGGGCTCCCCCGACCTCTCGCGCGCCCAGGCCCGCATCGCCATGCTCGAAAAGATCGTCCAGGACGGCGAGCAGCGCTACCGCTCCCTCCAGGAGGACTTCCAGAAGTCGACCGAGAGCGCCCACACCTCGACCGCCGCCGGCTCGCGAGCGATCGAACAAAAGGACGGGAAGATCGTCGACCTCGAGGCCGCCGCGGCGCGCCACAAGTCCCGCGCCGACGACCTCCAGAAGAAGCTCGATGAGGCCGCCGCGGAGAATCGCGCGCTGAAGGCGAAGACGGCCGCGAAGGAGTCGTCGAGCGGCTCGGGCGAGGCGAAGTACCTGGCCGCCGACCTTGACCGCAGCCTCGCGAGCGTTTCGAGCATGCTACAGGGCCTGGTCGAGCGCGTGAAACGGCTGAACCTGAGCCTCTCGAGGCCCGAGGGCGAGACCCCGGCGGGCGAAGCGCCGGCCGTGCCGGCGGGCTCCGGGTGGGGGGGGAAGCCCGTCGAGGCCCCGCCGCCCACCGCGGCCAAGGACGACGAGACCAAGGGCGACCTGCCCGCGATCACCGATGAGCCCGCGGTCGAGGAAGCCGGGGCGGAGGCGGTCGAACTCGAGTCGCTGCCCGACGTCGCGGCCGCTTCCGTCGACGACGGCGGCCTGCCCCAGGACGAGACGCTCCTCGACATGGGCGGCGCCGGGAAGAAGTTGCGCCAGGACCTGAAGAAGAGGAAGAAGGCCGAGGAGGAGCCGCCGGCCCCCGCCGACGAGGCCCAGTTCGAAGAGGTGCCGCTCAGCGCCGAAACCTCGGCCGGCCCGATCCCCGAGGAGGACGCGCCCGTCGCCGAGGGCGAACTCCAGCCCGAAGGCGAGCCGGAGCCCGAGCCGCCGAAGAAGCAGGGCCTGTTTGGAAAGCTCTTCGGTCGGAAGAAATAGACCCGCGCCCCGTCTCTTCTGAACTCCCTTGGCCAATCCTTGGAGGCATTGTCATACTTCCCTTGATGCTTGATGCTCGATTCTTGATTCTGTCCTCTTGATCATCACCATCGATGGTCCCGCCGCGGCCGGCAAGTCCACCGCCGCCCGCATCGTCGCGCGCCGCCTCGGCCTCCGTTTCCTCGACACGGGCGCGATGTACCGCGCCGTCGCGCTCAAGGCGCGGCGGCACGGGATCGCCGACCCGTGCGCGATCGCCGTCATGGCCGCGGGCACGTCGATCGAGATCGGCGAGCGCGTCCGCCTCGACGGCGAGGACGTCAGCGGGGAGATCCGCCGGCCGGAGATCACCGCGGCGGTGAAGCCGATCGCCGACTCGCCCGAGTGCCGCGCCGAGCTCGTCCGCCTCCAGCGCGAGGTGGGGAAGGGCGGCGGGCTCGTCACCGAGGGGCGCGACCAGGGATCGGTCGTCTTTCCGGACGCGACGCTCAAGATCTACCTCGACGCCGGGCTCGACGTGCGCGCGCGGCGGCGGCACGCGGAGAGCGGGGGGGATCTCGCGGAGGTCGAACGGGCGATGGCGCGGCGCGACGCGGAGGACCGGGCGCGGCCGGTCGGGCCGCTCGTCCGGCCGGCGGGCGCGATCGAGATCGACTCGTCCGGCTTGACCGTGGAGGAGGTCGTGGCTAGAATACTCGCCGCTTTACAGGGCCGCTGAAGGCGGGTCCATGGGGCGCTGGTGGTACTCGTTGTACTGGATATGCCAGAGGTTGATCCGCATGGGCGGGTCTTTCTTCTGGCAGGTGCGTGCGACCGGGGTTGAGAACATCCCGCGAACGGGCGGGGCCCTGCTGGCCGCCAACCACCAGAGCTATTTGGATCCGCCGCTGATCGGTGCGTACCTCCCGCGGGAGATGCACTTCATGGCGCGGCGGTCGCTCTTTCGAAACCCGCTGTTTGGAGCCCTAATCGGCCGCTTTAACGCGTTTGCTATCGAACGGGACACGGCGGACGTGAAGGGGGTGAAAAACGCCATCGACAGGCTCCAGCGGGGTAATCTCCTTCTGGTCTTTCCGGAAGGGACACGGACCCGGGACGGCACCGTCGGCCGAATGAAGGCCGGCTTCGGCATATTGGCCGAGCGCGCCGCCGTCCCCATCGTCCCGGTCCTCATCGTGGGTGCGCGAGACGTGTGGCCGAAGGGCGCGCTGTTCCCCCGCTTCGGGAGGATCAGCATCGTCTACGGCAGGCCCATGGAACCGGACAAGGTCGCCGGCGACGGCATTCGCAGTGCCATCGTCGGCCTGAAAGGAGAATTGAAGGGATGTCGAACCGCAAGCTCGTGAAAATGCTGAGCATGCCCGAGGCCGAGGCGGAGAAGATCGCCGCCGAGCTCCTCGCGGAGGCCGGCAAGGACAAGTCCCAGGTCGACAAGGAGATCGAGAAGTACTACGTCGACTCCGTCAAGAACTTCACCGCCGACACCATCATCAAGGGCAGGATCCTCGACGTCGTGGGCGACGACGTGCTCGTGGACATCGGCTACAAGTCCGAGGGTGTCGTCCCGAAGAACGACTTCGTGCGCGCCGAGGATATGCAGCCCGGCAAGGAG
>JBGPCZ010000104.1:0-21569 GCA_041482015.1 Planctomycetota bacterium | reverse complement strand
TGTGGGTGAGGAGCATGTGGACCCGCACCGGTTTCTTCGCCGCGGTGATCTGCTGGCCGAGCTCGCGGATGCCGGTCCCCGCGTCGAGGATGACGATCTCCTGCCCGCCCAGGACCTGGAGGCAGGAAGTGTTGCCGCCGAACCGGGTGGTCGCCTGGCCCGGGCAGGGGATGGAACCGCGGACGCCCCAGAACTTGATCTTCATAGAAGGAGTCGGAGGATACTGGAACCCCAAAAGGGTTGTCAAGCGCGGCGGCGTGTCACGAACACGCGCGGCGATATCGTCAACACTTCGTGGTGACGATATCGCCGCGCGTTTTCGTTAACACGGGGCGGCAAATACCTTATATATGGCCGCGATGAAGGTGCCTCCGACGGGGGTCATCGTGGCGGCGGCGGGCGAGGGGCGCCGGCTCGGGTTCGCCCTCCCCAAGGCGCTCGTCCCGCTGGCCGGCCTCCCCCTGTTCCTCCACTCCGTCCGCACCTTCTCCTCTCTCGCCTTCGTGCGGGAGATCGTCCTGGTCCTCCCCGGCGAATGGATCGACCGCGTGCGCGCCCGCCACGGCCGGGAATTGATGCGACGCAAGGTGATCGCCATGGTGGCCGGAGGCGCCCGCCGGCAGGACTCGGTGCTCGAGGGGCTGGAGGCGACGACCGCACCCGTCATCCTCGTCCACGACGCGGCCCGCCCGCTGGTCTCCCGCCGGGCGGTGAAGGACGTGGCCGTGGCCGCGGCCAGACACGGCGCGGCGGTCCTCGCGGCGCCGGCGGTCGACACGGTCAAGATCGCCGACGACCGGGGCCGGGTGCTCGAGACCCCCGACCGATCCAAGGTCTGGCTCGCCCAGACGCCCCAGGGCTTCCGACGCCGGGTGCTGCTGAATGCTTACCGCCTGAACGGTGACCGGGACGCCACGGACGACGTCCAGCTGGTCGAACGAGCGCGGGGAAAAGTGATGATCGTCCCCTCCGACAACGCTAACTTCAAGATCACGACCCCCGAGGACCTGTCCAGGGCCAAAAAACTGCTTGACAGGGGGTAGCCAATCCCTATAATACTCGGAACCTTTTGAGAGGAAAGGAGGTGCCGCCAGGCGGAAGGAGAGCCTGACTGGTGGGCTCAGGGGAGGGGTTCAAAACAGAGGCGTCGCTCGATCCGTGTCACGGCCGTCCTTTTCAGGGTGGTGGTGACCTCCCGGCGCAATGCCGGGCAACGGACACCGAGGATGCTCACCCGGTTCCCTCGGGCAGTTCTAACCCTTGATAACTCAGTGAACAGTGACTTGGTTGTCGGTTAGGTAAAGATAGATAGGGAGGGTTTCGATGAGGAAGTTTACCATTGCTGTAATCCCGGCTTTCGTCCTGGCGCTCGCGCTCAGCGCGGCGGCGCAGGAGAAGCCCATCACCACGAACAAGGAGAACAAGGACACGCTCCGCGCGTCCGTTTCCGGCGTGGTGAGCCTGGACTACGTGTGGCGCAGCCAGGAGATCACGGGTTTCACCAACAACCTCGCAAGTCCCGCACCCGTGGGTGGCATCCCCCCGGGTAATCCTAACGTTTCTCAAGCAGAAAACACCTTCGAAGGTTTTCTCGCGATCCGCATGGACATCGACTTGAACGATAAAGTCGCCGCTGTGGTGGAATTCGGCACCAAGCGCGTGGATGGTGGCGCCATCCTCAATTGGGGTAACGCCACTGCGAACGGCATCCAGCTCCGTGAGGCCCACGTCACCATCAGCGACTTCCTGACGCAAGGCCTCAAGCTCGGTGTTGGCATCGCGGATTGGACGTTCGACGTCCGCGGCAAGGGCAATTCCTTCGCCTTCGACCCGCACCACTCGCAGTCCTTCGCCAAGAACCGGAGCACTGTCCAGGATGGGAATGGTTCGCTGGCAGCCCGTGCAGGCCAGCCGGAAGAGCTCGAGCCTGTGGGCTTCTGGCTCAACTGGACCAACCAGCAGATCACTCTGGACCTGGTCATGTTGCCCGCCACGCTCGAAGGCGGTGCTCCCACGAATGACGAGGCGCTCTACGCCGTGGACTTCTGGTACAACCTGGATTCCATCGGCAAGGGCAGCAAGGTGGGTGCGATCCTGTCCGTGGTTTCTCTGCCCGCCACCTCCACCTCCATCTTCACCATCGGAGGCGGCGCCGACCTGAAGATGATGGACGGGAACCTCGAACTGTTCGGCGAGATGTACTTCCAGTTCGGGGACGCGGGCACGGCGGACGGTGGCGGCGCCGGTTCCGTCGGATTTGCGATTCCCGGCTTGGCCGTCAACGACACGGCCAAGGCCCACGGATTCGCGTTCCAGTTCGGAGCTCAGTACACCATTCCCAACAATCCGATCTGGTTCGGCCTCACATTCGACTACGTCTCGGGCGACAAGGATACAGGCCCCGACAAAAAGGTGAACAACTTCCTGAGCTACGAGAACATGAACGACCTCATGATCATCGAGGACATGTATCTCGGCCTCGATTGGGACGCGAATTACTTCGCGGTCAAGCTCAACGGCGGCGTCGCCCTGTCGCTCGGCGCCGGCAAGGAGAACCTGCGGCTCTCGGCGATCGTCGGACTCACCCGCACGGTGAAGGACGTTGCGTTCACTCCGGCCGGCTCGCTGACGACTGCGGACAACACCAAGAAGCTGGGTGACGAGATCGACGTCAAGGCGGAGTGGGTGCTGACGAAGCAGGCCTCCCTGAATTTCGGAGTCGGATTCCTCCTCGCTTCCGACATCCTGAATGACTCTATGCAGGTAGGCGGAGCCACGGCCAAGAAGGCCGACAAGACCGGGATTGAGTACGTATTGGGCGCGATGCTGAAGTTCTAGCCCGCGCCTTTCGCAACGTCTTCTTTGTGAAGACTGTCACGGGGCCCCGGTCAGCCATGACCGGGGCCCTTCTTTTTTTGGAGATAAGCCGGCACTCGAACCAGGGTCCCGGGGATCGCCCCGGGCTGAAGCGCGTGCCAGGGCACCCGGAGATCTGGAGACCGGACGCTCCATGAATCTTTGTTTTGTCCTCGCGGTGGCCTTCGCGCAGGAGCCGGGGCCGGTCGACATCACGATCTCGGGCGGCGTCGAGATGACGTGGGCCTCGCGCGACCGGGTGATCAACGAGGCCGCCCTCTGGACGCCGGGCGGGCTCCCCTCCGGAAACCCGGTCCGCACGCACGATACGTTTGTCCTGCCGGCGATCTCTGTACGGTTCGACATCGACACCTCGCCCGTCCGCGCGGTCTTCGAGATCGGCAACTCGATCCTCCACTCCGACTCGAGCGCCGATCCCCGCTTCCAGGAGGACCGGCTGGGCGAAGCGCGGGCGCTCAACTTCCGTCTTCAGCAGGCCTGGCTGGAGTTCCTGGGCGTCGTCCGCGTGGGCCAGCAGGACTTCATCTGGGACCCGACGGGGTCAGGCAACCCGCTGTTCCTCGCGCCGTCGGGCTCCGAGTCGCCGTGGGGCGAGCTGCCCGACTCGACCGTGCCGCCCTTCCCCGCTTCCGGGACGAACACCGTCCCCCAGACGCGGCGCGACCGGATCAACCCGATCGGGGCGACCGCGCGGTTCGAGGACATCACGCTCTTCGCGCTCCTCATGTCCGAGGGCGGGCCGCCCTCCGCGGACGAAGGCCTCTACGGCGCCGCGGTCACGAAGGCGTTCGGCGTCCTCCGCGGAAGCGCGATCGTCACGCTCATGACGGGCGACGGCCGGGGACTCGAGGTCTGGACGGGAGGCGCGGCGGTCACGCTCGATCTGTCGCCGTTCGCCCTCGCGCTGGAGGGCTACCGGCAGTTCGGGTCGGCGGGCGTCGATCTCCGGGCCGCGGGCAACGCGCTGCGGGCAGTCGCCCGATACTCAGACGGGGCATGGGCGCAGGCGGCGTTTGTCCGCATCAGCGGCGACCGTCGCGGCGACGACCGCCGGGAGGGGCGGTTCCTCTCGTACGAGGACAACGACGCCACGCTGATCGTGGAGGGGAATGAGTTCGGCCTGGATATCGACACCAATTACTGGAGCGCGCAGATTTCCGCGGGGGTGGAGATGGACGTGCTGGGGAAGAAACTGCGGCCGCACGTCACCGCCGCCCACTTCCGATTTCTCCAGGCCGTCCCTCTCCCCCCCGATCCCCCGCCCGGAGTCGGCGGGAGGAGCCGGGCGCTCGGCACGGAGGTGGACGTCGGAGTCGACCTCGAATGGTCGGCCCACCTGGTGTTTTCAGCGGCCGCCGCGTTCCTGGCGAGGGCGACGGCCCTGGAGAACTTCACCCTGGCCCGCGACGACCGCGCCGCCCTCTTTACCGTGGGCTTCAGGCTTTCCTTCTGAGGAAGCCGTACAAAACAGACGGTCTGTTTTGTCCTGTAGCGTTGTAGTCACAGAACATACAGCGTAGTGTCTTTTTGCCCGAAATCCTACCGGACGGTAGGCTGACCGCCCCTGCTTCGCCGCCTCCCCGACCTCCTAACCCATTCTTCCCCAAGCAGATAGCCCTCGAAGAGGCCCATAATGGGTGGTGGCATAGGGGTTGCGCTAGACCGGGTGGGGAGGGTGTACCTCAGTCCGCTGCCTGTCTGGCGCGGGACATCCCGTGGAGTTCATGAAAGGAGAGCATTTTATGGCTGGGGCTGTCAGACGCTTTGCTGTGGCCGTGGCCGTATCCCTCGCGGTGACGACCGCCGCTTGGGCCCAGGAGTCCAACCAGGATCTCAAGAAGGAAGTCGACGAGCTCAAGAAGAAGGTCGCCGCGCTCGAGACCGAAACCCCGAAAGCGACCTCGCCCGTCCTCATCTCGGCCGACGCCAAGGTGAGCGAGAACCTGATGGACGACCTCAACAAGTGGATCAAGGACACCAAGCTGTCGGGCTTCGTGGATTCGGGCTACACGTTCAACGTCGAACATCCGAACGACCAGAAGAACCGTTTCCGCTGCTTCGACACGAACGCGAATTCGTTCATGCTCGACAACGCCCAGATCATGCTGGAAAAGACGGCGAACGACAAGTCCATCGCCGGGTTCCGTTTCAAGCTCTCCACCGGCTCGGATGCCGGCGTGCTGAGCGCCACGGACGGGATCAGCGGCGGCCCGAGCTTCAACCTGACGGAGGGCTATGTCGAAGTGCTCGCCCCGCTCGGCAAGGGCCTCGACATCAAGCTTGGCAAGTTCGTCACGAACGCGGGCTACGAGGTGATCGAAGCGAAGGACGACTTCAACTACTCGCGCAGCCTGCTGTTCACATGGGCGATCCCCTTCAACCACACCGGCATCCGCGCCAGCTACCAGCTCCTGGACATGCTGAACGTGGGCATCGGCGTGAACAACGGCTGGGACGACATCGAGGACAACAACTACGCCAAGACCTTCGAGTACACCTGGACCCTCAAGCCGATCGACTGGTTCACGTTCGGCGGCACGTTCCTGGTCGGAGCCGATCGTGGGAACGGCACGCCGATCACCGTCGCGAACACGGGCGCCGTGAGCAGGCCGGGAGCGCCGGGGGACAAGCGGTACCTCGTCGATATGACCGCCACGGCGACCCACGGCGACTGGACCGTCGGCGCCAACTTCGACTACGGCCGCGACCACGATGCGTTGACGCCCGCCTCGGGCGGAAAGGATTCCGCCGTGTGGATCGGCGAAGCAGGCTACGTCAAATGGCAAGTCGTCCCTTGGGACGCGCCCTCCATTCGGGTCGAGGCCTTCCGCGACTCCGATGGCTTCCGGACCAGCAACCGCCAAACGCTCATGGACATCACGTTGACCAACGAGTTCGACATCAACGACAACCTCGTGGTCCGCGTCGAGTTCCGTCACGACCATTCGAGCGAGAAGGCCGCATTCCTGAAGGATGGAGATCCCAAGAAGAACAACGACACGCTGGCCTTCGAGGCGATCTTCAAGTTCTAAACAAGCCTCCTATCTATCCGTCTTCGTTCTGAAGACCAATACGGGGGCCCCGGCGAACAGCCGGGGCCCCTTTTCATTTCCGGGAGATCAGGAGATGCCGGGGATGGAATGATCGGACCCCTGGCCGATCGCCCAATCTCCGGCATCACGACATCTCCTGCCGAGTTTGCTGGATTTCGCGGCGGACACGCGCTTCAATGGTCACCCATGCTCACCCTCCTGACGGTCCTCGCGTTCGCGCTCGCACAGGATGACGAAGGGGTCCGACTCCAGCCGGTCGACGACTGGGACCTCGAGGTCTTCCCCGACCGGAACATCTACCGCGGCTACCTCGCCGACCCGCGGCAGTGCCACACCGGCACCAAGGTCGAGGTCCCCGTCCGCAAGGGAGACCACCTGAAGATCGAGAACACGCTCGGGAGCTACCACCCGCTCGCGCTCTGGACGAACCCGAACGACCCCGGCGAGGAGTCGGAGTTCTTCATCGAGGCCGCCGTCTTCTCGCGATTCGACATCGACGAGGGGTGGGACATGGACGGCGCCGACTACAAGTTCGGCTTCCCGTTCGTCTACCGCCGCGACGCGGTGACGCTCAAGTTCGAGATCTACCACCTGACGTCCCACATCGGCGACGAGTTCCTGACGCGCGGCGCCGGGAACGGCCGGAGCCGCGACAGCTACCACCTCGAGGAGTTCGTCTTCGGCGGCGCCTGGGCGGCGAGCGAGGAGATCCGGATTTACGCGGAGGCGGGCGCGGCGATCTACCACGGGACCGACACCGGGAGCGGCCGGCTCCAGGCGGGGGCGGAGTGGGTGGGCCGCCCTTGGAAGGCGGTGACGCCCTACGCCGCGATGGACTTCTCGGCCCGGAACGAGGAGACCTGGGACCTGAACAGCACGATCACGACCGGGATCTGGATCCGCGGCAAATCGGGCGCGAACGGCTTCCGCTTCGCGGTGGAGTACTACCGGGGCCACGACACGCAGACGCAGTTCAAGTCCACCCACGAGTCGTACGTCGCGTTCAACGTCGCGGCCGACTTCTGAGGAGATAAGCGAGTCAAACCACCCAAGTCGGGGGATCACCAGGGGCTGCTGAACCCGACAGGGACCGGGAGATCAGGGGATGAAGAACGCCTGA
Organism: Planctomycetota bacterium; assembly: GCA_041482015.1. Classification (GTDB taxonomy): domain Bacteria; phylum Planctomycetota; class MHYJ01; order MHYJ01; family JACPRB01; genus JACQFK01. Next base: position 14,519 of record JBGPCZ010000104.1, on the reverse strand, counting down.
GGAGATAGGGGGACAAGATCGCCATCACCGGGGTTTAAAATAGGTTGGGCCTCCTTTCGGAGGCCCATAGATAGGAGAGGGGTTAAATGGGTTGCATACATACATCGACGGGAAACGGGGACCCCCTGAAGCGAATCGACGGTGATTTTAAAACATTTCACAAATAGTTCCGGCGGGATTTCAAATTAGAACCGGAGGTCGGCGCCCGCGACGACCAGGAAGGCGTGGTCGGCCGCGCGCGTCGTCAGCGCCTCGAGCAGCTCCGAGCCCCGGAGCCACGCCCCCTGCACCTTGAACGAGAGCGACTCGTTGTAGCTCCACGCGACCGACACGTCCGCCTCCACCCCCCACTGCCGCGTCGCCCCCACGGTGGCTCCGCCGGTCGACGTGAGGGCCTCCAGGGCGGAGAACCTCCCCACGTCGAGCTGGAACCGCATCGGCCGTCCGTCCACGAGCGGCACCGGGCCGAACCCGAGCGCCGCCCGCGCCACCCTCACGTTCGTGTCCACGTCCAGTCCGAATTCCGCCGACTGGAGGATCAGGAACCGGTTCTCGTTCTCGTAGGACTGGAAGGCCTGGTCCTTCCGGTCGCCCGCGCGGCGGTCCCCCGTCCGCTCGGAGAACGCGCCCTCGAGCCACAACTTCTCGAAGACGAGGCCCAGGTATCGCGCCCCTGCGTTGAAAGCGTACGCCTCCTTGCGAACCGTGATGGGCGATCGCGTCAGCGTCCCGGTCTGCCCGTAGGCCTCGGCGAAGAGCTCCAGCGCGCGCGAATCCCCCAGGAAACCGTCCACGCCCGCCCCGAACGTCAGGACGTCCTTCAGGCCCGGGTCGCCGCCCGAGACGTCGACCGCCATGACCCAGGCCGCCCAGTGTTCGGCCAGCAGGCTGTTGGCCGCGAGGACGTAGACCGACTCGTCGCCCGACGTCGCACCCCCCTCGCTGTACACCAGCGCCGCCGCCTGAATCCCCATGAAGTCGTTGGGCGACCAGCGCATCCGGACCCCGGTCGCCTGCCGGACGTCCCGGTCGACGCTGTTGCGGACCTGCGCGCCCGCGGGCGAGAAGCCGCCGAAGAAACCCTCGGATTCATTCAGGTCCATGAAGAACGGCTCGTCCTGGGGCCGGTTACGGAAGGTGAGATTCTGGATCCCGATCCGGACGTCCAGCCCGCGCGCCAGGAAATCGGGCGCGTCGATGTATCCCTGCCGGACGAGGATCGTGTCGGTGCGGGGGTTGGAGCTGAAGGGCGTGTTGAGGCCCCTCTCGAAGCTGCGATTCTCGAGCTCGAGGACCCCCGTGACGGCGTCCTTCACCGTCGCGTCGACCCGCAGGCTGAGGCGGCCCGCCCAAGCGTTCATCGTCGCGCGCTCGCCGGCGGGCCCGCCGTTCAGGACCGCGCCCGCCTCGTCCAGCTCCCCGTCCCGGGACATGTAGTGCAGGTCGAAGTGGCCCGAAAGCTCCATCCGGACCGCGCTGAAGCGGTCGTGTCCCGTCGTGACCTTCCCATCGGGGGAGTCCTGCAACGCGAGCGCTACGAGCAGAACCGGAAGCATGGCGCGACTTTAGACCAACCGCGCGGGGGGCGCCAGAAAAAACGAAACCCCCGGCGTTGCGGGCCGGGGGTTTCGGTGCGATCGATCCCTAGAACGTCAGGTCGAACCCCAGGACGTAGATCCAGGTCTTGTCCTCGGCGCGGTTGGGGGCGGTCGCGTTGATGGCCGACTCCAGCACGTCCGAGCCGAACAGGTACCCCCCCGAGAACCTGAGCAGGAACTGCTTGTTCAGATTCCAGGTGATCCTCACGTCGACCTCGTTGCCCAACTTGCTCACCAGGGTGGTTGACGCCGCGGTGGGCGAGACCTTCTCGGCGCACCGCGTGAGCCCCACGATGAACTTGACGTCCAGGTCGTTCTCCTTCGCGGCCGAGAACGTGGCGCCGCCGCTGAACTTGAAGCCCTTGTAGTTGGTGTCCCAGTCGAACCCGTAGTAGCGGTCCTCGAGGATCATCAGGTCGTTGATGTTCTCATAGGAGGCGAACTTTCCGTTGGTGTTGTTGGCGTCGCTGGTGCTGTCCTCGCCCGACAGGTAGAAGTAGGTCGCGTTGAACCAGAAGGGGAGCGGGTTGCCCACCGTGTAGTGCCACTCGAAACCCGCCTGGAAGGCCTTCCCCGTCGCCTTCACCTTCGTGCCGTTGTCGAGCTGGCCGGCCTTGCCCCGGTTGAAATAAGCCTCGCCGAAGACCTCCAAGCCCTTCATGACCATGAGCGACGTGCCGCCTCCGATCGTGAAGATCTGGGAGTGCTCGTTGGCTCCTCCGGCGAGAATCGGGCCTCCCGCCACGGAATCAAACGTGAAGGTGGGCAGCTCGGTGACCGAGGCGATGATCCCCACCCGGCTCCCTTCACCCAAGGCGTTGATGGGGATCCAGACGTCCACCGCGTAGGTGGATTGGTCATCCTTGAACGAGCCGCCTTCGACGACGCCCGGGAGCAGGACCACCTCGATCGTCGCGAAATCGGGGGAGTAAGAGAGCACCACCCCGGTCGCCTCCAGGTCCTCGAGGAAGGCAGCCTCGGTGAGGCGCGCCACGGCGTCGTCGCTGACGTTGAGCGAGCCGTCACTGCCGAGGTGGCGCTCCATCGTCTGGGCGTGGCGGGGGTCGAAGGCGAACGAACTCCCCTTGCCCCGGACGTCGAACATCCAGGTGGTGAGCCCCGCCTCGACCTTGAACTTGGGGAGGATGAGGTCGGCGAGGACGATCCTCGCCTCGCGGAGGAGGAAGCCGGGCGCCACGCCCCCCTCGCCCCACCGGGTCATGCCCCCCGTGCCGCCGGGTGTCGGGTCGACGTCCGCCTTCTTGGTCCCGAACTCCAGGACGGCGTACACTTTGTCGCCCAGCTCGACGTCGAGGCGGACGGCCGTCTCGCCCTCGAACGTGTTCTCGCTGTTGGACCCGATGGCGTTGCCGACGCCGGCGGGATTGGAGACGCTGGACGTAAACGCGGTGATCTCACGGGCACGGTATACGTAGTCCAGGTAGATGCGACCGCTGGCCGTGACGCGAACGGCGCCGCTGTCCTTCTCCGTGACGATGGGCCTCTCCTGCGCCATCGCCGGAAGCGCCGCGGCCGCGAGCGCGACCGCTCCAATCAGGAGCCGTCCAATCCCGGTCTTCTTTCCCATCTCCCATCCCTCCCAGAATATTTCGAACTAGCGTAGTCGGCGCGCTCGGGTTTCACCAGATTTATCTTCATCATTTCTTCATTCCCTCTTCTCCTCTTCTCATCTCATTCTTCATCTCTCCATCTCCTTCAGCCCTTGTAACGGGATTCTCGTTTGGCAGTTCATGGAGTGCTCGTGTTCGAGCGCCTGCATATCTCCAAAAAAAAAGAAGGGCCCCGGGTTGGATCCGGGGCCCTTCGGGTCTTCGCTTTGAAGACGCTTCGGCAGGCCTTAGAACTTCAGGTCCAGGCCGATGGTGTACAACTGGCTGCCGGTCTTGTCGCGATTGTCGCTATTGGCCAGCATGGAGTCCTTGAGGACGTCCGAGCTGAAGAGGAAGCCGACTCCGATGTTGATCGAGGCCTGCTTGTTCAACAGCCAGCGGGCCTTCAGATCGACCTCGTCGCCCAACTTCTTCGTGCTCGTCGCGGCCGTCAGCAGGCCGCCGGCCATGTCGACCGACGCCTGCGTCCGGGCGAACCCGACGATGGCGGAGAGTTCGAGGTTGTTCTTCCCGGAACCGAGCGAGAGGGCCAAGCCGCCGTTAAGCTTGAACGCCCAGTAGTTCGAGTCCCAGTCGAACCCGGTGTACATGTCCTCGAGGATCATGAGATCGTGGATGTTCTCATAGCCCGCGAAGCGCTGCATCTTGGTGTTCGCGGTCGTGTCCTTATCGCCGCTGAAGTAGGTGTAGTTGATGCCGCCCCAGAGGTTGCTCTGGTTGTTCGGCAGGTGGTACTCCGCACCCAGCTGGAACGCCAGGCCGCCGGCCTTGACGGAAGATCCCGTCTGAGGCTTGTCGACCGTGCCGAACTGGGCATAGACCTCGCCGTACAGCTCGAGGCTTCCGTCCATCATCTTCAGGTCGGCGCCGCCGCCGATCGTCCACATGAGCTCGCCGCCGGGGCTGCTGGCCCCGGCGAAGTTCGCGCTATTGAACTGGTGGAGCGCGATGATTGCGCCCATGTGGCTGCCCTTGCCCACCGAATCCAGGTTGTACATGAAATCGAGGGCGTAGAGCCCCTCGTCGGCACCGGTGAAGCCGCCTTCCACGATCGCGGGAAGGATCACGGCGTCGACCTTGAAGGCGTCCCGACCGTACGTCAGCACGAGCCCGACCGGGTTGAGTTCCTCAGGGTCGGACGCGCGCGCTCCGAGCGTCGCCTGGTTATCGCGCGTGGTGAGCGGCGAGACGCCGGTCATGTTCCGCGTGATCTGCTGTGAATGACGCAGATCGAACGCCATGGAGGAGCCTTTCCCGCGCATATCGAAGCTCCAAGTCGTGATACCGACTTGGGCCTTGAGGTCGGCCATCAGGAAGTCGGTCAGGTTGACCTGGCCTTCACGGAGCTGGATGGCCGTACTGCCTACGGTGCCCCAGTTCACGATGCCGCCAGCGTCCACCCTCTTGGTCCCGATCTCGACCATCGCCGAGACCTTGTCGGAGAGGTCGGCGTTCAGCCGAATAGCGGCGTAGCCCTCGAAATCGTTCCGGGACTGGGAGGCGGCGCCGCCGCCGAAGACGAATTCATTGATCTCCCGTCCGCGCCAGACGTAATCCAGGACAATGTCGCCGTTCACGGTCACCTTGACCGTGTCGCTTTTGTCCTTGGATGTCATGACGGGCTTGTCCTGCGCCCTCGCAGGGAGCGCCGCCAGGCAGAGACCCAAGAGGGCCCCTGCGCCGATCCCCACCCGGGATCTCATCGACTTCCTCATCACTAACCCTCCTTGAAACAGGTCTTGAGGACTACCAAGCTTTCTCAAGACACCCACCCGAGACTCATCGGTCTCGCCACTCCCGGCCACACGGCCTGAGTGCGGGCCCCACAATCGGGGCCGTGGCCGATCCGGCGGACCCTCCCGAGTCCTTCCCGGACTTGGATGGGCAGACACCAGGTCGGCAAGGGGATGTATCGACGGAGGTGGGTGAGAACTTAACGCTATTTGTAAATTATGTTTTGTAAATTGTGAGACGATCCTTCCCGGAAGGATCGTCTCGGCGAAACCTAGAGGAGGGAGCGCAGGCGACGGATGGCCGCCGAAGGCGACGACGCTACTTCGAACAGGCGGTCGCCATAGAGAAATCCTTCCCGCCCGGCGTGCTTGATCCAGCGCAGGAGTGACGCGTAGTATCCCCGCACATCCATGAGCACCAGCGGCATCCGGGTGAAGCCGTTCTGCTTGAGCGCCAGCAAATCGCCCAGCTCATCCAGCGTGCCGTACCCTCCGGGAAAGACCACCCCGGCGTCCGCCCCCTCGAACAGCTCCTCCTTGCGAAGCGCAAAGGTCTTGCACGATCGGAGCGCGTGGAGGCCCCGGTGCCGGACGGCCCAGAATCGACGGAGGATCACCCCCTCCACCCTCCCCCCTGCCCCGAGCGCCCCATCCGCAGCCGCCCCCATGACACACCGGCCCGCCCCTCCCCCCGTCCGCAGCGTCCACCCCTCCTGGGCCATCCGGCGGCCGAACTCGAAGGCCGCCTTCGTGTAGGCGGTCTCCCCCCGGTCCGCCGAACCCCCCGCCAGGACGATGGTCACCATCGCGAAAATCATACCTCCTGTGGATTCCCTGTCGAGTTTCCCGACCCTCGCGGCACTACTGGGTGGAGGCCCATTGAAGGAGCTATCTCTATGGTGACCGCGATCTTCCTGCTGACCGTTCAGGTCCTGAACGATCTCGACCAGGCGCTCAAGTCGGCCGCCGACCGGAGCCCGGACCATCGAATCCATTCCCTGGAGACCCTCCGGTGCTCCAAGGACCGGCGCGCCCAGCAGGCCCTGGTCCACCTGCTGGATGACGACCATCCCCGCGTCCGCCTCCGCACCCTCCGAGCCATCCGGGATTCCGCCGACCCGCTCGCGATCCTCGGCACGGCCGTCCACCACCCGTCCGCCCGGGTCCGCGAGGGCGCCTGCGACGCGCTCGGGGAACTCCATCTCCCCGGCACCCTGCCCCTCCTCCTGGATCGACTGGGGGACGGCGACGCGCGGGTCCGCGGCCAGGCGGCCGCCTCCCTGGGACGCCAAGACGACCCCGCGGTGTGCGCCCGGCTCGTCGAGGTCTTCAAAAGGGACTCCGACGGGATCCTCCGGACCTCCGCCCTGGACTCGGTGGCGCGGCTCGCCCCCGAAAGCCTCGGCGAGATCCTCGAGCCTGCAATCCGTGACTCCAATCCCCACGTCCGCCTCGCGGCCGCCGAGACCGGCCGGCCGGAGGCCCTCGCAAAGCTCGTCTCCGACCGCGACTGGCGGGTCCGCGCCGCCGCGATCGACGCCTGCCGCCGCCGGCGCGAGCGCGACTCCATCGGGTGGCTGGTCGATCAACTCCCGCACGAGACGGGCCGGCTGCGCTGGGACATCGTCGCCGCGCTCCAGGCCCTGACGGGGAAGAGCCTCGGGCTCGAGCCAGGACCGTGGACCCGCTGGTGGGACGCGAACCGCGAGCGCTTCGCACCGCCGGCCCCGGGCGCCCCCTCCGCTCCCGCCCCGGGCGAAACGCAGGCGGCCTTCTTCAAGGTCCCGATCCTCTCGACGCGGATCTTCATCCTCCTGGACCTCTCGGGCTCGATGCGCGAGCCGTCGCCCGAGGGCGGAACAAAGCTCGACGTCGCGAAGAAGGGGACGATCGAGACGATCCGGTCACTCCCCGCCGGCGCGCGCTTCGGGATCGCCGGGCTGGGCTGCGACGCCGACGGCGCGTACGTCGACCGCGAGCGGAAGAGCTGGCAGGGCCGTCCCCGGCTTCTCCCGGCCAGCGCCGCCTCCAAGGCGGACGCCGAGCGGTTCGTCCGCGGCCTCGAGGCGAAGGGTTGGACCAACCTCTACGACGGGATCGAGCACGCGTTCTCCGACCCGGACGTCGACACGGTCTTCCTCCACACCGACGGCGGGGCGTCGAAGGGGACGTATGTCGCGTCGGCGGAGATCCTGTCCGCCCTGGCGAGGATGAACCGCTTCCGCAGGATCGTGATCCACACCGTGGAGGTGCCCGGGGAGAAGAACGCGCCCGCGCACCGGCGCCTGCTCCAGGCGATCGCGGAGTCGACCGGCGGCACCTGCACCCTCTACGCCAAGGAGATGAAATGATGACTGGAGATAGAGTGATCAGCGAAAACCGCCCGAGGGAATGGAAGAAGGATCGTCTCAGCCAGAAGGTCATCTCTTCCATCATCCAGGTGCACCAGACCCTGGGACCCGGTTTCCTCGAGAGCATCTACCATAAAGCTCTGCTCGTTGAACTCCGCGAGCAGGGACTGCCCGTGGAGACCGAACGAAAGGTCGTGGTCCGGTACAAGGGAGTCGTGGTAGGACGCCATCGGCTGGACCTCGTCGTGCAGGAGAAGCTGATTGTCGAGGTCAAGACCGTGAGTGATCTGAGCCAGGCCCACTATTCACAGGCCCGGTCGTACCTCAGGGCTGTCGGACTCCGCGTCGCCATCCTCGTGAATTTTGCAAAGCCGATGGCCGACTATCGAAGAGTGGAGATTTCATGAACGCTGCCGGGGGCTTCCTCCGCTGCCGTATCACTTTATCTCCAATATCACTCTATCTCCTTGTAGAATCTCCTCTGGATGCCGCCCACCAAGACGATCCCCATCCTGACCGACGAACAACTCATCGAGTATCTCAAGAAGGGCGACCGGAAGGCGGGGGACGCCCTCGTCATGCGCCACAACCGCCTGGTCGCGCGCGCCGTCTACGAGGTCGTGCGCGACCTCACCGCCGTCGAGGATCTCATCCAGGAGATCTTCATGAAGGCGTTCCGCAAGGTGAACCTCTACAACCCGGCGCAGGGAAAGTTCACCGTCTGGCTCACCACCGTCGCCCGCCACGAGGCGATCAACCACCTCCGGCGGATGAAGCGCTCGCGCCACGTCTCGCTCGAGGACACCGCCCCCGAGGGCGGGTTCTCCCCCATCGAGCGGCCCAGCCAGATGGTCTCCAAGAAGGAGACGTGGGGCAAGGTGATCGAGGCGATCCACAACCTGCCCGATCCCGCGCGCACGATCCTCGTCAAGCGCATCCTCGAGTCCAAGCCGTTCGACAACATCGCCAAGATGCTCAAGCAGCCGGTCGACACGGTCAAGACGATCTACTACCGCAACACCGAGGCCCTCCGGAAGAAGCTCGGCATCCCCGGGCTGTAACGAGACACACTGGAATCTGGTTGTTTCGTCACACCGCCTCGTGTTGAATTGAGCCCGTGCACCGCCTCGTCAGTCTCCTCGGACTGTTCGTGCTGCTGGGGATCTGCTGGGCCGCCTCGAACAACCGGAAGGCGATCAAGTGGCGGATGGTGGCCTGGGGCATGGGCCTCCAGGTCCTCTTCGGGATCGCCATCCTGAAAACCCGCCCCGGCGAGATCGCCTTCGGCGCGCTGAGCGACGGCTTCACCCGTCTCATCCGGTTCACCGACGACGGCGCGAAGTTCGTCTGGGGCTGGCTCTACCAGAATCCCGCGGCCGCCGGGAGACCCGCCTTCCTGATCGACATCCTCATGACCATCGTCTTCTTCGCCGCGCTGACTTCCCTCCTCTACCACGTCGGCGTCATGCAGAAGGTCGTGGCCGGGATCGCGAAGGTGATGCAGAAGACGATGGGCACGAGCGGCTCCGAGACCCTCTCCGCCGCCGCCAACATCTTCGTCGGCCAGACGGAGGCCCCCCTCGTCGTGAAGCCGTTCGTCGAGACGATGACGATGTCCGAGCTCCACGCGGTCATGGTCGGCGGCTTCGCCACGGTCGCCGGGGGCGTCCTCGCCGCGTACGTCACCTTCGGGATCGACGCGGGCCACCTGGTCGCGGCGAGCTTCATGTCGGCGCCCGCGTCGCTCGTCGCGGCCAAGATGTTCTACCCCGAGACGAAGGAGTCGGTCACCGCGGGCGAGATGAAGATCAAGCTCGAGAAGACCACGGCGAACGTCTTCGACGCCGTCTGCGTGGGCGCGTCCGACGGGATGAAACTCGCGATCAACGTGATCGCGATGCTGCTGGCGTTCGTCTCGATCATCGCGATGATCAACTGGGGGATCGGGGCGATCTGGAAGGGCCACAGCCTCGAGCAGTTCTTCGGCTGGCTCCTGGCGCCGGTGGCGTGGATCATGGGCGTTCCCGGCGAGGACTGCGGGAAGATCGGCGGGCTCCTGGGAACGCGGATGGTCGTCAACGAGTTCGTCGCCTACCTCCAGCTCAAGGACCTGGAGATCTCCGCCCGGTCGTACGTGATCGCGATCTACGCCTTCTGCGGCTTCGCGAATTTCGGGTCGATCGCGATCCAGATCGGGGGCATCTCGTCGATCGCGCCCTCGCGACGCTCCGACCTCGCGCGCCTCGGACTCCGCGCCATGCTGGCCGGAACGCTCGCGTCGTTCCTGACGGCCAACATCGCGGGCGCGCTCCTCTCCGACGAGCAGGTGGAGCGGGACTACCGGCGCAACAAGGCCAGGATCGCGGTCACGGTCGGGGAGCGGGATCGCCAGTGCGAGGCGTTCCTGTCGAAGTACCCCGGCTCGTCCTACGCGGAGCCCTTCCGGGAGATGAAGCGGCAGCCCCTGCCCGCCCGGTGAGGGCTACGGCTTCGGCGTCCCCTGCTCGCGCTGGAGCTTGCGCTCCTCCTTCTTCGCGGGGTCGTCGGGGATGCCTTCCTCGTTCGCGCCGGCGCCCGCCCCGCGGATGAAGAGGCGGAAGCCCTCGGCGCCGATCACCTTGCAGGAGTCGGTGAGCACGGAGTGGCGGAGCGGCTCGACGACGAAGCCCTGCCACCGCTCGTTCTGCCCGATGCCGCCCGCCCAGCTGGAGAGACGGCCGCCATCGCGGCTGTAGAAGCGGACCAGGTATTCGAGCTTCAGCACCTGCTGGGTCGAGTTCTTCATCCGGACCCGCACGCCGTAGCTGTTGTCGGCGTCGTCGCGGAAGATGTGGTCGACCATCAGCGCGTCGCCGCGGTAGCTCGTGCCCACCTCGGTCGACACGCCGGGCCACTCGATCGTCTTGGCGATCGCCCGCACCTTCTCGGTGCCCAGCTCGGAGGTCTTGAGGTTCTCATAAAGGTTGGGATCGACCTTCACATCCGTCCCCTCGGGTCCCGGCTGGTCGCTGGGGTAGTCCGGCGGATGGACCGACTCGCCATAGCAGCCGGCGGCGAACACCATCGCGAAGATCGCGTACCTCATGCCCAGTCCTCCAGTGCGAGAGGAATCCCTACTGCCCCAGCACGGCCTTGAAGGTCATGAACCGCTTCGTCCGGTCCGGGTCGATCGCGGATTTGACGCCGCGCTTCTTGATGGCCTCGTCGATCGCCTGCAACCGCCCCTCGAGGCCCGGGTGATCGGACCACGCGCCGCGGTCGGCCTTCGGCAGCTTCGCGATGAACGCCTTGAGCGCGGCCGGATCGTAGCGGACGTCCGACCGCGTCATCAGGTCGACCGCCATCGCGTCGGCCGCCAGCTCGGACTCGCGCCCGTATCCCTTGACCATGACCTCATCAAGGAAGCCGTCCATGACGCTGCCGAACGCCTTCGTCACCTTGGCCAGGTTCGCGCCGGCGGAGGAAACCACGTCACCGGCCTGCTTGTGGCCCGTGGCTCCGAGGATCCCCCCGAAGATCGACCCGGCCGCCTCCAGGTGCTCGCCCTTGGCCAGGATGTCCATGACGCCCGACTTCTGTGTCATGCGGTTGGCCTGGTCCTCCGGGTGGCGGAGGTTGACGTGCGAGACCTCGTGGGCCAGGACGCCCGCGAGTTCATCCTCCGTGTCCATCTTCTTCAGCGCCGCGGTCGTGACGAAGATGAACCCGCCCGGAGCGGCGAAGGCGTTGACGAGATCGGACTTGAGGACGCCGAAGTAATAGCCCTTGAACGTCTCGGGGCGGTCGGAGGCGAGGGCGATGGACATCCCCACCCGGTTGACGTAATCCTCCAGGTCCCCCTCGTGGAGCCCCTGGGTAGAGACGATGGCGTTGGCGGCCACGCCGCGCCCGACGTAGTACTCCTGGCTCTCGGTCAGCTTCTGCGGCGACCCGCAGCCGACCGCGGCGAGGAGGGCCAGCACGGCGACGATCTTTCTCATAAGGTCTCTTACTTGACGGTGGAAAACTCGCCCATCTTGCCGGCCTTGCGGAACGCCGCCTGGTCCTTCTCGACCTCGGTACGGGGTTTGAACTGGCGCTTCATCAGCGCCTCCACGTTCTCGTAGGCCTTCTTCATCTCCGGGCCCTTCTCCTCGATGTACTTGGCCTCGACCGTGCTGTCGAACCTTCCGGCCTTGTAGTTCTGGGCGCTGAGGCGCGTCTTCTCCTCCTCGTTCTCCGGGTTCGGCTCGAATTTCTCCTGGGCGATCAGGCAGGAGGGGCGGATCCAGGCGGTCGAGCCATCCGGCTTCGTGATCCGGGCGAATCCGCTCTCGATCGCGACCACGGTGACCTTGTCGCCGTAGAGGGCGGGGGCCCCGGCACTCGCCCGGTTGGGCGCCGTGTAGTAGGAAGCGTTTCGCATCTGCACGACCTTGGGACCCAGCGGCTTTTCCTTCTCCTCGTCTTGCGCGGCCGCCATGAGCGACGCCAGGAGGGGAAGCGTGGACAAAAGACCCATGGGGGTATTCTCCTCGAGAGAGGGGATTCTAAGTCGCTTGGAACCGGGGTGTCAACGAATTGAGTCGACCGCGCCGGGTCACTTGGTCTCCATCTGGTAGGACCCGTCCCAGTCGGCCGGCGGCGGCTCGTTCAGGTACCGCTCGCAGAGCGCCAGGTAGGGATCCGACGGCCGATCCTTCTCCTGGGTCAGGGCCAGGAAGATCTCCCACGCCCTCTGGAACCTCCGGGCCCGCAGTTCCACGAGCGCCCCCTCGAACTTGCGCGCGCGCGCCAGCCGGTCGGCCGGCACCTCGCCCTTCAGCCCCAGGAGCTCGAAGATCCGCACGGGCTGCTTCTTCCCTTTGACCTTGATGAGCGCGAGCTCGCGGACCTCGATCCGCTCCTTCGCCGGAAGGTAGGCCGTCTCGCTGACGATCACGTCGGTGCCGAACTCCTTGTTCACGCCCTCGAGCCGCGACGCCAGATTCACCTCGTCGCCGATCACGGTGTAGTTCACCTGGTTCTTCGCGCCCATGTTGCCGACCGTGGCGATCCCCGAGTTGATCCCGATCCGCGCCCGCATCTCCGGGAGCCCGCGCTCCTTCATCTTCACCGCCATCTCGCGGAGCCTCTTCTGAGCCCCCACCGCCGACAGGCACGCCCGGAGCGCGTGGTCCGCCTGGTCGATCGGATCGTTCCAGAAGGCCATGATCGCGTCGCCGATGTACTTGTCGACCGTCCCCTCGGTCTTGAAGATCTCCTCCGCCGCCTCGTTGTGGTACTCGCTGATCAACTTGACGAGCTCCTCGGGGTCCAGCTTTTCCGACATCGAGGTGAAGCCGGCGAAGTCCATGAAGAAGATCGAGAGCGTCTTCCGCTCCCCCGCCACGCTCAGCGCGTCCGGGTTCTTCAGGATCTTCTCGACGACCTTGGGCGACATGTACCGCTGGAAGTCGCGCTTGATGCGCTGCCGCTGCCGCCCCTCGTAGAGATAGTTCACCGCGCTCGTCACCGCATAGGCAAGCCCGATGGCGGCGAGCGGGGCCATGAGGTCCAGGACCCACCGCGCCTTGAAGAGCGCGGCGTTGCCGGCGATCGTTCCCAGGAAGAGGACGACCGCCGCCCCGCCCCCGACCGAGGGCCCCGTGAACCGGGTGACAACAGCTGTGGCCAGGGCGAGCGCCGCGACGACGAGAAACGGAGCCGCGCCGCCGACGAACCGCATCGTCTCTCCGTTGAGAATGTTCGCAAGCGCGATCGCGTGAACCTCCACTCCCGGCATCGTCTCGGCGACGGGGGTAGCCTTGAGATCGTAAAGCGCCGCCGCATTGGTGCCCACAAAGATGAACCGGTCCGTCACCATGGACGGATCGAACGTCGTGACCTTCTTCTCCTTCTGGAAGGTTTCGAAACCCGGAATGACGAATTGGGCATGCCGCTGCCGGAAGGACCGACCTTGCAGGTAGTACTTGAGCAGGATCGTCCCGTCCCGGTTGACGGGAAAGGACACCTTCCCCACGGTGAGGATGCCCCCCTTTATCTCCACGCTCTTGACGTTCTCCCGCGCCATGAGCGAGGCCAACGCGAACGATGCATAGTGCCGACCCCGGAACTTGGAAAACACCTGATAGCGACGGGTGATGCCGTCGGTGTCCTCCCGCGTCTCCACGTCGCAGGCCCCGGCGATCGCCTCGGCCACGCCTGGGACAGGAAGAATCACCGACTTCCTGGGCCCCTCGGGAACTTCCACGCTCCCGTCGCCCCGCACCTCGATGGCGTACTTCTGGAGCAGAGCGTCGAGGTCCGGGCGCCTGTCCGCGCGCTCCACCTTGTCGAGCTTGAACGGCACCGAGAGGAAGACTGGCGTAGGCCCCTTGACCGCCTCGATGACGGCGGTTTCACCCTTGTACGGGTCGGGATCACAGAGCGTGAAGAAGTCGAAGCAGATCGAGGTTGCCGGAAAATCCTCGGTGCTGCAGGCACGGAAGAGCTTGGCGAAGTCGCGCCGGTCCCACGGCCAGCCGAATCCGCGCTCCTTCATCCATTCGATGCTCTCCTCGGTGATCACGAGGAGGACTATGTCGTCGCGGACGGGTTTGACCTCCTCCTTGGGGCCGGGCTCGGGGGGGAGGGACCACCTCATCCGGAGGTCGTAGGCCTTGAGCTCGAGGTCGCGCAGCGCCCCCGCCGCCTGGAGGACCAGGACCACGAGGGCGCACGCCGCCCCCGCGACGAGCCCTGTGAAGAGCTTGGAAGACTCCCTGCGGGCGGCCATGGGGAGGCTACTTGAACTTCACGCAGATGGCCGTGAGATCGTCCTCCTGGGGCACGCCGGCGGCGAAGCGGTCGAACTCGTAGAAGAGCGCGCCCAAAATGTACGAGCCGGGCTTCCCGGTCTCCGCCTGGATCACCCGGGAGATGCGCGCGACGCCGAACTCCTCGCCCGAGGGGCTCTTCCCCTCCTCGAGCCCGTCCGTGTACATCAGGAGCACGTCCCCGGACTGCACCGGCACCAGCTCGTGCACCAGCTGGGCATCGAAGATCGTGGGTGGCGCCATCCCGATCATGAGACCGCCGTTCTCGAAGCGGTGTACCTTCCCGGGCTGCGACGTGCTGAAGAGGAGCGGGGGATTGTGGCCCGCCCGCGCCGACGAGAGCGTCCGCGCCTTCGGATCCCAGACCAGGACCGCGACCGTCACGAAGCTCGACCGGTCCATGTCCTTC
>JBGPCZ010000103.1:0-21752 GCA_041482015.1 Planctomycetota bacterium | reverse complement strand
TTCAGGACGAACCGCTTCAACAGTTCCTCGATGTCGGTCGCCGGCTGGATCGGGATGCCGTTGATGAAGGCGTTCTGGACCAGTTTCGCGCTGTAGGTAGGGGGCGGCTGGATGAACTTGAGCTTGAACACCCGGGTGTCCATCTGCTTGAGCAGCTCGTCGGGGTGGATGACCCGGAGGATCCCGAATTTCTCCTTCACCGTGACGAAGCCGAGCGTCATCACGACCGCCTCGAGCACGTCGTTCCACGGGACGTTGTTGATCGACAGCGTGATCGACCCCTTGACCTCCGGCGAAACGATGATGTTCGCGCCGGAGACCCGGGCGATCATGTCGATGACCACCTTGACGTCCGCGTCGCGGAAATTGAAGGTGAGCCGCGGCGGGCGCGAGATCATGATGAGCGTTCCGCTCACGTCCTCGATGGAAAGCTCCGCGATCTGCGCGAAGGCCTCGAGCGCCTTGCGCGCCGGCTCGTTCTCCACCCGGAACTCCCCGATCACCAGATCATCGGGGATGTTCTTGTAGTCGACGACGATGTTCCAGCCGACCTGCCGGCGAAACTCCTCCACGATGTCCGCGATCTTGACGTTTCGCTTGTTGATCGTGACGAGGAGCCGCTCGCGCCGGACCTGCTCGTCGTAGGCGTCCTTGATCGCCTTCGCGCGCGGGTCCATTTCCTGGCCGCCCGCGGGGGCGGGCGCCGGGGCCTGGGCGGGCTTGGCATCCTGGGCGCCGACCCGGCCACCGAGGGCGAGTGCCACCAACGTCGTGATCAGGGCGCGGGCGCCGTTCATTCGATGCTCCACTCAAATTTAATCAATCTAATGGAAAGAAGGTTCCTATTGACGGATACCCACATCGCGCGTCTCGTCGCGCAGCGACACCTGCACGCCGTGAGGCCAGATCTTCTCCACCCGGACCCCCTCGACCTCCACGATGTCTCCGACCTTGTACGTCTTCTCGTTGATGATCGCCAGCCGGTTGGGCTTGATGAAGCGGACGTTCTGGATTCCCCCCACCTGGACGCCCAGCACGATGAGCGAGGGCTCCACCGCCTGAATCGACCAGTCCTCGTAGCTGATGGTGCCCGTGAGGACGATTTTCTTCTTGGCCAACTCCAGGCGCGTCTTGCACTTGGCGATCAGGGGGTCGGCCTTCGCGATCATCCCGGCCAACTCCACCAGCTCCGGCCGGTCCCGCAGCTCCTTCGCGTCCAGCGCCTTGCGGAGCTTCTCCACGCCCTTCTCCATCTCGACGCAGCTGTCCTTCGCGTACGCCTCCAGGATCTTCACGTTGGTCGCCACGAGATCCTTCATCAGGCGCGCGATGCCGCCCCAGATCTCCTCCGCCTTCTTGCGGAGCTCCTCGACCTGGCGGAGCACCTCGGGCGTCTGCGGCTTCTCCTGGAGCGACTTCTTCAGGGCATCGTAGTAATCCAGGATCTTGTGGTAATGGTTGTCCCCGTCCTGCTCGCGGCCCTCGTCCTTCGCCTTCTGGAGTTCGTCGAGGAGAGCCTTGGCCTCCTTGTACCGCACCTCGAATGACGCGGGGTCCACGCTGATTTCCTTGTCGTCCTCTCCCGGGGTCTTGCGAGGATCCTTCCCCCGGGTCAGCGCCATGTCCTTGCGGAACGGGTCGCGGCGCGCCCCCTGGCGGAGAAGCGCCTTGCTGACCGCCTCGTCCTCTCCCCGGACCAGGATCATCCTCAGTCCGCCCCGGGCGATTTCCTCGACCGGCCGGCCGAACTTGTCCACGTACACTTCCTGCAATTCCAGGTCGCGCACGCGGGCCGGGGGCGGCTTGCGGTACAGGATCCGGGTCACCGACACGTCCTTCTTGTCCATGTACGTGCGCTTCACCATCGGTTCGATGTTCAGGTCCAGCTCGACGAAGGGGGCCTTGTCGCTCGACTGCAGATGGAGCAAGGTCGCCTTGCGCGGCCCGGGGCGGGCCAGGTTCCCGTTCTGGCGGAGCGAGATGAACATGAGGAAGCGGGAGTAGAAGACGTCCTCGTCCGAGCCCACCTGGATCGGTTTGCGGTCGGTGGGTGAGTAGATGATCTCCCCCTTCCGGGCGCCGGTCTCGTCGGTCTGCATCGAGAGGTTCACGTCCACCCCGTCGAGGTGGTTCGTCTGGTTCCAGTCGACGGGCGCGTACGTGTCGTCGAGCTTTGCCCGGATCCGGAGGGATTCGACGCTCGGCTTCTGCTTGTCGGACTCGTTCGGGTCGGGGAGCATGATCTCCATCTCGGAGTCCACGTTGAAGTTGTACCGCCAGGGGCCGCCCGAGGCCACCCGATCGAGAAACACGTGCATGTGACCGACGTGGTTGGTCTCGGCGCCCAGCGTGATCTTGTACCAGGAGTCGAGCGTCCCGGCGAACTCGACCTTGTCCTGCTGGGCGGCCGCGGGAGCGGCGGGTTCCGCTTTCTTTTCCTGCACCGGCTCGGCCTTCTTGTCCTGCGCCTGGATGCCGAGCCCGAGCAGGGACAGCAGGGACAGCGCGGCGGGAACCCAGACCGAACGGCGCATGCCACCTCCCTGGGATGATCGCGGAGTCAGACCAATGGTCACGTAATTATAGACCCGTCGCAAGGGATGTCAATTTTTTCCCGAGAAGTCCGGCGGGACACCCGTTGACTTCGGACCGGCGCCCCCGTCAAATGGGGGACGTAAGGGTGGGCTTCCCATGATCCGAAGATCCTCGATCCTCCTGTTCCTCGCCGCCGCCCTCCCCCTAGCGGCGCAGGACCGCGACGACCTCAAGAAGGCCCGCGCATCGCTCCGAAAGGGCGACTACGAATCCGCCGCGCGGATGTTCGAGCGGCTCTCCGACACAAAGCCCGACGCGTGGGACCCCCGCGCGGGATGGGTCCGGGCCCTCCTCGAGACCGGCAAGCGGGACGAGGCCGCGCGTGTCTGCGACGCGTTCCTCAAGGCCCATCCTGACCACGCGGCTGCGCGGGTGGCCCTCGCCCAGGCGGCCCTCGAGGGGGGCGATCCCGAACGCGCCCTCGGGCTCGTGGAGAAACTCGAGGCGAACGTTCGCGCGCGCGCGCTGGCGGCGCGGGCGCTCGAGGATCTCGATCGCGTCGACGAGGCGGCGAAGAAGGCGGAGCCCTTCGTCGAGCTCTACGGAAAGAACCGCGACGAGTTCATGAAGGAGGACCTCTTCGCGATCGCCCAGGGCCTCATCCTCCGCGCGCGGTACGCGGGCCCGTCGGACCTCTACAAGCAGGTCGTCCAGGTCGTCCTCCCCGAGCTCCTCCAGGCCGACCCGGGGGACGCCGCGGCCCGGGCCTTCCAGGGTCGCTGCTTCCTGGAGAAGTACAACCAGGCAGCCGCGGCCGAGGCCTTCAAGGAGGCGCTCCAGGCCAACCCGAACTTCGTCCCGGCGCTCCTCGGGATGGCCCGGCTCCACCTCTCCGCCCACCAGGCCCTGCCGGCGCTCAAGCTCTGCGCAAGGGCCCTCGAGGTCAACTCCGCGAGCGAGGAGGCCCACGCGCTCAAGGCCGAGGCGCTCTTCATCGACAAGAACCGCGACGATGCCCTCGCCGCGATCGACCAGGGGCTCGCGTCGAACCCGCGCTCGGTCCGGCTCCTCTCGCTCCGCTCCGCCGTGCGACGCGTCCGCGGCGACGCGGACGCCGGGAAGGACGCGGAGCGCGCCTTCGCCCTCCGGCCCCGCTCCCCGCTCCCCGACTGGGAGACCGCGCGGCTGCTTCTCCTCGGCGGCGACCGGCAATTCGACGACGCGCAGGCCTTCTTCAAGAAGGCCGTCGATCGCAACGGGGCGATCCCCGACCTCCTCATCGACACCGGGATGAACTCCCTCCGGGTCGGCGACGAGGAGATGGCGAAGAAGCTACTCGAGGACGCGTTCACAAAGGACCCGTTCAACGTCCGCGTCGTCAACAGCGTGAATCTCCTTCACGATTTCGACAGGGAGTTCGTCCTCGTCGAGCCGCCCCACTTCCGCGTCCGCCTCGCCCGGGCCGAGCGCCGGTGGCAGGAGGTCGAGGTGCTCGGGCTCCTCGAGCGCGCGTGGGCCGACATGACGAAGCGTTACGGGTTTGAGCCCGCGGGGCCGGTCGTGGTCGAGGTCTTCCCCCACCATTCCGACTTCTCGGTCCGCACGATGGGCGTGCCCGGGCTCGGAGCGCTGGGCGCGTGCTTCGGGCGCGTCGTCACGACGCTCGCGCCGCGCTCGCGGGTCCGCGACGCGGAACTCCCCCCTTACCGGTGGGCCGAGGTGCTCTGGCACGAGATGGCCCACGTCTTCTCCCTCCAGCTCTCTGGGTACCGCGTCCCCTCGTGGTTCACCGAGGGGCTCGCGACCTACGAGGAGGGCGTCGGGTTCCGCCGCGGGCGGCGCGAGGCCGACCTCGAAATCTTGCAGGCGCGCCACCGCGGCCTCCTGGGGGGCGTGGCCGCGCTCGAGTCGGGCCGCCCGGCCGCGAACCCGGTCCTCACCGTCTACCTCCAGGGCGCGGAGATCTGCCGCTTCATCGCCGAGCAGCGCGGCTTCGCGGCGGTCGTGAAGATGCTCAAGGCGTGGGCGGAGCGGAAGAAGACCCCCGAGGTGTTCCAGGAGGTCCTCGGCCTCGAGGTGGAGGAGTTCGACCGGCGGTTCTTCGCCTGGCTCGACGCGCGGCTCGGGAAGTGGAAGCTTCGACGGCCCGCGAAGGATGACATCGCGCGGCTCCTCGCCGATGCGACCGCCGACCCGAAGGACGCCGACGCGGCCGCCAGGCTTTCCTTCGCCCTCCTGGAATCGGGCGACGAGCCGGGCGCCGAGAAGTTCGCGGCGCGCGCGGTCGAGGCGGACGGCGCGAACGCGGCGGCGCACGCCGCGTACGGCCAGGCGCTCTTCAAGCGGCGCCAGGCGGAGGAGGCCGTGCCCCACCTCCGGAGGGGATCGGACGACTACCAGAACTGGGATGCGCTCGGGCGCGCGTTGGGGGAACTCGGGAAATGGCGCGAGGCGGCCGAGGCGTTCCGTCGCGCCGCCGTGTGCTTCCCCGGGTGGCTCGAGGACGCCTCCGGCCAGACGGTCCACTACCGGCTCAATGCCGCGCTCCTCGAGATCAAGGACACCGCGGGCGCGATGAAGGCGCTCGAGGCCATGGTCGCGACCGACCCGCTCGACTTCCGCGACCGCCTCAAGCTGGCCAAGCTCTGCGAGGAGAAGGGTGAACTCGAAATGCTGGCCCTCCTGCTCGACGAGGCCGCGGCGATCGAGACGCGCGACCTCGGGCTCCTGGATCTCCGGGCCGCGCTCCACCGCGCCCGGAAGGAGCACGCGAACGCCACCGAGCGGACGCTGGCCGCGGTGGCGCTCATCGAGGCCGAGGGGAAGGACGAGGACGGAAGGGAACGGGCCGTGCGATTCTGCGCGATCGGGGAGGACTGGCTCGCGCGGGGGGACAAGGTCAAGGGGCTCGAGTACGCGCAGGAGGCGCTGCGCCGGGTGTCGGGATTGGAGCGGGCGAGGAAGCTTTACGAAGCCTGCCGCGACAAATAAGCTGGACGATTGATGAGCGCGCCCGCCGAGATCTGCGATAGCTGCGGCAAGACGATCACCGACGAGGAGCTGGAGACCGGCCTGGCCATCAGCGTCCTGGGCCGGAGCTATTGCCCCGGGTGCAAGGACCAGGCGGTCAAGGACATCTCGATCGAGGACCTCGCGGCACCCGCCTCGCGGCCGAAGCTCCCCGTGAAACCGGCCGCTCCCGCGCCGGCGCCGAAGGCCCCGGTCAAGCCCTACGCGGAGACGATCAAGGCCGAGCCCCAGAAAGCGCTGAAGCCTGCCGCGCTTTCGCAGACTCCGAGGAGGGGCCAACCCCCGGCGGTCCGCCAGGCGTCCACCCGCAAAGGTCCGAATCCGGCCGCCCTCGCCGTCGCCGGAGTGGGGATCCTGGCCGCGGTCTTCATCGTGCTCCTCGCTTCTCGCGGGGGTTCGAAAGGTCCGACCAAGAACGGTGATCCGCCGCCCGAGACGGGTCCGAAGACGGGCCCGGTCGACCCCGCGGCCGCGCGCCTCGCGAAGGCGGAGAAGGCCTACACCCGGGTCTCCACCCTCGCGCAGCGAGCCGGCTCGGGCCTCGAGGAGGTCCTCGCGGCCGTCGAGGGCGCGCGTGCCGATTGCGCGGGCACGCCGTTCGAGGCGAGGCTCGAGGAGATCCGGGCGCAGAAGGCGAAGGAGAAAGAAGGGGGCGAGGCGGCGAAGCGGCTGAACCCGGTCATCGACGAGCTTCGCGCCGGCGTGGCCGCCGACGGGACCTTCTCCCGGTTCGCCGAGCTCAGCGACAAGTTTCAGAAGGCGCGCGAGCTCGCCCTGGCCGGCGCGCCCGACCGGATCCCGGAGATCAGCCAGCTCCGGCAGGACTACGTGGGCCGCTACGAGAAGAGGGCGGAGCCCTTCGCCTCGGACATCGAGACGGGGGCGAAGATCCTGGCCGACGAGCGGCGCTACGACGACGCGATCGCCAAGATCGAGACCTTCCCGCGCGAGCTGCGGCTCTCCGCCGCGTGGAAGAGTCTCGAGCAGCTCCGGCAGGACATCGAACGGCGCAAGAGGCTCTTTCCCCCGAAGAAGTGACGACATGCTCCTGGTGATCGACAACTACGATTCGTTCACGTTCAACCTCGTCCAGGCGCTGGGGGCGCTGGGCGCGCGGGTGGACGTCGTCCGCAACGACGCGGTCACGCCCGACGAGGTCGAACGCCGCGCCCCGGAGCGGATCGTGATCTCACCCGGGCCGTGCACGCCGCGCGAGGCGGGCGTCTCGAGCCGCGTGATCCGGCGGCTCGCGGGCAAGGTCCCGATCCTCGGCGTCTGCCTCGGCCACCAGTGCATCGCCCACGCGCTCGGCGGGCAGGTCGTCCGCGCCCCGCGCCTCATGCACGGGAAGACGAGCGAGGTCCGCCACGACGGCCTGGGCGTCTTCGCGGGGCTGCCGAATCCATTCACCGCGATGCGCTACCACTCGCTCACGGTCGACGAGACCACGCTCCCGCCCGACCTGCGCGTGACGGCCCGGACCCCGGAGGGCGAAGTCATGGGCCTCCGCCACGCGTCGTGGCCGCTCGAGGGCGTGCAGTTCCACCCGGAGAGCTACCGCACCGAGTCCGGCGTGGCGCTGCTGGAGAACTTTCTAAAGTCCTGAAGCGATGAAGAGTCTCGCGCCGCTCTTTCTCGCGCTCGCGGCGTGCTCGTCGCCCCACGCGTTCCGCCAGCCGGCGACCGTCACGCTCTTCGGCGAGCGCCCGGGTCTCGAGACGTGGGACGCGGAGGCGGCGGCGGGCCGGCACCTCCACCCGAAGGAGGGTTCGTCGTGCGACGTCTTGACCCGGACCCTGCAGACGGGGGGCGACGTCCTGGCGCGCGCCACCGAACAGCCGGCCGTGACCGGTGCGGCGGCGG
Source organism: Planctomycetota bacterium (assembly GCA_041482015.1). Classification (GTDB taxonomy): domain Bacteria; phylum Planctomycetota; class MHYJ01; order MHYJ01; family JACPRB01; genus JACQFK01. Next base: position 14,324 of record JBGPCZ010000103.1, on the reverse strand, counting down.
CGATGTCCGGCCTGGTGCACATCATGATCTCGCAGAGCCACGGCGCCCCTTATGGAGGTCCGGCCCGGATCACGCTGGCGCTCCGGCACTACCCGGAGGGACAGAAGGAGGCCGACCGGGGGCTCTTCGTCGTCACGCCGGAGCTCGCGCCGGACGAAGCCGAGAGGACATTCCGGGACGCCGAGATTTCGGCGGAATTCCACGAGCCCGTTCTCTCGGTGAACGCGTCGCTCGAGAGCGGCCGCGTGCGGGTCCGCCGGCGGGGCGCGGACCGCCTCGAGTTCGAACTCTTCCTCGTCCTCAAGCCGGCCGGCGGCGGAGCGCGTCTCCAGGTCGTGACGCGCGCCGAGGCCACGGTGGCTCGATAAGGCTTGTCAGCCCCGCACGGCGCTGATAAAGTCCCGTCCCATGGGCGACCTGAAGGGATCCTGGGCCCTCATTCTCGGCGCCTCGAGCGGCTTCGGCGAGGCGACGTCGCTGGAGCTCTCGCGCCGCGGCATGAACATCTGCGGCGTGCACCTCGACCGCAAGCAGACGCTCCCGAACGTCGACCGGATCGCCGGGGAGATCCGGAAGGCGGGGGGCGAGGCGCTCTTCTTCAACGCGAACGCGGCCGACGAGGCGAAGCGGAAAGAGGTCCTCGACGCGCTGGCCGGGAAAGCGAAGACGGTCCGCGTGCTCATGCACTCGCTTGCCTTCGGGACGCTCAAGCCGTTCCTGGCCGGGATGCCCGAGGAGTCGATCAACAAGGTGCAGATGGACATGACGCTCGACGTCATGGCCCACTCGCTCGTCTACTGGGTGCAGGACCTCTGGCAGCGAAAGATGCTCTCGAAGGGCTCGCGGATCGTGGCGATGACGTCGGCGGGCTCGACGCGGATCTGGTCGAGCTACGGCGCGGTCTCGGCGGCGAAGGCGGCGCTCGAATCGCACATCCGACAGCTGGCGTTCGAGCTGGCGCCGCACGGCGTGGCGGCGAACGCGATCCGGGCGGGGGTGACGGACACGCCGGCGCTGCGGAAGATCCCGGGGAACGAGCAGATGATCGAGGGCACGCTGGCGCGCCATCCCGGGAAGCGGCTGACGACGACGCACGACGTCGCCTGCATGATCTCCGCCCTGGCCGCGAGCGACCTCGACTGGGTGAGCGGCAACACCATCGGCGTCGACGGCGGCGAGATCCTGGTCTAAAGGGCCAAGTCGTTGACTTGACCCCGGGGCGCGCCTACTATTGAGTGGATGCCTATTCCTTTCCGGATTCTCCTTCCCCTCTTGGCCGCCCTTCTCATCGGGCTCCCCGGCTGCGACCCCAAGAAACCGGCCAACGCCGCCGTAGCCCTATCTCTGGATGGCGATCGGAAGGAAAAGGGACCCATGTCCCCCGAGGAGAGGCTGGCCCGGGCCAAGAAACTCCTCGCGGAGGCGGGATTCCCCGACGGCAAGGGGTTTCCGAAGCTCGAAGTCCTGTACAACACCGACGAGGGCCACAAGAAAATCGACGCGGCCATCCAGCAGATGTGGCGAAAGAATCTGGGCATCGACGTGGAACTCCGGAACACGGAATGGAAGGTCTACCTCGACGACATGAGCAAACTGCGCTACCAGATTATCCGAAGGGGCTGGATCGGCGACTACCGGGATCCGAACACGTTCATCGAACTTTTCGAGACCAACAGCGGAAACAACAACACCGGCTGGTCGAATGCAGAGTACGACCGCCTCGTGAGAGAGGCGGCCGCGGAGGCTGACGCGAAGAAACGACTGGACCTTCTACGACGGGCCGAAACGATCCTCATAGACGAGATGCCGGCGATCCCCCTCTACTTCTATGTGAGCTCGGATTGCTGGAAGAATGAGGTGAAGGGCGTCTACCCCAACATCCAGGACATCCATCCCCTCAAGGAGGCGTTCGTCGATGGCCGCGACACCCTTGTCCTGAACAATGCGACGGAGGTCCAGACGCTCGACCCCGGGCTGGCGCGCGGACAGCCGGAGCATCGGGTGACGATCGCGTTGTTTGAAGGTCTCACCACCTATGATCCCAAGTCCCTTGAGCCCCGCCCGGGCGTAGCCGAACGGTGGGATGTCTCACCCGACGGGAAAAAATACGTCTTCCACCTGCGCGACTGCGAGTGGAGCGACGGGAAGAAAGTGACCGCCCACGATTTCGTTTTCGCGTGGACCCGGATCGTGGATCCGTCCACACCGACCGACTACGCCCACCTGCATTATTTCCTTAAGGGGGCCGAGGCATTCAACCAGAAGAAGACCCAGGACCGATCGAGTGTCGCCGTCCGGGCGGTAGACGATCGCACCCTCGAAGTGGAGCTTGAGAACCCGTGTCCCTTCTTCCTCGAGCTGTGCGCTTTCTTCACCTACTATCCGGTCCGCAAAGACGTGCTGGAGAAATACGAAGGAAACTGGACGCGCCCAGAGAATATGGTTTCAAACGGTCCATTCAAGCTTTCCAGCTGGAAACTCACCGACTCGATCACCGTGGAAAAGAACCCGAGATACTGGGATTCCGGAAAAGTGCGTTCCGCGAAAATCCGTTTCCTCCCCATCGAAAACCGGTCCACCGCATGGAACATCTACAAGGAAGGGCAATGCGACTGGGTCACCACCTTGCCCCTGGAACTGATCGACGAAATCGTCAAGCGGCCCGACTATCACGGGGACACCTTTCTGGCCACGTACTACTATTCGTTTAACGTCAACCATGGTCCCCTCAAGGATAAGCGGGTCCGCAAGGCGCTGGCCCTTGCTCTGGACCGAGAGATCATCACGGCGAAGATCACCAAGCAGGGACAGAAGCCCGCCTACCATATCACGCCTCCAATTTTCAAGGCGTACCAGAGCCCGCGCCTCGACGAGAAGGAATAGGCCGGGTGGCCGCGTTCGCCCTTCGTCGATTCATCGGTGGAATCGTCACCCTCCTCGTTGTCGCCACCCTGAGTTTCGCGATCACACGCGCGACTCCGGGGAGCCCCTTTAGTTCCGAGCGGTCGTTGCACCCCGAGATCATCAAGAACTTTGAAGCATACTACGGACTGGACAAGCCGGTTCCGGTCCAATACGCGCGGACAATGTGGCGACTCCTTCACGGAGACCTGGGTCCGTCGATGTACTACCGGGACTTCAGCTGCAACGATATCGTGTGGCCGGGCCTCCAGAAATCCATCGTGTTGGGATCGATCGCCGCGTTCTTCGCTGTGGGGTTCGGTCTTCCCTTGGGAATCCTGGCCGCCGCGCGGCAGAACCGCTGGCCGGACTACGGGGCCATGTCCCTGTCGATCACGGGAATCTGCATCCCGAATTTCCTCCTGGGACCGCTCCTGGTACTGGTCTTCACCTTTGGGCTGGGCCTCCTGCCTCCGGCCCGGTGGCCCGAGGACTGGTCTTTCCACGAACTTCGAAAGCTAGTCATGCCGGCCTGGACGCTCGCCATGGTGCACATCGCTTACATCTCACGCCTAGCCCGCGCCGGAATGCTCGACGTGATGAACAAGGACTATGTCCGCACCGCGCGCGCCAAGGGGCTTTCAGAGTGGGCCGTCTTCCTGAAGCACGGCCTCAAGAATGGGATCACCCCCGTGGTTTCCTACATCGGACCGATGATCGCGGTCATGGTCACGGGTTCCCTCGTTGTCGAGCTTGTCTTCGCCATCCCCGGCCTCGGGCAACACTTCGTCAAATCGGCCCAGAACCGGGACATGAACCTGATCATGGCCTGCGTCATCGTCTACACCGCTCTCGTGATCCTCATGAATTTCCTGGTCGACCTGGCCTACGGATTCCTCGATCCCCGCATACGGGTGGATGGATGAACAAAGCGGCCCCTTCCGTCCCCCCGGATCCCGCCGCCACCCCCGTCAGCCGTTCCCCGGGGCGGATGGCGATGCGGCGCTTCTTCCGAAATCGCCGCGCCTTGGTGTCCGCCGCGCTCCTCATGCTGGTTGGCCTGGCCACTCTGGCCGTGCCTTGGATCTCTCCGCTCGACTACCGAGACCAAGACTTCGACTATACGCTTGGCAGGCCGAATGGAAAGTACTGGATCGGAACGGATGCCCTGGGCCGGGATCTCCTGGTGCGTCTCTTCTTGGGAGGGAGAATCTCCTTTGCCGTCGGCCTCTTGGCCACCACGGTGAGCCTCGCGGTCGGGGTGGCCTACGGCTCCGTGTCGGCCTCGTCCGGCGGAAAGGTCGACTCGGCCATGATGCGCCTCGTGGATGTGCTGTACGGCCTGCCGACGATGCTCATCATCATCATCGTGATGGCCTTCCTCCGCTCGAGAAGCATCGTGACCGTCTTCCTGGTAATCGGTCTTTTCGGATGGCTCACGCTGGCCCGCATCGTCCGGGGTCAGGTGCTCTCCGTGAAAGAGCTGGCGTTCGTGGAGGCCGCGCGGGCCCTCGGCGTCTCTGCGGGGCCGGTCATCTGGCGTCATTTGATTCCAAACATTCTGGGCCCGGTCATCGTTTACGCCACCCTGTCCGTTCCCGCGGCCATGCTCTCGGAGTCCTTCCTCTCGTTTCTCGGCCTTGGCGTCTCCGAACCCGAGACCTCCTGGGGGGTCCTGATCAGCGAGGGAGCCAGCACTCTGGGCACGGAGAAGAATTACTGGTGGCTTGTCATGTTCCCGGGGGCGGCTCTCGCCATCACGCTTTACTGCCTCAACTCAATCGGGGACGGACTCCGCGACGCTTTCGACGTCCAGCAGAGACAGGGCTCATGAGGCCACTCTCACTCCTCACCCTGCTCCTGCTTCTGGGATGTGGAAAGGCCCCGGCCCCGGCTCCTCCCCCCGCTACCGCCTCGGATGCGCAGAAACTCCTGGCCGAGGCGGGATTCGCAGGGGGCCGTGGATTCCCCCGGCTCACGATCCTCTACAACACTTCCGAGGCCCATAAGAAGATCGCCGCCGCCATCCAGGAATCCTGGCGCAAGCAGCTTGGCATCGAGGTCGAACTGGCGAACGTCGAGTGGAAAGTGCTGCTCGACCGGGTCGATCGCAGCGACTTTGAGATCGCCCGCCGAGCTTGGATCGGAGAGTATCTGGATCCTCATGCATTCCTAGATCTGTTCACACGAGAGAGCGGGCAGAACCCCACCGGATGGGGAACCGAGCAGTACGAGCGGTTGATCTCGGCTTCTGATGGCGAGCGGGATCTCTCGAGGCGACGCAAGCTCCTGGAGGAAGCAGAGGACCTCCTACTGCTTGAGGCTCCCATCTTCCCGATCTACCACTACGTCGCCCACAACTGGGTAAAACCGTTCGTCAAAGGCGTATTTCCGAACTCCCGGGACATGCACCCGATGCAGGGGCTACGCCTGGAAGGCGAAGGTGCGCCGAAGGACGGAATCCTGATCTTCAATTCCGGCGAGGAGCCCAACTCGATGGACCCCGCCCTGTCCCACGACATCGCGGGGCTCAAGGTGCTGATGCATCTCTTTGAAGGGCTCGCCAACTATGACCCCCACGATGCTTCGCCCATCCCTGCGGCCGCGGAAGGCTGGGAAGTCTCCGAGGACGGAAAAACGTGGACCTTCCACCTGCACGCGGCCCGCTGGTCAAACGGTGATCCGCTCACGGCGGGGGATTTCGTCTACGCGTGGCGGCGGGTGGTTGACCCGAAAACAGTTTCAACTTACGCCCATCGTCTCTTCCTGATCCGGGGGGCGCGCGAGATCGCAACAAAGAACGCGGCCGTCGAGACGCTTGGCGTCCGGGCGGTGGACGACCGAACGCTCGTCGTCGAACTCACCCATGCCGCGCCTTACTTTCCCCAGCTGGTCTGCCTGAATATATTCTTCCCCGTTCACCGGGCCACACTCGAAAAGCATGGCCACGAGTGGACCAAGCCGGAGCACTTGGTCGGCAATGGTCCGTACAAGTTGACCTCTTGGAAAATCGGGGACCGGAAGGTCTTCGAGAAGAATCCCCTCTACCGAGCCGCCGCGGAGGTCACGCTTGAAAAGTTCGTCTTCGCCTCGATCCCCGACGCGAACACCGCGCTCCGCATGTACAAGGAAGGCCAGCTCCACTGGCTCTTCCAGGCCCCCACCGATCAGATGGACGACCTGATGAAGCGGCCGGACTATATCTCGGGACCCGCGAACTCAGTCTACTTCTATTGTTTCAACATCCACAAGAAGCCGCTCGACGACGTGCGCGTGAGGCGGGCGCTCTCGATGGCCGTCGATCGCGACAAGATCGCGAAGTACATCCTCCGCGGCGGCGAGACCCCGGCCACCCGGCTCGTGCCCCCGCCCTCCCAGCTGAAGTGAGCGCCTACTTCATGCGCACGTGCTTGAGCGGGAACCGGGCCAGCAGGTTCGGACGCAACCCCGACACGCCCTCGCGCGAGAGGAACCCGTCCGTCGCCGTGTGGAGCGGCACCGCCGGCGCCTCCCCGAGAAGCCGCTCCTCCGCCTTCGCCAGCAGATCCAGCCGCGCCTTCGCATCCACCGCCTCCGACGCCTGCTTCAACAGGTCGTCGAACGCCGCGTCCGACCAGCCCGTGACGTTCGCACCCGCGCCCTTCCCCCACCCCTCGAGAAACGCCTGCGGGTCGAAGTAGTCGCCCATCCACGCCGAGAGCGCAACCTGGAAGTCGCCGGCCGCCTGCGCCCGGAAGTACGCCTGCCACTTCATCGCCTTCACGCGGACCGTGATTCCGAGCGTCTTCTCCAGCGACTCCGCCACCGCGTTGGCCACCGCCTGCGCCCGCGGCCCGTCCGTCGAGAGAAGCTCCACCCGCGGAAACTTCGTGACGTCGAAGTCCGACGCCTTCAGGAGCGCATCCATCGCCGCCGCCCGGTCGAAGCCGATCGACGCGACGGCCGGGTATCCGGGGTAGCCGGCGGGGACCAGCCGCTCCGCGGGGGTGGCCCCGGCCGCCTTCGCCGCCTCGCGCCGGTCGACCGCGCGCGCCACGGCCAGCCGCGCCTCCTTCTTGTCGAACGGCGCCTTCGCGGCGTTGAACCGGAGAAAGTGGGTCCCCCACGTGTCGTACGAGACGAGGTCCTTCTGCTCCGCGAGCTTCGCCGCCGGGATCATCTCGCGCGGCAGCCAGTCGATCTTCCCCGCTCGGAATTTCTCGAGCGCGACGTCCTCGGACGAGAGCTCGACGGCAACCCGGTCCGGCGCGTCCTTGAGGGACGCGTCCCAGTACGCGGGGTTCTTCGAGAACGTCATCGTGAGCGCGGTCGACGAATCGAACCGGTACGGCCCGTTGGTCGCGATCCTCCCCGGGCGCATCCAGTTCTCGCCGTTCGCCGCCACGACCTTCGGGGGCACGGGCGCAAAGCTCATGAAGGCCAGGAGGTCCGGGAGCCACGGCGTCCGCCGCTCGAGCGTCACCCGCAGCGTCCGGGCGCCCTCGGCCGCGAAGCCCAGGTCCTTCTCCTCCACGTCGGGCCGCTTGTCGGCCGCGAGCGCCGCCTCGAGCACGCCCCGCTTCCGGAGCGCCGCCGCGTGCCGCTTCCGGGCGAGGCGCGCCAGCGACTCCGCCGCCTCCGCCTGCCTCGCCCTCGCGAGGTCGTCGTACAGCACGAGGATCGCGTCGGCCTCCGCCGCGTCGAGGAACGCGCCGACGTTCCGGAAGACCCGGAAGAGCGACGAGAACTCGCAGCCCGTCTCCGGCCGGAGCGCGCGCCGCCATGCGAAGACGAAGTCGCCCGCCGTCACGGGCTCGCCGTCCGACCACGCGGCCTCGCGAAGCCGGAAGGTCCACGACAGCCCGTCGGCCGACGCCTCCCACGAGGCGGCCATCCCGGGCACCGGCGTCACGCCGTCGGGCCCGGGCGTCACCAGCCCCTCGAAGAGCGCCGCGACGTACCGCGAATCGGCGAGCGACGTCGCCCGCTGCGGGTCGATCTGCGTGGGCGGAGCCCACGCGACGCGGAGCACCGTCTCGCGCGGGGCCAGGCACAGGATTGCGAGGAGGACGTGCTTCATGGTCCCACCTCCACCGGGAGCCGGCCGCGGTACTCGATCTCTCCGGCCAGCGCCTTCGCCGCGGCCCGCTGCGAGGCGGGGTCGATCCCGTACGCGCAGACGAGTCCCGCGACGCCGGCGACCGCGCGCGGCGGCCCGAACAGCACGATCACGATCTCCCGGAAACGCTCCCGCGCCTCCGCGAGCCGCGAAGGGTCGGCCAGGATGCACGTCTCCGCGGCCTCCGTCACCGTCCTGCGCTTAGCGAGTTCAGCCTCAAAAAGGGGCGGCCCGCCCAGGATCGCGACCGGCCCGTCGACCCGGCCCTTCCCGTGGAGGAGCGTCACGGCCGCTTCCGCGATCCGCTGCGCCGCCGCGCGCGCCATCATGCCGCCCACGATCGTCTCCGCGCTCGCGACGTCGGTCATCCGGTCGCCAAAAAGCCCCAGCCGGTCTTTCGCCGAAAGGATCCGCTCGGCCGCGCGGTCGACCGCCGCCTCGCCGAGCCGGCCCGCCTTCACCGCGTCCTCGAGCGCCAGGATCGCGAGGTCGGGATCGCCGGGAGCGAGGAAGACGTCCGCCCCGCCCCGCGCCACGAGTTCCACGGACTCGCGCTCGGTCGGGGTCGCCGCCAGGTCGGTACAAACCAGCCCGCCAAAATCGAGGTCGCCGCGGAGGACTCCGCCGCCCGACTCGGCCGAAAACTCCGCGCCGGTCATCACCGCCGGCGCTGCGGGGCCGATCTCCGCGAACGGCCCGTCCGGGAACCGCTTCGCGCAGGGGAGCGCCCCGACCGAAAGAAGCCCGCCCATGTAGGCCTTCGCCAGCCGCGCGACGAGCGCCGGGTCGGCGCCGAACGAGCCCGGCGCGACCGACGGGGCGAGGACCCAGCGGACACCGAGAGCGCGCGCCTCGAGTCCCGTGTGCCGCCCCTTCAGCTGGGCCAGTTCCTCCGAGCCCGTCGCGCCGACCGCCAGGCTCGGCGGGAACACCGTCGCGCCCGAGACCTGCGTCCCCGCGCCGTCCTCGTAGTCCGCCGCCACGAGGAGCGGGAACTTCGCAACCTTCTGGAGCGAGTTGACGAAGGAGGGCGTTTCAAAGACCGACCCCCCCGACAGGCGCACGCCCCCGATGCCCTCCCTCTTCACGAGGCGCATCGTCCGCTCGTAGTCCGCATCGTCGAACCGGAAATCGATCATCACCCTCTGCGCGACCTTCTCGCGCAGCGTCATCCGGGACAGGTGCTGGTGCATGATCACTGGTGAAGCGTCCTCATCAGCCGGAGGTAGTTCGACCCCGGTACGATCTTACCCAAAAGGGCCGGCCGCCGTGCGCCCGTTGCGGAAGGAACGTTCGCCGCGACGCCCCGCACCGTCTCGACCGCGAGGAGCGCGAACGCCGCGGGCTCTTTCGACAGCGGGTGGAAGCCGTAGACGTCGACGGGCCGCACCGCGGCGGGCCAGGCCATCCAGCCGAGGTGGCCGACGAGCGTCCGGTTGAACGCGCCGCCGCCCGAAACGATCACCTCCTGCACCGGCCGCGTCACGAACCGGCGGATCGCGCCGGCGATCGTCCGCGCCGTGAGGAACGTGAGCGTGGCCACCACGTCCGCGGGCCGCCGCTTCAGCTCCCGTCACGCGCGGTCGAGGAGGAACTCCCGGCTGAAGAGTTCCCGCCCCGTCGACTTGGGCGGGCGCCGCGCGAAGTACGGATGATCCAGCCGTTTGAGCAGCGCGGGGTCGACCTTCCCCTTCGCGGCGGTCCGCCCGTCCCGGTCGAACTCGCGGCCGAACGCGATCCGCATCGCCTCGTCGACCAGGCAGTTTCCCGGCCCGGTGTCGAATCCAAAGGTGTCGCGGAGCGTGCGGCCCGGGACGGAGAGGTTCGCGATGCCGCCGATGTTGAGGAGGACGACGGGCCGGCCGCGCCAGACGAACCCGTCGAAGTACGGCACGAGCGGCGCGCCCTGGCCGCCGGCGGCGATGTCCGCGGGGCGGAAGTCGCAGACGGTCGTGACCCCGGTCGCGGCCGCGATCTCCGCCGCCTCGCCGACCTGGAGCGTGTGCCGCGCCGGCGCGTGCCACACGGTCTGCCCGTGCGAGCCGATGACGTCGGCTCGCCCCTTTCCGATGAACGCCTTCGCGCACCGGCCGAAGAAGCGGCCGAGGTCGGCGTGGAGCGCGGAGAGCTCCGGCGTCCGGGCGTCGCGCGCCGCCAGAACCCGTTCCCTCAACGCCTTCGGGTAGGGGAACGTGCGGTACGCGAGCGGCTGGAGGCGGCGGCCCTCGACTCGGATCGCGGCCAGCGACGCGCCGTCGGCCGACGTGCCGGCCATCAAGCCCACGGCGATCATGACTCGAGGGCGCCCCGGAGCATCCCTCCGTGTCCGGCGAGGAGCCGCTCCGCGGCCTCGCGGGACAGCCCCTTCCGCAGCATCACGATCGCCACCTTGGCGCGGCCGCCGGCCCCCTTGAGCGCCCTCGCCGCGCCTTTCTCGTCGACGCCCCCGAGGATGGAGACGATCCGCTTCGCGCGGGCGACGAGCTTGTCGGAGCGCGCTTGCAGGTCGACCATCAGGTTCCCGTAGACCTTGCCGAGGCGGATCATCGTCGTCACGGTCAGCAGGTTCAGCGTCATCTTGGTCGCCGTTCCCGCTCGGAGCCTCGTCGAGCCGGTGATCACCTCGGGCCCCACCTCGAGCGCGACCACGACGTCCGCCGATCCCTTGGGCACGCCCCGGCGGTTGCACGTCACGAGGATCCGCGCCGCGCGGCGCCTCTTCGCCTCGGCGAGCGCGCCGTGGACGAAGGGCGTCACGCCGCTTGCGGCGATGCCGATCACGGCGTCGCCGCCGCGCACGCGCCGGAGCTGGAGCTGGTAGGCGCCGTCGGCCGCGTCGTCCTCCGCCCCTTCCTTGCTCGCCCAGACGCACCCGGGGCCGCCCGCCATGACCGCCTGCGCAAGCCCGGCCGGAGTGTCGAAGGTCGGCGGGAGTTCCGCGGCCTCCAGGACGCCGAGGCGCCCGCTGGTCCCCGCGCCCACGAAGAACATCCGCCCGCCCTTCCCCAGCCGCTCGACCAGGAGCTTCACGGCGCGGGCGATCTCCCTCCTCGCCGCGCCCACCGCGCGCGCGATGGTCGCATCCTCCCGGTGAATGACGTCGATGATGCCCGCGACGGACAGGCTGTCGATCCGGGAGGTCCGGGGGTTGCGCTGCTCGGTGAGGAGCCGGCCGAAGTCGCGCCTCATCGGCGCTTCCTTGAGGGAGGATTCGGAAGATGGCGGAACTTCTCCGCGGCGGCGCGGAGCGTCTCGAGCTTCTTGCAGAAGGCGAACCGGACCTTGTCGTGGCCGTCGCGCGGGTCACGGTAGAACGAGCTGCCGGGCACCGTCGCGACGCCTCCCTTCTCGATGAGCCACCGCGCGAAGTCCGTGTCGGTCTTGAAGCCGAAGCTCGAGATGTCGCACATGACGTAGTACGCGCCGGCGGGCTTGCGGAGCGGCTTGAAGCCGCTCTCCTCAAGCACGGGGTAGAAAAGCTCGCGCCGCTCGAGGTACTCCTTCGCGAGGTTCTCGAAGAGGCCGTCGGGATGGTCCATGAGGTGGGCCGCCGCGACCTGGAGCGGGTGCGGGGCACCGACGGTCAGGAAGTCGTGGACCTTGCGGATCGCGCCCGAAAGCCGCCCGGGCGAGATGCAGTAGCCGAGGCGCCAGCCCGTGATGCAGAAGGTCTTCGAGAGGGACGAGGTCGTGATCGTCCGTCCGGCCATCCCCGGGAGCGTCGCCATCGAAACGTGTTTCCCCTCGTAGAGGATGTGCTCGTAGACCTCGTCGGTGACGGCGAGCGCATCCCACTTCATGCAGAGCCCCGCGATGACGGAGAGCTCGTCGCGCGTGAACACCTTGCCGGTCGGGTTGTTGGGCGTGTTGATGATGATCGCCTTGGTGCGCTTGTTGAACGCCTTCGCGAGCTCCCTCTCGTCAAAGGACCAGTCGGGCTGGTGGAGGCGGACAAAGCGGGGCGTCGCGCCCGAGAGAATCGCGTCGGGGCCGTAGTTCTCGTAGAACGGCTCGAAGATGACGACCTCGTCGCCGGGGTTGATGATGGCGGAGAGCGCGCTGATCATCGCCTCGGTCGCGCCGCAGGTGACGGTGACGTGCTTCACAGGGTCGATCGTCATGCCGTTGTACGTCGCGTACTTCCGACAGAGGGCCTCGCGGAGCTCGGGCGCGCCCCACGTGATCGCGTACTGGTTGATGTCGCCGCGGATGGCGCGGACGGCGGCCTCTTTCAGCGCCTCGCTCGCGGCGAAGTCGGGGTAGCCCTGGGAGAGGTTGATCGCACCGTGCCGCGCGGCGAGGCGGGTCATCTCGCGGATGACGCTCTCGGTGAACTGCGCGGCCTTCTTCGCGACGTGCTGGCGCGCCATAGGCAGCGAGCGTATCGGAGACCGGCGGGAACCTCAATACAAAGAGAACCGCAAAGGCACGGAGGCTACTTCCGCAGCTCCTCGAAGATCTCCCCGACGCCGGGGCGGGGGCGGATGTTGTCCTCCATCCAGATCCTGCGGATGACGCGGTCCTGGCCGAGGAGGATCGTCGTCGGGCGCGCGACGTCCTGGAACAGGTATCCCTTCTCGTGGATCAGCGCGTACTTCTTCGCGACCTCGAGTTCGGAGTCGCACAGCACCGCGAACGGCAGCCCCATCGACTTCGCCTGCCCGGGCGTCACCTTCCCGACCGCGACGACGCGGACGCGCGAGTTCTCGAAGTCCTTGACCCTCCCCGCGATCTCGCGGAGCTGCGCCCGGCAGTTGGGTCAGCCCTTGCCGCGGAAGAAGACGAGCAGCACGCGGCCGGTTTTCGTGAAGTCCGAGAGCTCGACCGACGTCCCGTCCTGGTCCTTGAGCGCGAAATCGGGCGCCTTCTCCCCCACCGCGACCGAGGGCGTGCCCGAGACGCGACCGAACACCGTCCTCGAGGCGACGTAGCCGCCCAGGCCGAGGACGAAGACGGCCGTCGCGGCCGCGCCCAGCTTCCCCTTTTGGTCGGCGCTCCACGCGAGGACCAGGAACCCGAGCGGGAGGATGAAGAAGAGGAGCGACCACCAGCCGTTCCGGAAGGCGGGCACGTCCAGGAGCGCGAGGTCCGTGAGCCAGGCCCCGAGCGTCCCGACCATGGACAGGGCGAAGAAGACTTTTTTCACACCTTCACTTCGTCTTCACGAACCGGAGGTAGTCGATGTCGCCAATGCTGCCCTTGACGCCGCCCGAGTCCATCACCATCTTCATCGCGAAGCGCCCCGCCTCGAGCTTCACGCCCTCCTTGGAGAAGGGCTTCATGAACTTCCAGCCCCCCGTGTCGGGCACCTCGACCGGACCGGTCCTGTCGATACCGTTGAACTCGAGGTGAAACTTCCCGCCCTGCTTGTCGCAGGCGACCATCATCTCGATCGTGTACGTCCCGCTCTCCTTCACATCGACCGTGTAGACGAGCCACTCGCCGGGGCGGGTCCATCCGAGATTGAAGTGCTGGCTGGCCTCCTCTCGCCACTCGAGGTCCACCCCCGAGACGCGGTAGGGCGGCTGGTGGGTCTCCCGGTTTTCCGGCTCGGTGTCGTGGTAGGCGACTCCCTCGCCGCCCTCGTCGAAGTCCTCGCACTCGATCGTGCCGGGGATGGCACGGACGACCCCTTTGAAGGGACGGCTCGGTCCGGGCCAGGATCCGGCCGTTGTGCAGGACGCGAGCGCGGCCAGGACCGCGACGGACGCAAACATCCTCACGTGGACTCCTATCCCTGCGGGCGCGCGGCCAGGTTCTCGAACCGCGTGAAGTGCTTCAGGAACGCGAGGTCGACGTTTCCCACGGGGCCGGTGCGGTTCTTGGCCAGGACCACCTCGGCGACGCCCTTCTTCTCGGTGTCGGGGACGTAGTACTCCTCGCGGTAGAGCAGCATGACGGCGTCGGCGTCCTGCTCGATCGCGCCCGACTCGCGGAGGTCGGAGAGGAGGGGCTTCCGGTCCTCGCGTCCCTCCGGGGCGCGGTTGAGCTGGGCGAGCGCGATCACGGGGACGTTGATCTCCTTCGCGAGCGCCTTCAGGTTCGACGAGATCATCGAGATCTCGAGCTGGCGCGACTCGGGCGCCCGGTTCCCCTGGCGCGCGTGCATCTTCTGGAGGTAGTCGACCACGACGAGCTGGATGCCCTCCTTCGCCTTCATCCGGCGCGACCGCGTCCGAACCTCGAGCGCCGAGAGGTCGGCCGAGTCGTCGATCAGGATCCGCGCCTCGTGGAACGCGCCCGCGGCGAGGACGAGCTTCTGGAACTCCTCCTCCGAGACGCGCCCCGAGCGGAGGAGGTTCGAGTCGACGCGCGCGTGCGAGCA
>JBGPCZ010000102.1:0-22041 GCA_041482015.1 Planctomycetota bacterium | reverse complement strand
GGCGCGGCCGGGGGGGGGGGGGGGCGGGGGCCCCGGGGGGCGGCTGGCGGGGTGGGGGGGGGGGGGGGGGGGGGGGCACCTCCACGAGCGCGCCAACGTCGCGCGCGTGCTGATCGGCGAAAGTGCCCCCGCCGACGAGAGCGACTCCATCTGGCTCGTCGAGACGAACCTCGACAACGTGTCGGGCGAACTGGTCGGCTACCTTTTCGAGAAGCTCCTCGCCGCGGGCGCGGTCGACGTCTACACCACGCCCATCCAGATGAAGAAGTCCCGGCCCGCGGTGAAGATCTCGGTGCTCGTCCCGCCCACCAGGCTCGCGCGGGTCGAGGCGCTGCTCCTCCGGGAGACGCCGACCTTCGGCGTGCGCCGCGTCCTCATGGAGCGGTCGAAGCTCGGGCGGCGGGAGGTGGCCGTGAAGACCCCTTATGGGATCGTCCGGTGCAAGGTGGGCTCGCTCGGCGGGAAGGACGTGAAGGCCGCGCCGGAGTACGAGGACGTGAAGGCGGCCGCCGAACGGCACGGCGTCCCCCTCTCGCGGGTCCACGAAGCGGCCCTCAAGGCGGTCCATTTGAACTCGTGATGCGGAGGCTGATCGTGTGCATCTGCGTCGCCGTCCCGGGAATCGCCGTCGTCGCCCCGCTCGCCGGGTGCAGCTTCTTCGTCCGCCGCCTGGGCGGCGCGTTCTCCCACGCGCCGGGGGAGATGGCCGACGGGCTGAGTGCCGGGGCGCGCCGGCTCGTCGACGAGGCGTTCCGCGACATCGACCCTGCAACGCTCGTCGACCACCACGCGCACGTCGCGGGGCTGGGCGCCGGCGGCACCGGCTGCACCGTCAACCCGGAGATGCGCTCCTTCTGGCACCCGGTGAAGCGCTTCAAGTACTCGATCTACCTGAGCGCGGCGGGCGTCGACGACCTCGAGCGCGCCGACCGGCAGTTCGTGGAGCGGCTCGCCGACCTCGTCCGGAGCACGCCGCGCCACGGACGCCTCCTCATCCTCGCCTTCGACCGGCGGTACGCGAAGGACGGCACCATCGACGAGGCGGGCACGGAGTTCCACGTCCCCAACGAGTATGCCTTCGCGGTCGCGCGCGAGTTCCCCGACGTCTTCGTCGCGGCGATTTCCGTCCATCCCTACCGGAAGGACGCGCCCGCGGAGCTGTCGAAGTGGGCCGCGCAGGGCGCACGGGTGGTGAAGTGGCTCCCGAACGCGATGGGCATCGACCCCTCGGATCCCTTGTGCGATCCCTTCTACGACCGCATGAAGGAGCTCGGGCTCGTCCTCCTCTCGCACGGCGGCGAGGAGCAGGCCGTGGACGGCGAGGAGAACCAGCGGCTGGGCAATCCGCTGCTCCTCCGTCGCGCGCTCGACCGCGGCGTCAAGGTCATCGTGGCCCATGGCGCGGGGCTCGGCGAGAACGTCGACCTGGACAGCCCCGGCCGCGAACCCGTCCCCAACTTCGACCTCTTCCTCCGCCTGATGGGCGAGGAGAAGTACAAGGGTCTCCTTTTCGGAGAGATCTCGGCGATGACGCAGTACAACCGGATCGGCACGCCGCTCACCACGCTCCTGCGGCGCGCGGACCTCCAGGAGCGGCTGGTCAACGGGAGCGACTACCCGCTCCCCGCCATCAACGCCCTCATCCGGACGAAGTCGCTCGTGAGCCAGGGATACCTGTCGGAGGAGGAGCGGGCGGGGCTCAACGAGATTTATGACTACAACCCGCTCCTTTTCGACTTCGTGCTCAAGAGGACGATCCGCGCGCCCGGCACCGGCGAGCGCTTCCAGGCCTCGGTGTTCATGGAGCGACCCGGGCTCGCGGTGACGAAATAAACAGGTAGTTTCGTTGCCGCGCCGATATATCCCATGGACCCATGAAACTCTGCCTCTCCGCGCTCGTCGCGCTCGCCGGGCTCGCGCCCGCCGGCCCGGGCGGGACGCCCCGCCGATTCGAGTACCTCGAGGACTTCGAGGAGGAGCCGGCCCACGGGACGGTCCCCGCCGGCTGGGAGCGCGTCGTATCTCCCGCCCACCCCGCGTGGAACCGCATCGAGGTCGTCCGCGACCCCGCGGGCGCCCGCTCCGGCGAACGATACCTCCGCCTCGCCACCCAGGGCGGCTCCACGGCCCTCCAGATGCAGAAGAAGATCGCCTGGTCGATCGACCCCGAGCGCTCCTACCGGCTCAGCGCGCTCGTCCGCCTCACCGCCACCACGAGGAACACCGCGACCGTCTCGGTCTCCTGGCTCAACCGTCGGTTCGAGGTCCTCGACGAGTCCGTCACGCCTCCCGTGTCGGAGCCGGGAGGATGGCGCGAGCTCTCGATCGACCTCCCCGCCGTCCCGCGCGGGACGATGTGGGCCGTCATCCGCCTCTCCTTCGAGGGCGGCGACGTCCGCGGCGAATGCTGCTTCGACCGCCTCGCGCTCACGCGCCCGCCCCGGCTCCGGCTGCTCCCCGCCGACCGGACGCTCCCCGTCTTCGATCCCTCGCACGCGCCGCGGTTCACCATCGTCGCGAGGGAGCTGGCCGAGGGGCGCCACGAGGCGGACCTCCGGCTCCGCGGGGCCGACGGGGTCGAAACGGTCCTCCGTCGCGGTGTGCCGGTCCGCGACGGTGCGGCCGTTCCGTTCGAGCTCCCGGCGCTCGCACCGGGGGCCTACACGCTCGTCGCCAGCGTCTCCGGGCCCGACCGGGTGCCCATCGACCGCGAGTGCCCCGTGCTCGTGACGGACCGCCCCTGGCTGGCCTCGCCGCGCCAGGTCAGCTTGTTCGGCGGCTCGTTCGATCCATTCGTCCGCGATTATACCGACGCGCGGGGACTGGCGGAGCTCGCCGGCTTCCACCGGGCCCGCGTGACGCTCTGGCACCGCGCGGCGCCGGGCGAACGGCCGCCCCCCGGTTCGGCGGAGATTTTCGAGTTCGTGCGCCGCCTGAGCGAGGCAGATTCGCTCAGCGTGGTCGGACGGATCGACACGCCGCCGGCGAATCTCTTCCCCGACGTCGACCCCTCCACGCTCGAGAAGGGCACGGCCGCGTTCCTCGAGATCGAGCGGAAGTCGTGGGAGCCGCAGCTCCGCACCATCTCGCTCCGCTACCGAGAATTCGTCCCCCTCTGGCAGCCCGGCGGGTCGCTCGTGCCGACCGCGGACCTGTTCAAGACCTTCGACGGCGAGCGCGTCACGACGATCGAGGTCGACGAGCCCGGCGAGCTCCTTCGGCGGCTCGTCGCCCACGCGGCCGCGGGCGCCAACGCGCCCCCCGCGTTCATCCCCGTGGACCGGCTCCTCGACGCCGACGGATTTCCGAAGCCCGCATTCCTCGTCCTCCGTGCCGCGAACGGCGTGCTGCCGGGCGCGAAGCCCCGGCCGGAACTCCTGCCGCTCCTCGGACCTCCCGTGCGCGCGGCGTTCGAGAAGGACGGGCGGGCGGTTCTCGTCCTCTGGACCGATGCCGGTGAGGTCGAGCGCGAGTTCAACCTCGGCCCCGAGGCGGAGGTGTACCCGCCGCTTGGGGCGCCGCGCCTGCTCATTCCCGGCGAGCGGCTCCGCGTCGGCCCGATGCCGCTCTTCATCGGAAAGGTGGATCCGTCGTTCCTCGAGACGCAGCTGAGCCTGCGGCTCGTCGATCCCGCGGATCCGGGCGGGCCCGGGAACACGCTCCCCCTCCGCACCGACCCGATCTCGCGCATCCTCAAGTTCAGGAACCGCTCGCCCCTGGCCGCAATCACGAACCTCCGCGTGCGGATCCAGGATCCGCTGCCGCCCGGGTGGATCGTCCGGCCGCTCCAGGAGCGCGACCTGGCGATCCCACCGAAGAAGGAGCTCAGCCACGAGATCACGATCATCCTCCCCCCCACCGAGGAGGAGGGCGATCGCCCGCTGAAGGTCGTCCTCGACTACTCGCAGGACGGGCGGGTCAAGTCCGTGGAAGAAAAGCTGTCGATCCGGGTCGTCCCGCAGATCGTCATCGACGTGAAGGTCGCCGACGTGCCGGGAATCGACGACGAGCGCCGCGTGACCATCCGATTCTCGAACGCCACCGCGCGCCGGCTCACGCTGGTCGCGGCCGTCCGGCTTCCGGATCGTCCCGAGCAGGCCGAACCCCTCGGCACGCTGGAGCCGGGCGCCCCCGCGGAGCGGGCCCTCGTGTATCAAGTGCACGGCGTGAAGCCGGGCGATCCCGCGCCGCCGCGCGTCGAGATCCTCTGCGAGGAATCGGGCGGCGAACGCCTGCACGCCCGCAAAGTCGCCCCGCTTCGGTGAATCGCTAGCGGACCTTCCGCTTCCTCGCCGCTCGCACGGTCCGCACGCCGGCACGTCCCGGCTCGAAGTAGTCCGGCGGCGACGCCACGTCCAGCGGCGACTCGCGCCGGCGCGCCGTCACCCGGAGGACCGCGAGGCGCTTCCGGAGCGCGACCGTCTCCCGCCGCGTCCGGCCGAACGGGGCTTCAGGCCACGGACCGGGCCGGATCTCCGGGTCGAAGTGTTTCCGGCACGCCTCGAGCAGGTGCTTTCCATAGGCCCGGTGGTCGGTCTGGAGGACGAGGAGACCGCGCGGCAGGATCACCTGCCAGGCCCGTTCGAAGAATTCCGCCGTGAGCATCCCCATCCCCGCCTGGGCCGGGTCGTGGTAGGGCTGCGGGTGGTAGACGTGGATCTCGTCGATCGAGGCGTCGCCGAGGCGTTTGAAGAGCCACATCACCGCGTCGCCGGTCACGAACCGCACGTTCGAGAGGCCGCGACGGTCCGCATCGCGAATGCCCTTGGCCACCAGCGGCCCCACCAGTTCGATCCCGAGGTGGTCGCATTCGGGCCGGGAAAGGGCCGACGCGATCAGGTAGCGGCCGTCGCCGCAGCCGATGTCGAGGACGCGCGGGGCCCGGCGAGCGAAGACGCGCCCCCAGTCAAAGGGACGCCCGTCGTCCTTCCAGCCGGCGAATCGATCCATGGCCCAAGGATAGCGCCTCCAAACTGTTAACGAAAGTGCGGCGCACTTTCGTTAACAGTTCAGGGACCAGGGGGGGCGGAAGGCACCGCGATCTCGCGCACCTCCGAGATCGGGATCGTGAGGACCCCCGCGGGCGTCTCGAGGGAGAGGTCCTTGCACGAGGCCTTCCCGGTCGCCGTCATGCGGTCCGTCTTGACGCTCCAGGATTGCTTCGCTTCGTCGTACGCGAGGCTCGTCACCTCTCGCAGCGGTATCGTCAGCTTTCCAAAGGAGGTCTCGAGGTCCATCGACGATCCGCCCGCGACGTCGGCCAGGATCGCTTCGCCGGTCTTGAGCCGGAACAACCGCTTCCCCCGCGCGGCCGCGACACCCAGGTTCAGGCCTTCCAGCCGGGCGAGGGGGGCGTGCAGAGAACCGTAGGCGGTCGCGATCTCGACCGTCCCCGCCTCCAGCCAGCCGTGGATCCGCGTCGAGCCGATCTGCAGGACGTCCGCGACGGGCCGGTTCGCGATCCCGGCGTCCTCGAGCTTCTTGAGCAATGCCCCCGCGCGGCTCCGCAGCTCCGCGTCCTTGTCCTTGAGCCCCTCCTTGAGGAACGGCACCGCCACCTCGGCCAGGTCGAACAGCCGAGCCTGCGCCTCCTCGCGCTCGTCCACGGCGCCGGCCCCCAGGCGGGAGACCTCCTCCTTCGCCTGGCGCTGGACGGCCTCCAGTGTTTCGGGTCGATGCCGGTGGATCGAGAGGCGCCCGCCCATTCCATCGGCGAGCTTCAGCGACCCCCAAGACGTGCGGAACGTAGCGCCGGCCAGGGCCGGGAATTTTCCCCGGATGAATCCGCCGTCCCGCAGGGAGACGCCCGGGTTCACGCCCGCGCCGCCGATGTTCCGGCCGGACTCCAGCATCGCCTGGCAGTCGCGGATCTCGTCGGCCCTCCGCGCCGTCCTGGACAGGCGGACGAACTGGATGGCCTCGGGGGCCGAGAAGTTTCCCGGGCTGACGGCCGAGTCCCCGATGGTGAGCGGCGCGACACCGTTGGACAGGGGCTGGAAGTTTCCCGCGGACTGGTGCACCTGCTTCCCGTTGACGTAGACCGTCACCGCCCGGTTCTTCGCTTCGCACACCACGGCGATGTAGCTCCATTCCCCCATCTTCACGGGACCCGAGGGGACGTTGAGGCCGAAGTTGAACTGGTTCGAATTGGCCGCGATGTAGAGATACCCGTTGGCCTGGACCAGCAGCGAGTAGTCGCACCGCGCCCCGTCGCTCTTCCAGAGGAGGGAGGTGTAATTTCGGGTCGACTTCCCGATCTTCGCCCGAACCTCCATGGTGAAGTCGGACCCCGAGAAGTCCAGGTCGGCATCGGGCGCGATCTCTCCCGCGGCGGCTTCGCTCCGCCGGACCGCGCCCGCGACGCCGTCGGCGTCGACCTGCACGTCCATGTCCCGGACCGTCATCCGGCGGTTCTTGACGAGGTCGTGGCAGGCGCCGTTCTGCACGTCGGACATCGACCACAGCGCCGCCGTCGAGGGGTCCGCGAGCATCGCCATGCCGGTGCCGGGCGTCATCATCCGGAGATCGCCCACGGGCACCCGGAGGCGCCCCAGGTCCGTCTCGAAATCGAAGCTCTTCGCCGCGATCTCGCCGGTCATGGCCAGTCCTGTCGTGTTCAGCAGGAACTCCGACTCGCGCGTCCGCCGCAGCGACCGGATCTGCGCGTAGGGGACGCGCTGGTCCCCGTACGACGTCTTCAGGAGGATCGCGTCGCCGCCCGACCGCGCCGGGAAGAACGATCCGTCTTCCAGGCCCACGAAGGTCTTCCCCTTGCCGTCGCGATCGTCCGCGCGCGCCCCGGTGAGGCCGGCCGCCAGGGCGAGGAGTGCCGTCATTGTTCTCATATTCCTAAGGACGAACGAAACGGCGGCGGGTTCAGGGAAAAGTACAGGCTCAGCGCGCCAGCCGGGCCGTCGCGGCGGAGGCGGCCGCGACCAGGCGCTCGAGGCTCCCCTTCCCGAAGGGACTCTGCCAGACCTGGTAGATGTCGAACGCGTGCAGCTCCGCCGGGCAGAGGTAGCCGGTGCTCCCGTTCGAGAGATTCATCGAGACGACCGGGCGGCCGCGGTGCTGCGCGCGAAGCGCCCTTTGGAGGTCCGAGTAGGCCTCGTTCGGTTGGGCCACGAGGAGCGCGTCCCCCACCCGCCACGCCCAGAGCGGCGCCCGCGTCGTCGTCCCCTCCCCCACCAGCCGCCGCACGCGCAGCTTCCTAAAGAGCCGCTCCTTCTGGACCCGGTCCGTCGCCGCCTCCATCTCGCGCGCCAGCTCGGCGGACGACGGCATCGGCTGGAGCTCGTACTCGACGTCGACCTGGATCGCCTCCAGGCGCGTCGAGCGCTCGTCGGCCGCGCCCTTCCAGATCGCCAGCGGCGCGCCCGACTCGACCACGCCCGCGTACTCCAGCCGCGTGCGCGGAGGCATCATCGCGGAGAGCGCGGCCAGCGCGGCGTAGCCCAGCACCGCGCCGTTGCGATCGGCCACGGCCGCGTCGCCCGAGTAATTGTCGCGCGGCGCCAGTTCCCCCGAGTTTCCCTGGAGGAAAAGGCACGGCGCCCCGCCCGTCGCGGATTCCACGACCTCCCGCATCCGCCCCGCGTAGTCGGGCGAGAGGAGCCGGTTCTCCCACGCGAGCGACGTGGGATGGCACGCGTAATGGACGATCGAGGCCAGGACCTTTCCGCCGTCATCCGCGACGCGCCCGACGAGCAGCGTGTCGTCCGCCGGCGCGGTCGGATTGAGCCCCGTCACGATCCGCTCGCGGTGCGGATCGGGGAGGTCGCGATTCGTGGCCAGGTCGCAGCGCCCGTACCGCCACTCGAGGGTCGCGGGGACCGCGCCCGAGGTCGCCCTCCGCGCGGCGTCGAGGAGCCCCTCTTGAAGCTTCGCGAGGTATCCCTCGATCAGCGCGCCGCCCGGCTTGTCGCGGTCCTCGCGGCAGACGGACGGGCCCGCGTGCGTGTGGGAGAGGTTGACGATCACCCGCGCGGGGTCCTTCGCCAGCTCGCGGACGAGCGGAAGGCGGATGGACTCCTCGTCCTCGCGGGTCCGCCACCACCCCAGGTCGAGCGCGGCGAGGAGGTACGGCGGGTCCTCCTTCCGGGCGCGGATCGACAGGACGGTCGCCGTGAACGGACGGTGGACGCCCTCGGCGACGTCGTGCTTCGCGGCGCCCCAGCTCCGCGAGAAGATGCCGACGGGCGGCGTGATGTCCGACCGCGCGACGCCGATCCACCCGGCGAATCCCGCCTGCGTCACCGGCGGCGGGACCGGCCGGGCCTGGCCGCCCGCGCATCC
Organism: Planctomycetota bacterium; assembly: GCA_041482015.1. Lineage (GTDB taxonomy): Bacteria > Planctomycetota > MHYJ01 > MHYJ01 > JACPRB01 > JACQFK01. Next base: position 13,746 of record JBGPCZ010000102.1, on the reverse strand, counting down.
AGCCAGGAAGAGCGCCGTCACCCACGCCTTCACGCCGCCCGTGGCCATATCCAGCCGATCCTATGACTTCGTTCAACGCCGTTCAAGCAACTCTCTCTCTTCATCTCCTCTTATCCCTCCATCTCCTCTCATCTCTTTATCTCCTTTCGTCTTCTCGCGGGTCCTATCCAGTCACAAGGTCGTTTGATACTATCCCCCGCATGGCGGAGTTCGCCGAGGTCGTCCTGAACCTCCCGGTCGACCGGGCGTTCACCTACCGGATCCCGGAAGGGCTGCGCGACCGCGTCCGGCCCGGCGTGCGCGTCGACGTCCCCTTCGGCCCGCGACAGCTCAGCGGCTACGCCGTCCGGCTTGCCGACCGCGCGACCTTTCCGCGGATCAAGGACATCGTCGCCGCCCAGGAGCACGTCACCGCGAACGAGAACCTTCTAGAGCTGACCCAGTGGATCGCCGGCCGGTACGCCTGCTCGTGGGGCGAGGCGCTCGCCGCGGCGATCCCCTCCGGAGTCAAGAAGTCGAGCCCCGGGAAGCTCATCCGGCTCATATCGGCCGGCGAAGGCGAGGCGAAGAGCCCGAAGCAAATGGCGGTCCTCGAGTTCGCCCGTGCGCGGTCGACGCCCCTCGTCTTCAAGGAATTCGTCCAGGCCGCGCACTCGTCGCCGGGCGTCGTCACGTCGATGATCCGCGCGGGGCTCCTCCGCGAGACGCGCGTGAGGCCCGAGATCGACGCGATGGCCGACGCGATCGTCGAGAAGCCCAAGGAGATCCGGCTGACGGCCGCGCAGGAGGAGGCGCTCGCGATCGTCGACAAGGGCGGCGTCATCCTGCTCCACGGCGTGACGGGCAGCGGGAAGACCGAGGTCTACCTGCGCGCGATCGCGAAGGCGGTCGCCCAGGGAAAGCAGGCGATCGTCCTCGTCCCCGAGATCGCGCTCACCCCCCAGACCGTCTCGCGCTTCAAGGCGCGGTTCCGCCGCGTCGCCGTCCTTCACAGCGTGCTCACCGAGGCCGACCGCGCGGCGCAGTGGAAGTCGATCCGCGCGGGGGAGATCGACGTCGTCGTCGGCGCGCGCTCGGCCATTTTCGCGCCGACCCGGGCGCTCGGGCTCATCGTGCTCGACGAGGAGCACGAGGCGGCGTACAAGCAGGACAACGTCCCGCGCTACCACGCGCGGGAGGTGGCGATCGAGCGGGCGCGGCGCGAGGGGGCGGCGGTGATCCTCGGGAGCGCGACGCCGTCGCTCGAGTCGATCCACCAGGCGCGCGCGGGCGGCTACCGGCTCGCGCGGCTGCCCGCGCGGATCGAGGGGCGCGAGATGCCCGAGATCGAGATCGTCGACATGTCGTCGGAGAAGGCGGACCTCAAGAGGTTTCCCGTGATCTCGCGCCGCCTCGAGCAGCTGATGCGGCAGTCGATGGAGCGGAAGGAGCAGGCGATCCTGTTCCTCAACCGCCGCGGCTACCTCACCCACGTCTCGTGCCCGCGCTGCCGCTGGTTCTTCAGCTGCCGCCACTGCGACGTCGCGATGACGTTTCACCGCGAGACGGGCAAGGCGGTCTGCCACTACTGCTACGATGCGCGGGACCTGCCGCAAAGCTGCCCCGACTGCGGCTTCCCCAAGCTCCTCCAGTACGGGATCGGGACCGAGAAGATCGAGGACGAGGTGAAGCGCGCGTTCCCCGGTTTTGCCGTCTCGCGGATGGACTCGGACTCGATGAAGACTCGGAAGGACTACCGCGACTCGCTCCAGGCCCTTTGGAGCGGCGAGACGGACATCCTCGTGGGGACCCAGATGATCGCGAAGGGCCTCGACGTGGCGGACGTGACGCTCGTCGGCGTGGTGAGCGCCGACACCGCGTTCCACATACCCGACTTCCGCGCGGCCGAGCGGACCTTCCAGTTGATCACGCAGGTGGCCGGCCGGACCGGCCGCGGCGCCAAGGGCGGCCGCGTCGTGGTCCAGACGTACTACCCGCAGCACTACGCAGTGAAGACCGCGGCGACCTACGACTTCGCGGGCTTCCTCGCGAAAGAGCTCGAGATGCGCGAGGAGCTGGGCTATCCGCCCTTCATGTCGCTCGTCCGCGTCCTCGTGCACGGCTGGAACGAGAAGCGGGTGAAGGAGACGTCCGAGCGGCTCGGGACGCGGCTCACGGCGGCGTTCGAGGGATCGCCGGTCCGCCTGCTCGGCCCGGCGGTCGCGCCGCTCTACAAGATCAAGGGCCGCTTCCGGATGCACCTGCTCGTCAAGACGCCGTCGCTCGACGCGTCGCTCCCGGCGATCCGCAAGGCGGTCGACGCGACGCCGAACGACCGGACCCTCCAGGCCGTGATCGACGTCGACCCGATCAACCTGCTGTAGCCCCGGATAGAAACTCCCCGCTGGTACGTACAGTAAGGGGAGCGAGCGTTGGAGGACGGGATCGTGAAGCTTCAGATCGTCTGCCGATTCGCCTTTCTTTTCCTGGCAGCTCCCCTCTTCGCGGTGCAGGCGGGAAAGACCGCGGAGAAGAGCCTCGACTGGAGCCAATTCCGCGGCCCCAAGCGGGACGGCCACTCGGCCGACACCGGGCTCCTCCAGGAATGGCCCGCCTCCGGCCCGCCCCTCGCGTGGAAGGCGACCGGGATCGGCATCGGGTTCTCGAGCGTCTCCGCCTGGGGCAACCGCGTCTTTACGATGGGCGAGGACGGCGGGAAGAGCCACCTTGTCGCGCTGAACGCGGCGGACGGCAAGGTCGTTTGGAAGCTCCCCGTCGGCGGCGCGTTCACCGAGGCGCAGGGCGGCCCCGGCCCGCGGTCCACGCCCGCAACCGACGGCACGATCGTCGTGGCGATCGCGCCCACCGGCGAGATCGTCTGCGCGCGCGTCGCGGACGGCCGGACGGTCTGGCAGAAGAAGATGCAGGAGTTCGGCGCGAGCGCGCCCGGGTTCGGGTTCGTCGAATCGCCGCTCCTGGACGGAAACCTCGTCGTGGTCTCGCCCGGCGGCACCGTCGTCGCGCTCGGCAAGCAGAACGGCCAGGTGGCCTGGAAGAGCAAGAAGCTCAAAGGATCCACGGACTACAGCTCGCTCTCCATCGCGGAGATCGGGAAGGTGAAGCAGTACCTCGTGATGACCGAGAAGAGCGTGGCGGGCCTGCTCGCGGCGAGCGGGGCGATCCTCTGGGAGGGCGACTTCCCCGGCGACCGGGCGGTCGTCCCCACGCCGGTCTTCAGCAACGGGATCGTCTTCGTCTCGGCGGGCTACGGCGTCGGGGGAAAGGCGTTCAAGGTCGACCTCGCCGGCGGGCAGGTCAGGTTCCAGGAGGTCTACACGGCCAAGCCGTTCCAGATCCACCACGGCGGGATGGTGCTGGTGGGCGAGCACGTGTACGGGCTGAGCGACCAGGGCACGATCCGGTGCGTGGAGCTGGCGACGGGCAAGGAGGCGTGGGCCGACCGGAGCGTGGGCAAGGGGTCGATCGCCTACGCGGACGGCCACCTGGTCTGCCGCGGCGAGACGGGCGGGGTGTCGCTCGTCGAGGCGAACCCCGCCGCCTACAAGGAGAAGGGCCGCTTCACTCCGGCGGAGAAGAACGGCTCGAAATGCTGGGCCCATCCCGCGATCTCCGGCGGCAAACTCTACCTGCGCGAGCAGGACGCCCTCCTCTGCTACGACCTCAAGGCGAAGTGACCTCAACTGTTAAGTGACGAATCGGATCTGTCACTTAACAGTTGGCGTATTGTTTATGGATGCTGAGACTCGATAGCTCCGATCCCGGCGCGCGCTTTTGCGACGGACTCTCCCGGCGCTCCTTCCTCCGGATCGGCGCGCTCGGCCTGGGCGGACTCACGCTCCCCCGCATCCTCGCCGCCCAGCAGGCCTCCCCCCGCCCCGCCCGGAGCGGCGGGCTCGGGCACAAGGCCGTCATCATGGTCTACATGCCCGGCGGGCCACCCCACCAGGACATGTACGACCTCAAGATGGACGCGCCGGCCGAGGTCCGCGGCAAGTTCCGGCCCATCAGGACCAATGTCGACGGCATCCAGATCTGCGAACTCATGCCCCGGCTGGCAGGCATGATGGACAAGCTCGTCCCCATCCGCTCGATCGTCGGCGCCAAGGACCGGCACGAGTCGTTCCAGTGCCTGACCGGCCGGCTCAACGAGAACCTTCCCCCCGGCGGATGGCCCGAACTGGGCGCGGTCGTGTCGAAGCTGCGGGGCGGCACGGAGCTGACGATCCCGCCCTTCATGGCCCTCTCGCCCCGCATGCAGCACCGCCCGTACAACAACGGGACGCCCGGCTTCCTCGGGCCCGCCTTCGCGCCGTTCAAGCCCGAGGACGAGGGCAAGAGCGACCTGACCCTGAACGGCATCTCGCTCGAGCGGCTCGAGGACCGCAAGGCGCTGCTCGCCAGCCTCGACCGGTTCCGCCGCGACGCCGATTCTCAGCGCATGATGGACGGCCTCGACGCGTACACCGCGCAGGCCTTCGGCATGCTGACCTCGAGCCGGCTCGCGAAGGCGCTCGACCTCTCGCAGGAGGATCCGGACGTCCGCCAGCGGTACGGCACGGGGACCGCAACCCACCAGGGCGACGGCGCACCCCGCCTGAACCAGCAGTTCCTCCTCGCGCGGCGTCTCGTCGAGGCTGGCGTCCGCTGCGTGACCTTCAGCTACAGCTTCTGGGACTTTCACGGCGGCAACTTCGAGAACGCGAAGAAGAACCTGCCCGACTTCGACCAGGCGATGAGCGCGCTCGTCGGCGACCTCCACGAGCGCGGGCTCGACAAGGACGTCACCGTGATCGCGTGGGGCGAGTTCGGCCGTTCGCCCATGATCAACAAGGACGCCGGCCGCGACCACTGGCCGCGCGTCTCCTGCGCGCTCCTCGCGGGCGGCGGCCTGCGCACCGGGCAGGTGATCGGCTCGACCGTGCGCGACGGCGGCGAACCGGCCGACCGCCCCGTCCACTTCCAGGAGGTCTTCGCGACGCTCTACCACGCTCTCGGCATCGACGTCGCGACCGCGCAGGTGAGCGACCTCGGCGGCCGACCGCACTACCTGGTGGATCCCGACGTCCGGCCGATCCGCGAGCTGGTCTGACGAAAACTCCCGCGCAAACCTCCACCACAAGCCCGCCCCCGGCCGTATACTCCATGGGTCTGTAATCTCGAAAGGAATCCTCCATGCGGTTCGCCCTCCTGCTCCTCCTCGTCGTCCCGCAGGACGACCCCTTCAAGACCCTGGTCGACCCCGCGAAGCGTGCGAACGACTCGACGCGAAAGGCCGCGATGGAATCCTTCCGCGCGGCCGGCAAGGAGAGCGGATCGCACTTCGTGGCGGCCCTGTTCCTCGAAAAGAGCGACAAGCAGTGGAAGCTCGCGGGCGACCCCGCCGCGGCCGACCTGGATGCCTTCCTCGCGAAGTACTGGTCGACGGCCCCCGCCGACGACAAGCAGCTGGAGGCGCTGAACGCCGTCGCCGCGCTCGCCGAGAAGCACGCCAAGAGCGAGGCGGTCGAGGTCTTCCGCCTCTTCGCGCACGCCCATTTGAACGCGGTCGGCGACAAGGGCGCGACGCCCGCCGCGAAGCTCGGCTTCACGAAGGACGCCGACCGCTGGGCGCGGAAGGAGCACGCGACGCTCTACGCCATCGCGAAAGGCTTCGCCAAGCCCGCGTACATCCCGGCCCAGGTGGAGAGCTCCGCGAAGTCCTCGGCGCAATTCGGCCCGCGCTACATCGTGGCGCTCCTCGAGGTCCAGAAGACGTTCTCGGCCAACACCGGGTACGAGGCGCTCTACAAGTCGATCCCGACAGTCGCCGGACCCGGCGCGTCGAAGCAGACGGTCGACCACCTGAAGATGCTCGCCGACGGCGTCAAGGCCTCGACGGTCTGCGGCGCCTGCAAGGCGGGCAAGGTTGATTGCGACGTCTGCCAGGGCAAGAAGCGGACCGACATCAACTGCCCCGTCTGCAAGGGGCTGGGCTGGTCCCAGAAGGGGGACAAGGCGAACGTCCTCATCCAGTGCGTCAACTGCCACGGCCTCTGCACGCTGAAGAACGTCGCGTGCCCCGCGTGCAAGGCGTCGGGCGCCGTCGAGTGCATCGTCTGCGCCGGCAAGGGCTGGCGCGACAACTTTCGCGGCTGCCGCGAGTGCAAGATCTGCGCTGCCTGCCACGGCCGGCGGCAGGTCGAAACGAAGTGCGCCACGTGCAGCGGCAAGGGGCGCGTACCGCCGATGGTGGCGGGGATCCCGACGATCCTGTGCGGGGAGTGCAAGGGCAACGCGCTGATCAAGGGCCCGTGCAAGGCGTGCGGCGAGTCGGGCCTCGAGAACTGCGCGAAGTGCGGCGGCAAGGGCGCGCGCGACGGCAAGTCGCCCGAGCGGCCGAAGTTCGAGGACGTCTACCAGGCGACGCCGTGCGACGCCTGCGGCGGCAAGGGCTGGCCGCTCGCGAACGTGGCCCTTCCCTGCGAGCGCTGCTTCGGCCTCGCGGTGCGGATCCGCCCGTCGCTGGATCTGACGAAGGTGCTGGACTAACGAACCCGGGTGACGAAACAGACGGTGTGTTTCGTCAACATCCATGGCGCATCCATCCTCATGGAGTCGAGGCAAGGGTTCCCGGCGCCGACCGGGTCGTGACGGGGGCCTGACGCGGGCCCATCCCGCGCCTTCGACCCCACCCTCTCTCCCCGAGACGCCCTTCAGCGCCTGGGGGTGGTGGCAGGAGATCGTGCCCGCTAACCTTCCCGCCGCCTTCCGAAAGCATCCATGGTTCTTTGCCCTTTACTTCGAATCGACCGTGGAGGAGGGCATGAACTACCATGCCTTTCACTTTCGCAACGACCAGAGGACGATCTTCGGGATCCGGGAGCAATCGGGAAAGGGCTCGAGGCTGGACCCCGCGGTCTGCGAGAAATGGGCGTTCAAGGTGGTCACGGACGCTCGCTTTCGCCGCGGCCTCATCTCCGACGATCCCGAGCTCCCTCTCCTGTGGAAGGGCCGTTAGTCCGATACGATGGGTCCCACCTTCTTCAACTCGAGGCATCGTTCCACAAGGGTGATTCGCCACGTTCCATTGCACCGAATGCAATGAGGCCAGCAATGCACCGGGTGGGTCAACTCCTGGTAGTAGATGCAACTGGTGCATCTGGCGAGGGGCACGAAAAGCGCAACCGCGAAGACCGCGAGCAACACGTGCGCCGCGACCAGGGCACGAAGGGGCGTCACTAGTTTTCGGGCCATCGACCATTGGACTCCGAGCTTTTGCTGAACATCCCGTCAATTCACGACGCTCTATCCCCGTGAATTCAAAAGGACTCCGGGCGGTCGCAGTGGGGCTGACGCTTCTCTCGATCGCCGGCTGCGTCACCGTCATCCGCCCGCCGGCCGATCCCGAGGATCCCGTCCCCGTGCTCGTGATCGACTACGGCTACCATTCCAGCCTGCTCCTCCCGTCGCCCGACGGCGGCTCCGTCGAGTACGCCTACGGGGACTGGGACTGGTTCGCACTCAATCGCGACGAGTGGTACCACACTTGTCCCACGCTCTGTTGTCCGAACCCGGGCGCCCTGGGGCGGCGTCGGCTCGCGGTCCCGCCGACGCGGTCGGCGGCCGGGGGCGTCCTTCCCTGCCACGAGATGCACGAACTCCGGGTCGCGCGACCGAAGGTTGACCTCCTTTTGAAAAGACTCGACGAGTCTTTCCTGAGGTACATCGAGACTCGTGTCGACAACCCGCTCATGCATTTGGAATTCGTGCACCACGAGGTCGACTACTGCTTCCTGGTGAACTGCAATCATCTCGTCGCCCGCTGGCTGCGCGAGCTGGATTGCGGTCTCGGCGGCTCCGCCTGCTTTTCCCGCTTTCGCGTGGAGCCGCCCTGAGCGCGCGATATCATTGAACCGATGAAGTCCCCCGCGGGCGCCGCCTTCCCGGAGGTCGCATGTTCGTAATCTGGTGGGGAACGAAGGTCCAGAGGAAGGACCTGGGGTTCGTCGCCGACTTCTGCCGGATCTGCCGCGAGATCCGACCTTTCCATCTCCAGCAAATCTCCACGGTCGCCCACGTCTACGATGTCGCCATGGGCTCCGCGAAATCCGCGGGCCATTCGATCCTATGCGATGTTTGCGGCAGCGAGCTCGCGGTCGCGTCCGAGCCGCTTCCCGTCCCGGCGGAGACCCCGGACGATCTCCACCCGGGACCCTGGGCCGAGGCGGCCCGAATTCACGCGAAACGCATCGAGGTCGAGCAGCGGCGCGCCGCGGGGACGCTGACCGCCGGGGAGAGGCACGCCCTGCTGCGCGAGCCCTTCGAGCTGCTCGAACCCTGGGCGGAGTCAGCCGCCAGAGCCCTGTCGGCCAATCGCCTCGTGACGCTCTCCTCCAACATGAAGAGCATCGTCTTCCTGGGAAGCTCGATGTTGCTGATGGCGATGGGCGCGGGCATCACCTGGGGAATTCCCAATCCAAAATATGACGATTCACCGCATTCGGGATGGCTGGGCGTCCCGCTGATGATCGTCGGCCTTGTGCTCCTGACCCGGGCCGCCCATCTCTTCTACACGGCGACGAACCGACACGTCCGGACGGTGGTGCATCCGCTCCTGGCGCGCGCGCTGGCGCCGCTCGTCCCGACCGTCGAGGAGCTATCCGCCATCGTGTCGGAACACCGCGGCGCGGGCCATGCGATCGGCCGCTACCTCAGTCCGAAGCCGCTTCATCAGGCGATCCATTCCTCGCAGCCTCATGGGGCGCCCTCGAAATAGGGTGAGGGGACGGCGAGCGAAACGATGGCGGGAGAATTCAATGGGGAGCCGGGACGGGGCCCGATTCTCCTCCGGATCCCGGCGTTTCTCGAGTGTGGGCGGAAAGATTGCCCACGCGTCGGAGAATAGCAGGCAGAACCGCACTCTACACCGTCGTAGGTAATAAGCCATGTACCTGCTGCTGCTGCTCCTCCTCCAAGGGTCCCCGGACCTCGATCGCTGGATCGAGCGCCTCGATGCCGACGCCATCGAGGTCCGCGAGGAGGCCGAGAGGCGGCTTACCGAGGCCGGCGCCCAGGCACGCCCTCTGCTTCTCCGCGTGGCCGGAGGCTCAAACGAACGGGCGCTCCGCGCGAAGCGCCTGCTCCGTTGGCTCGAATATGCCGCGGTATTGCCGCCCGTGGCGCTCGCGCAAGTCCCGAGCCTTCGGGACGATCTCCTGAACGAAGACCCCGCGGTCCGCCGAACCGCGCTCTTCGAAGCGCTGGGGAAGGTTCTGGGGCTCCCCCCAGCCGTGATGACCGTGGCGCTCGACGATCCGGACCCCACGTTGCGACTCGAGGCGGCCGTCCGTCTCCTCCACGATCCGGACGGCCGCGCCGGCGCGATGGCCCTCGATTTCCTCCGCCGATGGGACGCGCATGACTACGAGCGGGTCCGCCAGAAGGATCTTGAACGTTTTGTCCACGATGCCCGGAACCGGGTGGTGCGCACGGGGCGGGCGAGAACCGAGGAGATCCTCCCCCTCCTATCCTCCGAAAAGACTCTTGTGAGGACCGCCGGGCTGGAGCTGCTGACCGAGCTCAATCGATGGGAGGCCTTCCCCCACGTGCAGGAAATGCTCGGCAGAAAGCACTGCGTCGAGAAGGCGATCCGCTTCCTCGAAGCGGCGGGACATCCGCCGGATGCAGCAACGTGCCTCGAGCTGGTTCGGCATTTCGATGGCCCCAGCGCCGGGGAGGCGGCGCGCGCCCTGGAACGGATGGAGGCCTGCGAGGCGGTCCCCGAGCTTCTCCGCCTGCTCCCCGAGAAAGAAATGGCGGGCTGGCAGATCCTGGAAGTGGCTGCAGCCCTCGACCCCGCGGCTGCCGAGCCCGCAGCAACCAAGATTGTTGATGAATGCCTGAAGTCACAGGTCGAGACCAGGATGATGGCCCTTGTAGCGATCAGGATCCTGATCCGGAGCGAAAAGCCCGAACACTTCGACCGGATCCTCTCCGGTCTGCGAAAGATCGCATCCGCCAACCGCAATGACACTTTTTTTTGGTGGGATTTCCAGGGCCTCGACAAGCCGTTTGCACGATGCATCCCGCCCGGCCGGATCGACACTCTCCTGGACCTGTGCCCGCCGCGTTCGGAGTCTTACTCCAGCACGGGGAGCAGTGCCAACGACCACTTGGGCTTCGTGGCCAGTGGCGCGCTCAAGCACCTCGATCGGAGACTCGTCGTGGAGACCTGCATGGGCCGCGTGCTCGATGCACAAGCCGGGGAGGGAAAGAGGATCGCTGCGGCCCAGGCGCTGACATCCCGGCTCGCGGTTGAGGATCTGGCAACGATCCTCCCGATCATCCGTGACCTCACGGCAATGCCAGCCCTCCGCCGCGCCCTCTTCAAGGCCCTTCCGTGGCAGGAACCCGGCCCGATGAAGGCGGTTCTTCGCGACTTGGCGGAGGAGTTCCTCAAGAAACGGGATGAGGGGTTCCTCAACGACGTCATGATGTCGCTCGTCTACTCAAGCGAGCCCGAGTTCCCCCGGATGCTCCTCCGGGAGCTGATTTCGGACGACCGACTTCCGCCGCCTCAATATGGATACCGGGATGGCTCGCTCCCCCAGGTCGAAGGGGTCGGGGCGCTGATCGAGAAACGGCTCGCCAGTTCCGATCCCGCGGTCGTTCTCTCGATCATCGGGGCGGCGAGATGCGGTGAGATCCATGGCCACGAGCGTCAGCTTGGACCGCTCCTGGGGTCAAAGGATCCCTCCGTCCGCTCGGCGGTCGCGGAACTGATGGCGTACTACCCGGACGAATCGCACCGTCCGGCGCTCCGCCGGGCCGTGCGCGAGGAAGAGGACCTCGGCATCCTTGCCCGCGATCTCGAAGCGATCCGACTTCTGCGCGACCGGCCGGCGCTGGAGGCGGCGCTGGCGCGAGACGTGCCCAAGGGCACGCCCGCCGACGAGGCGCGCATTCGGTCCATCCTCGCGGTCGGCACCAAGGAGGAGATCCTGGCGCTCGAGGGGCGTCTCAAGGATCTGCCCGGGCCCTTGCTCTGCGAAACGCTGGAGGCCCTTGCTCAAAAGAGCGCCGACGTGGCGCGTCGGTTCGTTCCCTGGGCGATGCGAAGTGTCATGCCGGCAGTCCGTCGAGGAGCGGCCACCGCGATCGGGCTGGCCCGATTGGAGGAACACCTTCCGGATCTGAGCTTGATGGCAATCACCGAGGTGGACGAGGTGCGCAACGCGGCCCTCCGGGCGCTGCACTCTTTCGATCGCAAGGCGTGGATTCCCGTCTATCGAAACGCGATCCGCTTCGGGGACTATCTCACCGTCTATGCCATGTCCGGCGCCCTGAATGATACGGGCGCACCCGAACTGGCGCCTGAACTTATCGAACGGATTTCCGCAAGCGGAATCGAGGGCGCCTCTGCAGCGCACGCCCTCGATGTCTGCCTCCATCCGAAGGCGCGCCGCGCATGGAGCGGCTTGGTCTTCAAGGAGGCCCCGCAAACACCCGAGCAACTCGTCAGCAACCTCGAATCCATGGGCGTCCGTACCCGACTCTCGGAGGGAGCCAAGGGACAGGCTGGACGGATTCTCAAGCGCTGGTTGAACGCCGAATGGACGGCCGGCACGTTCCTGTCGACGATCTACACCACGCCAAAGGATAGCGACTGGAAGCAATCCTGGCTCGCCGTCATCTCCGAAGAGGAGGGCCTGCGGATCGTCACGCTGGAAGAGTCGCGGGCCTACTGGATCCAGGAACTCAGAAAATAAGTCCGGCTTACTTCGGGTCGTGGTGGTCGTCGCTCCGGACGCCCGCCGCCTCCAGGACCGCGTCGTCCCGCCACGGGCGCGCGCCGAAGGGCCGTTTCTCCGGCCACACCTGGTCGAGCGTCGCGGACTCGTAAAGCCGGCCGCCTTTCATCACGTACGCGATCTTGGCCGTGTTCCGGATCTCCTCGAGCGGGTTCGCGTTCAGGACGATCAGGTCGGCCAGCTTGCCGACCTTGATCGATCCGACGTCCTGGTCCACCCCCAGGTAGCGCGCCGTCTCGATCGTTCCGATCCGAAGCACCTCGAGCGGCGACTGGCCCAGCGCGTGCAGCCATAGGTCGAAATGGGAACTCGCGCCCGGCACCTCCCCGTGGCCGCCGAGGGCGACGAGCACGCCGCGCTCGTGGAAGGCCTTCACTCCGGCGATCACCAGCGACGCCTGGTACGCCTCGAGCGGCAGCTGGACGGCCGACTTCTGGCGGAACGCGATACGCCAGTGCGAGAAATTAAGCTCCCGCGGCTCGCTGGGCAGGTCGGTCCGGGCCATGAAATATTCGAGCAGCATGTGCCCGCCCCCCGGCGTGACGAGGGTCGGCGAAAATGGCGTGCCGCTGCGCGCATAGAACTCGATCAGGTCTCGGTAGTACGGCACCTGGGTCACCGGATGCTCGTTGGCGGTCTGGCCGTCCATGATCGTGCTGAGATCGTAGTAGAGATCCATGCCCTCGCCGGTGAGGAGCAGGTTCCCCTCCTTGCGCGCCGCCTCGGCGATCCACTGGCGTTGGTACCGGTTGATCTGGAAGTACTGCTTGATCGTGCTGGCGCCCTCCGAGGCGAGGCGGTGCACGTTCTGCACGGCATCGTCGTACGTTCGGATCTCGTGGCGGCCCTCGCCCCAGCTGAACAGCGGCTGGCCGGCGGAGAGCAACCGGGGGCCGAGGATCCGGCCGGCCCTCGTCAACTCGGCGACCTGGAAGGTCAGGTTCGCCCGCGCGGCCGGGTCGTGCGCGGTGGTGACGCCCCACGCCAGGAACTTCGCCGACTGCGGGTTGTGCGGGCGGATCAGGTCGGGGGCGCTCGCCTGGTTGTGGGCGTGGCCGTCGACGAGGCCGGGCATCACGGTCTTCCCTTTGAGGTCGATGACGCGCTCGATCCCCTGCGTGTCGCACTTCCCCACGCCCGTGATGATCCCGTTCTTCACCACGATCGTGCCCTCTTCGATCACGGCGGGCTCGTCGGAGGTGATGATCCGGGCGCCGACGAGGGCGATCGTCCCGCGGGCGAAGTCCGACGACTCTTCAAGCCTGAGCTCCATCGCTTGCGTCGTCCCGCTCGCGACGTCGTACTCGACATACTGACCGGCGCTCAGGAACCGGAGTTTTCCGTCCGGGCCCCATTCGGGGTAGCGCCCGACGGACCGGCTGGCCTGGCGGATGACGCCGCCCGCCGTGTGATCGTAGTGCGTGAACGCGCCCGTGTACGGGGCGACGAAGATGTTGTGCGCCGCGTGGAAGGCGATGAAGCGCCCATCGAGCGAGAGCTTGACGTCCTCCGATCCGGCAAACGACGCGTGGTCGCGACGGTCGCGGCCCTCCGGCGTCACCGAGGCCAGGACGTTCCGCGCCGCCGGGACCGCGCCGACCGCGGGCTGCCTCCGCTGCTCGGTGAAGTAGAGGCGCCCGTCGGAGCCGAAGAACGGGCGCGTGAACTGGGAGTCGCCCAACTGCGGCCCCATCCGGTACACCAGCGACTCCCCGCCGCCGCCCGAAGGGACCCGCACCAGGTCGAGCCATCCATTGTCCGACATCGTGAGACCGCGGAGCATCGCGCCGGCCCCTTTGACCGCCACGATCGAGCGGCCGTCGGGACTCCAAACGGGGTTGAGGAATTCGCCCGGACGCGTCGTCAGCCGCACCGGCTTGCCTCCCTTGCCGGCGACCTTCCAAAGATGGCCGCCCCCGGCGTCGTTCCACGTCGCGTACGCGATCTCCCGCCCGTC
>JBGPCZ010000101.1:0-22049 GCA_041482015.1 Planctomycetota bacterium | reverse complement strand
CGTAGGGCGAGTCCGGGTCCTGCCGCGGGCCGTAGACGTTGAAAAACCGGAGCGAGACGGTCTCGAGCCGCGTCTGCGTCCCCCACCGACGCGCGTGGAGCTCGCCCGAGAGCTTCGCCGCGGCGTACGGCGACAGCGGCCGGGGCGGCATGTCCTCCCTCTTGGGCAGCGTGGGCGTGTCGCCGTAGACCGACGACGAGCTCGCGTAGACGACCCGGCGGACGCCGGCCCGTTCCGCGGCGCCGAGGATCGCGAGCGTCCCCTCCGCGGTCGCGCGGTGGCTCTCGAGGGGGTTCTCCACGGAACGCGGGACCGACGGCAGCGCCGCGAGATGGTAGACGACGTCGGCGCCGCGGACGGCCGCCTCCGCGACGTCGTTCACGTCCCCCTGGAGAAACTCGGTCTCCGCCGCCACGAGCGCGCGCCGCCCGGTCGACAGGTTGTCGACGATGCGAACAAGGCGCCCCTCGCGCCGCAGGGCCTCGACCAGGTGCGAGCCGATGAAGCCCGCGCCGCCCGTCACGACGGAGATCATGGGAATCCGAAAAGCCTCTTCGCGTTCCGGGTGGTCGCCTCCTCCACCTCCCCGATCGTCACGCCGTGGCAGTTCGCGACCTCGGCCGCCGTGTAGCGCACGTAGGCGGGCTCGTTCCTCTGGCCGCGGTGCTTCTGGGGCGCCAGGAGCGGGCAGTCCGTCTCGACGAGGAGGCGGTCGAGCGGGATCTGGCGGACGACGTCGCGCAGCCGCTCCGCCTTCGGGAAGGTCACGGGCCCGGCGATCGAGAGAAAGAAGTTGAGCGAGAGGTAGTTCTCCACGTCCGGCAGGTCGCCCGAGAAGCAGTGGATCACGCCGCGGAGCGGGGCGTGGGCGCGGAGGATCGGGAAGAGGTCGCCGTGCGCCTCGCGGCAGTGGATCGAGACGGGCTTGTCCGCCTCGATCGCGATCTCGAGGTGGCGGACGAAAAGCGAGCGCTGGTTCGGGACCGAGGCGAGGTTCTTCACGTAGTCGAGGCCGGTCTCGCCGACCGCGACCGCGCGCGGGTGGGCCGCGAGCGGGCGGAGTTCGTCCACGGGGCCGGGGTTGTCGGACTCGTGGGGATGGATGCCGGGCGAGAACCAGACGTCGTCGTGCCGCTCGGCGATCGCCTGGGCGCGGCGCGACGAAGCCAGGTCGGTCCCGATCGTGACGATCCGCCCGATGCCGTTCTCCCGGGCGCGGGCGAGAACCGCTTCGAGGTCCTGCTCGAAGGCACGGTCGTCCAGGTGGGCGTGGGAATCGACGAGCATGGGGGAGATTCTATGAGATCGGGGGCCGGACGCCAAGGAGCGGTTATTTCTCGGAGTTGACCTTGTCGATTTTCACCTGCATCACGTGCCCGTCCATGATCGCGGAGACGAGCATCTCGCACTTGATGAAGACCTTGTACAGCTCCTCCGATCCCTGCTCGTGGAACGAGTAGCTCCTCGAGGACTTGTCGGTCCCCACGGTGATGATGCGGGGGTGGTCCCGGTCGATCGGGCCGGTCGCCTGCTGGAAGACGAGGGTCGGATTGGCGTCGTCGGAATTGTGAGACTTGAGTTGATCGAGGCCGCGGCTCTTCAGGTCGCGGATGTACCGGGCCAGGACGATGTCGGCGTCGAATCCTTTGAACACCTTGTTGGGGGCGGCCCTCACCAGGGGATCGCGGGGACTTTCGCCGTACATGTCCTTCCACGAGTTGGACATGAGCGCCTTGAACGTGGGTTCCGGCCGCTTCGTCTTGGGCTCGGGGTTCGTGCGGAAGTAGGAGATCTTGAGCGGCCCCTCGGAGGGGAGCTCCTCGGTCCGCGTCGCGCCCGACGTGCCCCCGCAGCCGGACACGAACGCCGCGAGCGCGAGGACCGGGATTCTATAGAAGGTGGTACTCCGCCAGTTCATTCTTCACCGCGTCCACGACCTGTTCTAACGAGACGCCCTTCTGGTCTTTCTTATTGCGGGCCCGCACGTCGACCGTCCCGGCCTCGATCGTCCGCTTCCCGATCGTAACGCGGACGGGGAGGCCGATCAAGTCCGCGTCGGTGAACTTGACGCCCGGCGGGGCGTCGCGGTCGTCCCACAGGACCTCGAGGCCGGCCTTCGTGAGCCGGTTGTAGAGGTCGTGGCCCGTCTCGACGATCTGCATCTTCTTGTGGTCGATCGTGATGATCTCCACCTGGTAGGGGGCGATCTCCTTGGGCCACAGGATCCCGGCATCGTCGTGATGGTTCTCCACGGCGGCGGCGAGGATGCGGTTCACGCCGATCCCGTAGCAGCCCATGACCAGCGGGTTGAGCTGGCCCTTCTCGTCCTGGAAGACGCAGTTCATCCTCTTCGAGTACCGCGTCCCCAGCTTGAAGACGTGGCCCACCTCGATCCCGTGGGTGAACCCGAGCTTGCCGCCGCAGCGGGGGCAGGGGTCGCCCTCGACCGCCACCCGGAGGTCGGCCATGACGGCGGGCTGGAAGTCGCGGTTCAGGTTCACGTTGACGAGGTGCGCGTCGTGCTTGTTGGCCCCGGTCACGAAGTTGTGGAGCGCGGCCACCGAGTAGTCGCAGAACGTGCGGAGCTTGAGCCCGACCGGGCCGGAGAAGCCGATCGGCCCGCCGGTCTCCTTCTGGATCTCCTCGGGCGTCGCCATCGCAAGCGAGTCGGCCTGCGCGGCGCGGCGGAGCTTGGACTCGTTCACCTCGTGATCGCCGCGGACGAGCGCGGCGAGGAAGCCCGCGTTCGTCCGGTAGATGATCGTCTTGACGAGCTGGCGCGGCGGAACCTTGAGGAACGACGAGACCTGCTCGATCGTGTGGGTGCCGGGGGTGGAGACCTCCTGGAGCGGGATGAGCTCCTGGGTCTCGTGTCCGCTGAAACCGCTGCCCGCGGTCGCGGGGCACTCCGCCTTCTCCTTGTTCGCCGCATAGGGACACGAGCCGCAGGTCACGACCGAGTCCTCGCCGAACGGGGAGACGGCCATGAACTCGTGCGAGACGTCGCCGCCCATGAGGCCGGTGTCGGCCTCGACGGGCATGAACTTGAGCTCGGCGCGGGAATAGATCCGGGTGTAGGCGTCGTACATCGCCTGGTAGGACTTGTTCATGCCCTTCTCGTCCGCGTCGAACGAGTAGGCGTCCTTCATGATGAACTCGCGCGTGCGGATGATGCCGTGGCGGGGGCGGGCCTCGTCGCGGAACTTTCCCTGGATCTGGTAGAGGGTGATCGAGGGCGGGAAGCCTCGGTAGGACTTGACCTCGTTCCGGACGAGGTGGGTGATGACCTCCTCGTGCGTGGGGCCGAGCACGTTGACCGCGCCCTTCCGGTCCGTCACCTTCATCAGGGTGTCGCCGAAGGCGGAGAAGCGGCCCGTCTCCTGCCAGAGCTCGGGGGGATGAAGGGACGGCATGAAGAGCTCGATCGCCCCGGCGCGGTCCATCTCCTCGCGGACGATCGCCTCGGCCTTGCGGAGAGCGCGGTAGCCCAGGGGAAGGTAGCTGTAGCTGCCCGCCGCGAGCTGGCGGATGAGCCCGGCCCGCACCATCAGCTTGTGGCTGGGGCTCTCCGCGTCCGAGGGCGCCTCGCGCAAGGTGGGGATGAAGGTCCGGGTCCAGCGCATGGTTCGGCGTTTATATCACACGCCCCCGGGGGCGGCAAGCATATCCCCCGAAGAAACAGACCGTCCGCGTTTGCCACGTGGAAAAACGTACCGTCTCACTTCATCGGCAAAAACGGACCGTCTGTTTTTGTCAACGAAGTAAAAACGCACCGTCCGTTTCTTCCAGCGGAGCAAAAACGGACGGTGCGTTTCTGACTGGCGGCTACGGCGCTACTTCTTGATCTCGATCGCCTGCTCGATCTTGAGCGTCGCCTTGATGTCCATGTCCTCCCCGCCGCCGGGGTTGGGGAAGGTGGCGCTCAGCTTCACCTTGAGGCTGCTCGTCACCTTCGCGGGATAGCCGCCCTTCGCGCAGAAGCAAGTCTTCCCCTCGCCCTCGCCCTGCGTCTTCATCTTGATCTTGAAGGCGTTGTCCCCCCCCTCCTCCGCCTTCCCCTCGCCGCCCACCGACAGCTTCGACTTGATGACCGCGCAGGGCTGCCCCTCCACGGTCTCCGTCGACGCCCACGTGTTGTCGCTCTTCACCCTCAGGTCGACCGCGCCGGCCAGGCCGGGCATCTCCAGCTTCGTCTCGTCCTTCCACGAGTCGCCCTGGCCCACCGCCGTCTTGGGCAACGGCCCCATGAGCCCGTTGAGCGAGAAGAGCATGGCGTTCATCTCGCCCATCCCCTTGGCCGCCCCGCCCTCCGCCGTGACCTGGCCGAGCGAGTTCACCGTGAGCTTGAGCGGCTGGTGGGCCGTCTTGCGGAACTGGTCCTCCAGGTCGAGGAAGCCCTGGAGGCCGGGGTCGTCCCCCTCCTCCTTCTTCTTGGGTTTCGCGTCCGTCTTCTTGTCCGCGTCGTAGGTGAAGTCGATGTCGTTCACCATCACGACGCCCTTCGCCTTCATCGTCTTCCAGGTCCCCTCGAGCACCGCCTTGCCGTCCTCGCCGACCGACTTCACCTCGACCTCGAGCGTCCCCTCGAACTTCAGGTTCATCGGCTCGTCGCTCAGCACCCCTTGGAACGCCTCGGGAACCTTGTCGAGCTTCACGCCCATCGAGTAACCGACCTTCATCGGGAACTTCTCGCCCTTCTGGAACTTGTAGCGGAGCTCGACCTTCCCGTCCTGCGCGGAGGCGGCCACGGCAAAGAGACACGCGAGGGTCGCGGCAACGATCTTATTCATGATTCCTCCAACCGTTCAAAACCGTGTTTCCGACAGCCGACCTCCCGCCCGGGTTCGGTGCATCCCGCACTTTCCTTCGGGCCGGCTCGTCCGTATATAATAGTGTTATCATGTGCGGGATGAAAGCGCCGGCCCCCCTCGTCACGCTCTCGATCCTCCTCGCCGCCTGCGCCGCCGCCGGGGCGCAGGTGCCCGATGACGCCCACGAGAAGCTGTACCGGAAGACCGTCGACTCCGTGGTCGCGATCCGGGCGATGGCCATTGGCGGCGAGCGGTCCGGCTCCGGCGCGATCCTCACCAAGGACGGGCTCATCCTCACCAGCTACTCCGTCTGCCCCGAGGGCGCCACGAAGATCCGAGTCTGGGTCCACGGGCCGAAGCTCTACGAGGCGGAGATCGCGGGCACGTCGAAGAAGGACGAGCTCGTCCTCCTCCGCATCCGCCCGCGGGGCGACCTCAAGCCCATCGAGCTCGGCTCGTCCGGCCAGGTCAAGGTGGGCGAGATTTCCTACACGCTCGGCAATGCCGCCAACTCGATCATCGACAACGACGAGCCCTCGCTCAACGTGGGCATCGTGAGCGGCTATTACCGGCTCACGGAGGAGCGCGCCACGTCCTGGTACGTGGGCCAGGTCCTGGAGACGACCGCCGCCGTCAACGTGGGCATGGAGGGCGCGCCCTTCCTCGACGCCGCCGGCCGGATGGTCGGCCTGGTGACCCTCAACTACTCCCCCAGCCGCTTCCTCGGGAATGCCATCCCCATCGACGAGCTCAAGCCCGTGATCGAGCGGCTCCAGAAGGCGAAGGCTCCCGGCCCCGAGGAGACGGCGGCCGAGGGGGGCGAGGGCTCCGTCGGGATGAAGTTCAAGGAGTCCAACGGGAAGGTGGTCGTCGCCGAGGTCGACAAGGGCGGGCCCGCGTCCCAGGGGGGCTTCAGCCCGGGCGACGTCATCCTCGAGGTCGCCAACGCCAAGGTGAAGACCGCCGCCGATGTCGCCGGGCGCCTCAAGGGGCTCGAGGCCGGGTCGATCGTCTGGTTCAAGGTGGAAGGCGAGAGCCAGCCGTTCAAGGTGATCCTGGAGAAGAAAAAGTGACCGCGCTCCTCCTCGCCCTGGGCCTCCTCGGCGTGCCGGACGACGACGCGTCGGCGGCGCTCGCGCGGCGCCTCCAGAAGCTGCGATCCGAGGTCTCGAAATCGGTCGTCGCGATCGAGGTCGAGCGGGAGACCGACCCCGACGGCCGCGGCGCGCGCGGGCCGGTAGCGGCCCACGAGGACTACTACAACCGCCCCAAGGGCCCCACGTCGGGCGTGATCTACGAGGCCGACGGCTTCATCCTCACGAGCTACTTCAACATCTCGGGCGGCCTCAAGAAGAACGGCATCAAGGTCACGCGGTGGGACGGGAAGGAGTTCGTCGCCGAGCTCCTGGGCTTCGACGAGCAACGCGACATCGCGCTCCTCAAGATCGACGCGACCGGCCTCCCCGTCCTCCCGAGGGCGGACTTCGCGAAGCTCGCCCAGGGCCTGTTCGTCGCCCTCGTGGGCCGCTCGCCCGACAAGGAGAACCCGACGATCAACCTCGGGATCCTCAGCGCGATGAACCGGATGGAGAAGACGGCGGTGCAGACCGACGCCGAGATGAACTATGGGAACGCGGGGGGCGCCCTGGTCACGCTGGCGGGCGAGCTGGTCGGCATCGCGTGCAACATCAAGCCGAAGACCCCGTGGGGCCAGTCGGGCGGCGTCGGGTTCGCCTGCAAGACCCCCGAGATCGACAAGGTCCTCCCCCGCCTCAAGAACAAGGAACACATCGTCGCCGAGAAGAAGCCCTTCCTCGGCATCCGTCCCGGCGAGGGGAACGCCGAGGTCGAGGGAGTGCAGGTCGCCGAGGTCGTCAAGGACTCGCCCGCCGACAAGGCCGGGATCAAGAAGGACGACGTGCTGACGGAGCTCGACGGGAAGAAGCTCACGGACTTCGAATCGCTGAAGGACGTCCTCGCCGAGAAGAAGGTGGGCGACGAGGTCGTGATCCAAGGGAAGCGCAAGGCCGGAAAGAAATACGACGACAAGGAATTCAAGCTCAAGCTCGCGGGGGCCCCCGACCAGCCATGAACATCGCACTGGCGCTGCTGCTCGTCCTGTCGCAGGACGACGAGCTCAAAAAAGTCCTCGAGCTCCAGGAGAAGGTCCGCGCCTGCTGCGAGAAGGTGCGGCCGGCCTACGTCTTCTTCGGGAACGGCTCGGGCGTCTGCATCTCGGCCGACGGCTGGGTGCTCACCAACTTCCACGTCTCGGGCGACCGGAGCGGCCAGGCGGTGCGGATGACGGGCGGTCAGCGCTTCACCGCCGACGTCGTGGGCTTCGACCCGCATGGCGACATCGCGCTCTGCCGGATCAAGAACGCGAAGGACCTGCCCTTCCTCGACCTGGGCGACTCGGACGGGCTCCGCGTGGGCCAGCACGTGATCGCGATGGGGAACCCGTTCCTCCTGGGAAACGGCAGCTGGGAGCCGACGATCACCTTCGGGATCGTCTCCGCGCTCCACCGTTACATGGACAACCCCGGCTACTTCGACGCGATCCAGACGGACGCGCAGATCAACCCCGGCAACTCCGGCGGGCCGCTCATCACGCTCGACGGGAAGGTCGTCGGCATCAACGGGCGGATCGACATCAAGCGCTTCATGAACCGCGTCAACACGGGGATCGGCTACGCGATCCCCTCGAAGCAGATCCAGCGGTACCTGAAGAAGTTCAAGGAGGGCGGCGAGGTCAAGGAGGGGTACATCGACGGGATCCGTGTCGGAGAGTGCGGCGACTCGCGCTACGAGAAGACGGGCGAGTACGGCGACGGCGTCTTCGTGGCGGGGATCACGCAGGAGACGCCGGGCGCGAAGGCCGGGTTCGCCAACGGTGACATCATCTTCGAGATCGAGGGCTACCGGATCCACAACCTGAACCGCTTCCACGGCGTGGTGAGCAACTGGCCGCAGGGCGAGACGCTGAAGGTCAAGGTCCGCCGGGGCGTCGCGGAGGTGGTCCTGCCGGTCCTTTTGGGCGACCCGACCCGCGTCAAACCCAAGGAGCTGGCCGCGTCCCCCGTCGACCTCGGATTCTCGCCGTCGCAGGATTACGACGACCTGGGCGTCGAGGTCGAGAAGATCGAGAAGGGCGGCGCGGCGGAGAAGGCGGGGCTGAAGGCGGGCGACGTGATCAAGAAGCTGGACGGCCGGCGCGTGAAGAACTGGGACGAGTTCCGGAACACCGTCCAGTCCCGCAAGCCCGGCGACACCCTCAAGCTCGCCGTCCTGCGCGACGGCGAGGAGCTCGAGATCCCCGTGAAGATCCCCGCGAAGAAGACGGACGAGTAACCCAAGCGCGCGGCGGTTTTGCTACAATGCCCCGCATGGGCCGCACCATCACCCTCGCCCACAGCCCCGACTCCGATGACGCGTTCATGTTCTACGCCCTGGCCAAGGGCAAGGTCGACACGCGGGGCCTCGAGTTCAAGCACGTCCTCGACGACATCGAGACGCTCAACCGCAAGGCGATCGACGGGGTCTACGACATCACGGCCGTCTCCTTCCACGCCTACTACAAGATCCGCTCGAAGTACATCCTCATGACGGCCGGCGCGTCCGTGGGCGACGGCTACGGGCCGATCATCGTCTCGAAGCGAACCCTGACGCGCCAGGAACTCGACGAGGTCACGGTCGCGGTGCCCGGCGAGCTGACCACCGCGTTCCTCGTCTTCCGCCTCCTGGCGCCGGGGGCGCGGTGGAAGGTGATGCCCTTCGACAAGATCCAGGACGCCGTCGCACGAGGGGACATCGACGCGGGGCTCCTCATCCACGAGGGGCAGCTCACGTACCGCGACCAGAAACTCCACCGGGTGCAGGACCTCGGCGAATGGTGGCGTCTCGAGACGGGGCTCCCGCTCCCGCTGGGCGGCAACGCCATCCGCCGCTCGCTCGACCGGAAGACCGCGCTGGCCTGCTGCGACGTGCTGCGCGACACGGTGCAGTGGGCGCTCGATCACCGGAAGGAGGCTCTCGACTACGCCCTCGAGTTCGCCCGCGGGATGGACCGGGTGCGCGCGGACAAGTTCGTGGGGATGTACGTGAACTCCTACACGCTGGAGCTGGGGAAGCGGGGCGAGGACGCGGTCGCGGAACTCTTCAAGCTGGGCCACGAGACGGGGATCATCCCCGTCAGGGTGGACCCGGAGTTCATCGAGTAGGAGATAGGGAGATGAACGGGGATGAAGCGAGGGGCCCGTCTCTTATCTCCTGATCTCCTCTAATCTCGATATCTCCCCTTAGTCGAACGAGAACGCCCCCTTGTCGGCGCGGATCAGCTCCTTGAGGTCCCGCGCGGCTTCGACGACGTCCTCCAGCACCCGGCGCTGCTCGGGCTCCAGGGGTCCGTAGGCACCCTCGAGAAGCAGCTCCGAGAACCCCAGCACCGCGGTCACCCGGTCGGTCACCTTCTCGCGATCACTCGGCATCGGGAACTCCTCGTTTATAATCACGCAGGTGGAGGGCCGGTTGATGTGGGCCCTCCACCCTGCGTGCGACCGGGGTTGTCGATACGTTGAGCGGAACCTCGAAAGGAGGCGCGACCGGGGGGATGAGAGCGGGAAGGGAGACCGCCATGGGTCCCACGGGAGTGACCAGGCACTGCGCGTCCGCCCGGACGGCCAGGCCGAGCCCTGCCGACAGAGTGAGAGCCGCAACCACCGCTACCCGTCGCATTGAACCCTTTCCTGCGACCGATTCTCGCGGGGCTTCGGTCCCCCTTGGCCCCCGGTCGCGTTGGAAGGAGAAGCAACCGTGGGACCGTGCTTTTTTCGACGGCGCGGAGGCGGTCCTGGAGGGCCGGGAAGCCGGGCGGGACTGGATCCAGGGGCAGCCTGGGGGACCCTGTTTTCAACCCGCCAAACCGCCGCTTTCCGGATCGTCGTTCCGCATTTGGACGCGTTTTACGCGGTCCTGGAGGCCCTTTGGAGCGAAGGGCGCGCCCGGGAGACGGGACCCCCAACTCGACACGAAGCGGGCGTCATGAATCGGTGCCCTGTCTATGGGATACTTTATGGGCACCGCTTGCCCGCGGACGGGGAGGGGGTAGAATTACCGCTGATGGGTTCTGGGCTGGGAGAAGTGAAAAGGGTTCTCAAGGGCATCGGCCTCTACGTCCTCGTGTCGGCCTTTCTCGCCCCCGCGTGCAAGATAAAGCACGCCGCGAAGCTGGACTTGGCCGCGCCCGTCGGCCTCGCGGCAGTGGTGGTTTCCACCACGCAGATCGATCTCTCCTGGACGAACATCGCGGTCGACGCCGTGACGTTGGAGATCGAGCGGAGCGTGAACGGCGGCCCCTTCACACTGCTGGTCGTTCTCCCGGCGGGCCAGGGCTCGTACAGCGACACGGGGCTGACGGCGTCGACGGAGTACTGCTACCAGATGCGGGCCGTCAACGGGACCAAGGACGGCCCCTTCACTGCGCCGCCGGTCTGCATCTCGACGGTGGTGGTCTCGCCGGTCTCTCCGACTCCCGATGCGATTGCAGGTGTTCCCGGCGCTCGGATGGGACACAGCATGGTGTTCGAGCCCATCAGCCAGAAAGCCTATGTCTTTGGCGGGCTCACGGTTTCGGGCGTAACCGACGAACTCTGGATCCTGGATCTCTCCACGAACGCCTGGACTTTGGTCCCAACGGCCGGGCTCTGGCCATCCCCCAGAATGGCCCACAGCGCCATTCTCGACCCCGCCAATAACCGGATAATCACCTTCGGCGGATACGATGGTTCACCCGGAAGCGAAACGGATGAGGTCTGGAGTTTGGATTTCGGCGGCCCAGGAATTCCAACATGGTCCATCCCGACCATCAACGGCGGGCCGGCCACTCCATTTCCCAGCCAGGGACACACCGCGATTTTCTATCCCACGGTTCCAATACCCAAAATGATTGTCTTCGGAGGTTCCGGGTTTGACTTTTCGCTGGCAACCCCGATTCTCATCAATTTCGGTGAAGTGTGGGAGCTGACGCTTCCGGCACCAGGAGGCGTCTCGGACTGGACCAACCTCTCGCCGGTCACCCCGCCACCGAGCACCCTTGCTCGCGCGGGACATTCGGCCGTGTATGACCCGTCGAGTTCCCAGATGATCGTGTTTGGAGGCAATGGAGACGTCCAGCCCGCCTCGATCCCTCTCGGAGATGTTCTTTCATTCAACCTGGCCTCTCCATCCTGGAGTCTGAACTTGGCCGGGGGTGGACCCGCGGCCCGTTATGGCCATTCGGCAGTCCTGAATGGAACGCGGATGCTGGTTTTCGGAGGCTACACGACAGCAGCTTGCAATGATTTGTGGCAACTGGACATGGGAACGAACGCGTGGAATCCCCTCACCCTGGGTTCGTCAGCGCCTTCGGCCCGGATGGGACACGGCGCCTTCTTCAACTCCAGCGGCTCGGCGATGGTCGTGTTCGCCGGGGGAACGTCCCCCTTGGTTCCCTTTTTCCTCGATCTCTTTCAATTCGGCATGTAACCGATGAAATGGACAGGGGCGAAGGCCTGTTGCCAAACCTTCGCCCCCGTGCGATCGGGTAGTTCGAGAAGAGTTATCGCAGAACGACCATTTCAGGGGTGATCTCGAACGAAACTCCTTCCGACAGCCTTCCGTCCTCGTAAAGCCTGGAAAGCCGCTGGGCCTGTTCCGGGCTCAGGATCGAGGTGACGCGAGCCTGGGAGACCGCGAGGATCTCCCGCGATTTCTTTTCATGCCCCCAAACCCAAAACACCCCCGAGGCTCGAATCTCAGAGTGGTAAGCGGCAATCTCCGCGTCGCGCTCCCACAGGATCTTCCCCACGGACGCACGTTGAGGTCCCGTCAGATCGAGTCCGATCTCGAACTGTTGAAGCATCGCCTCACGATCAAGTCTCTGTTCCTCCGATTCCACGCTCCCCGTGTTCCGAACCGACCCCGGGACCTGGGCTTCCAACCCCTTGGGCAGACGGAAAGAGCGGTCGCCGGTATCGGAAACCAATGTTGAAGTGCCGGAAATCAGGTCCGACGACTTCAAAGTTTCGGTGACAACGGAAGGATCTGCCCGACGCATTGCCGGCACACTCTCGACCTTGGAGGATCGGACCGCGAAGGACGCGATCACCAAGGCTAGAGTTCCCCCGGCCCCGATAAGAAATCTCATGGCGGATTCTCCGTCTCCCGGAAAAGAGCCTAACTAGTTCCTGTTGCTTGACCGGGCTAAGTGCCCGAAAAACGCATCTATTTGACCATTTGGACGCGATTTGTGAATGAGGCCCTCCGCCCCAACGGTTCTTAAGTGTGAGAGCACAAGAACAGCGGAGGGAGGGCCATCATGCGCGAAAAGATCAACGCCCAGACCCAGTTTGACTTCCAGCCGTCGACCCTGAAGCTTACCAACCGATACTACGCGAAGTACGAATCCATCTCCACCATTCTCGACGACACCCCTGCGATCCTGGACGCCGTCCATCAGGATCTCAAGAAGCCGCTCAAGTATGCCAAGGTCAAGACCCAGGACGGAGGAACCTACACCTACACGTCCGACCACGTGCTGCGGATCCTCCTGTGCCAGGTCATCGAGGGAGCGTCGCTGCGGGAGATCATCATCCGGATCGACGACAGCAATTTCCTGCGCCGGTTTACCCGCATCTATAACGGCCCCATGATGGATTTCACCACGCTCGACAAGCTGAAGAACTCGATCCCGCCGGCCACCTGGAAGAGGGTGAACCGCCTCTTGGGTCGACACGCGGTCGAGAACGCTCTCATCAGCGGCGAGAAAGTCAGGCTCGACACCACGGCGGTGGAGACGAATATCCACTGGCCCACGGACTCCTCGCTCCTTTGGGACACGTACCGAGTCCTCGCACGCCTGATCGACCGTGCCCGAGAGCTCGATCCCGACGCCGTCGGTGATCAGCGTCTTCATCCCCGTCGCGCCAAGCGTCTGGCCCAGCAAATCGGCCGCAAGGGGGGCAAAGAGAATGCTTCCTCCGAACTGGAAGTCCTCTATAAGGACCTGATTGGCCGTCTGGAGGCCCTTTTCGTTTGGGCCCGACAGGTCCAGCTGGGACTCCAGGCCGGCCGGAAGAAGAATCGCTACTCGCTCTTGGATGACGCCGTCGCCCAGGCGCTCGTGGAGGACCTGGAGCATTACCGGGTGCTGGGGATGAAGATCGTCGATCAGGCCAAGCGTCGGGTCTTCCTGGGCGAATCGGTTCCGAACGATGAGAAGCTGTTCAGCATCTTCGAGTCGCACACGGAGCTTCTCAAGCGCGGGAAGGCCGGCAAACCCATCGAGTTCGGTCACATGATCCAGATCCAGCAGGTCTCCCAGAAGTTCATCACCGACTACGAAGCGTTCGAGAAGAAACCCGTGGAGCATCAACTCCTGGACCCTGCGATGGAAAGCCATCGCAAACTCTTCGGGGTGTTTCCCAAGGAGGTCGCTGCGGACAAGGGCTACTACGAAAGCGTCGACGCGCTTGAGGACCTGCGCAAGAAGGTGAAGCTCGTCGCCATCGGCAAGAAGGGGATGCGGACCGAAGAAGAAACGGAACGGGAACACGATCCCGCCTTCCGACATGCCCAACGCTTCCGCGCGGGTGTCGAGGGCACCATCTCGTTCCTCAAGCGCGTCCTGGGGCTGTTTCGGTGCTTCAACAAGGGATGGGAACACTTCGCCGCCTCCATCGGTCAAGCCGTGTTCTCTCACAACCTTCTGATCCTGGCGCGCGGCTGAGTCCAACCTAAAGTCGAGCCTGCGGCGGCAATCCTCAGCAGATCCCGTGTCGCCGCACCTCTGCCGATAGGCCCCTTTCGCCTCGAAACCCGGCTTCTGGGCCCCGGAACGGCCTCTGATCCACCCGGGATCTTCCGGAGTTCCTCGTCCGAGACCCTCTTGAGCGCCGTATTCAACAGGATCTAACTACCTACCGTGATGGAAGGTGAGTCCGCCGTGTAGGGCAGACTGGTGCTGCTCCAGCCGCATTCACACCGGAAAACAACGATGTCATTGGGTTGCAATCCCAAGCTACTGATGTCGATGGTCTTTCTATAAGTTTTGGTGCCTACCGTGCTGAAGTGGTCCTGGGCGGTGATCAGCCTGGAGACCCCGTTCACGAACACTTCGACCTGCACGTAGTAGGTGTTTGTCGAATTCGGCGTGATCTTGGCGACGTAGAACGCGTTCACGTCTGTCGCCTTGAGAGCCGTGGGGCCTATCGGCTGGATCTGAATCGTCTGCGCCTCCGCCGCCACCGCGCTCCCCACCCATACCGCCACTCCCGCCACCAACCCGATCGCAATGCGTCGCATGGAAAGGTCTCCTTCCAGTCTCCGGTCGCCAAGGCGCGGGCAGACATTGACCGGCCCCGACCGCTGGAGGGAAACATCTGCAATTTCGGCCCCGAACTTGAGCGGATGTGATCAAGGCCCGTGGGATGGAGTTTCAACGCCCTTCACGGGCAAATCGCGGGCGCGGAGGAAGGACCCTGTTTCAAGAAGGGGAAACGCGTGATGTGAGGCCGGAATGCCGAGATTGGGCCGCTACTAGCGGGCCGAGAGGATCAATTGGCGCGAAGCGCGCACCGTGTCGACACGACGCGCAACTCGACGCGTTTCGGACGGCATGAGCACCGCCCGGACGAGCGTGCGGCCAATCCGCGAATCCGAAAGGGCGACCAGGCGGTCCACCGTCGCCCGGAGCTGGGGCAGGTCGCCGGCCCACGACTGCCCCGCCAGTTCAGCAATGGCATCCGGGGTCATCCGGCGGCGGCCCGCCAGGTGGTCGGTCAACGCCTTCACGATCTCTTCCTTCCGATCGTCCAGCGCGGGCAGGCGGATGATTGCACCTTCCAGCCGATGGCGGAGATCGGGCAGAAGTCCGTCCGCGTTCCGGCAGGTGGCAATGACCCGGACGTCCACCGCGCTCTCTCCCGCAGCCCCGACGGGCCGGATCTTCCCATCCACGATCCGGAGGAGCACCAGCTGACCCTCGCGCGAGAGCTGGTCGACACGGTCGAAGACGATCGTCCCACCCTGCGCCCGGGCCACCTGTCCCAGCGACGCCCGGAGCGCGCCGGACCAGGCGCCTTCGACATGCCCCTGGAGATCGCTCGCCGGGAAGACCAGGTGCTCGCAGGCCACGACTTCGCAGGGACCTTTCGCCCGGGGACTCAGCGCGTGGATTTCGCGGGCGAGCCCGATCAAGCCGCCGGTCTCCCCGCCCACGAGGAGGATCGGAAGCATCGATGCGGCCAGGCGCGGTGTGATCTTCTCCCTCCTCAGCGTCTCCCGCGAAGGCCCGTTCAAAAGGGCTTCCACTCGCGTCGCCGAGGAGCGGGCCATCACCGCGGCCTTCCTCCGCCCCACCCTCTCCTCCGCGGCGGCCCTGAGCTTCCGGAACTCCGCGACGCGGGCCAGGTCCCCGACCTTGGAGGCCACCCGCTCGCCGTGACGGGCCGCCCGGAACACGTCCTGCCACCGCCCCAGGAGCCCGTTCACGCGCGCCTGCGCGCGGCACAGGTGGAGCAGCGCGACCCAGTCGCGACGCCCCTTGCCGAGCCGCTGGGACTGGGCCAGGTTCGAGGCCGCCTCTTCGAAGTCCTCATGGTACGCGCAGGCACTCGCGCGGCACGCGTAGGCCGGCGCCAGCACGTGGTACTGCCCCGTCGTGGAGGCCAGGCCGATCGCGCGATCGAGGATCACCCGGCTCTTTGACCACAGCCCCATCTCGCCGGCGATGTAGCCGGCATTGACGAGGACCTCGGCCTCCCGGTCGACCTTGCCCATGCGGTGGAACGCGTGGGCCACCCGGAGGTAGATCCCCAAGGCCCGCCGCAGGTGACCTTCATCGAAACAGACCGACGCCCTCACGCTCCGCGCGACCGCGAGGAGCGCGGCCTGCCGCGCGCGCTTCAGCGTCCTGACCGCGGCATCGAGCGGCCGGCGCGCCTCGGAGAGCAACCCCGCACGGTGGAGCGCGATCCCCCGATTGGTTGCCGCCGAGCCGCGACTCGCGGCCGTAGTGGCGGAGGCTTCCGCCCGGGCATATTCCCGGGCCGCGCCGGAAAAGTCCTTGCGCGTCAGCAGGTGGGCCCCGTGGGTCATGTGGAAATTGTAGGCCGTCCGCGGCTTCAGGCGCAGGGCGTAGGCCCGGCGCAGCGATTCGCCCATGCGCTTCAGATTGCGCATGAGGAACCACGTGAACGCGGTG
Organism: Planctomycetota bacterium; assembly: GCA_041482015.1. Lineage (GTDB taxonomy): Bacteria > Planctomycetota > MHYJ01 > MHYJ01 > JACPRB01 > JACQFK01. The sequence continues at coordinate 5,999 of JBGPCZ010000101.1, read as the reverse complement.
TGCAGGTGGATGTCCGGCACGAGGAACTTCGGTCCCGACTCGAACCGCAGCGCGTCGCGCAGCGACTTCAGCGCCTCGCGGAAGCGGCCCACCTCGCGGTAGAGGAATCCGACCTTGAAGAAGGTCTCGCGGCCCGGGTCGCGGCGCGCCACCTCGAGCGCCACCTGGAGCGCGAGGTCGTGCCGCCCCTCGCGGAAGTGCCGCTCACGGAGCGCGCGAAGCGTGGGAAGCGCGGATCGGGCGGGAAACGCCAGCTCGGTCGCCGGGATCGGCGGCCGGCGAAGGGCGCTCGGGACGGCGGTCTCTGCAGACTTCATTCGGGGTGGAAAAAGTTTACTCTACTGGAGGGGCTATCGCAAGGCCGCGAGCGGCCTTTCGGGCCCCCTATCTTACGCGCTGCGTCACGCCGCGGATTCACCTTTGAACCGGCCGCGACCGGATCAGCGTGTGTTCGCCCCCCAGCCCCTTGAGCGGCACCGTCATCGTCTCCCGCCGCCCCCCCTCCGAAGCGAGGTACGCCCGAACCTGCGGGTCGTCCTCGATCGCCTGCGTGAAGACCACGTCGTCCCCGACGCTCTTGGCCTGCACCCGCGCCGCCATGTTGACGGTGGTCCCGAAAAAATCCAGCTTCCCCGAATTGTTGATCGCAATCGCCGTGCCCTGGTGCAGCCCGACCTTGAGCGACACCCCCGCATGATCCCCGTGCCCGCGCCGGAACGCCTCCCACCCCTTCTGCATCTCCACCGCCGCCTCGAGCGCGTCCCGCCCGCTCGCGAACGTCGCCATCACCGCGTCCCCCATCGTCTTGACCACGCCGCCGCGGTGCCTCGTCACCGTCTCCACCAGGTACCGGAAATGGTTCTGCACGAACGCGAACGCCTTCGGGTCCCCCAGCTTCTGGTAGAGGTCCGTCGACCCCTTGAGGTCCGTGAAGAGCACCGCGAGCGACGAGATCCCGATCTCCTCCCCCGGCGCCACCGCTTCCGAGGGGAACAGGTCCCGGAAATCCTGGAGCGACGTGACGAGCGCCGCCGTCGCCGCCGTCCCCTGCCACGTCTCCCGCTCCACGACGACGAGCGCCTCGACTCCGAGGGTGTTCGTCACCTCGAGGACGCCCGGCTCGCCCGGCGCGACGCGCACCCCGTCCGCCTCGATGCGGACCTTCGTCCCCTCGAGCGGGACGATCCCCGGCGCCTGGTAGCAACGCACGCGGAGCGGGCCCGGGAGCGCAAAGGGCTCCTTTCGCACCTCGCCCGGCTCGAGGCGCAGCTGGGCCACGATGTCGGGCATGTTCGCGGGACCGCCGATGCAGAAGGTCTCGCGCCGCGCCTCGCGCACCGCGGGGTTCACGGTGAACCGCACCTCGACCGACCGCGCGAAGTCGGCCCCGTACTTCACGTCGCACGTGTCGCAGTGCGCCTCCGATTTCATCTGGGCGAGCGTCTGGATCCGCCTCGAGGGCATGCGGCAGTTCGGGCAGAGCACGTCCCACGCGAGGTCGAGCACCCCCGAACGCGCCGCGTAGAGGAAGAGGAGCAGGACCTTCATCCGGTCCTGGCCCCACCGGTCGGCGAGCTCAAAGGGGCGCATCCGCACGACCTCGAGGTCGCCCGCCTCGAGGAGATGGCCGCGGAGCTTCGCGACCGGACCGCCCGCCTTCACCTGCGCGAGCCGCGAGTCGAGCACGTCCGCGTGGACCGTCCCGGGGGGCGGAAGCGCGGGCGCGGGCTCACGCGCGGGGTCGGCCGCATGGCGCTCCAGCGCGCGGGCCAGGTCGAGGATCCCCTGCACGGCGTTCCTCCCCACCCGGCCCGCGACCATGGCCCCCACCCAGGTCCGCGGGAGGATGTCCGCGAAGACCTCGAGCTCCGTACCATCGGCCGACGGCAGGAACCGGAGTCCCCCGATGATCCGCTCCATCGGCCCCGACCCGTACCGCCGTTCCACGCGGTAGTAGCGACCCTCGACCCACTCAAAGGGGAGCTCCTCGTAGGAGAGCTTCATCCCGAGCCAGCGCGTCTCCGCCCGGTAGTGTCCTTTCTTCGACCGGTCGGGAATCGGGAGGAACTCGACGGCGGGCAGGTCGACCGCGCGGTTCATGCGCTCCGTGTCGGAGAGAAACGTCCAGAGGTCGCGCGGCGGCACACGGATCGCCGCCCGGTCGGTGATAACGATGGGAGAGGCCACGCCCTCAGTTTACACCGCGCGTGCGCACCCTGGGCACCCCTCTGCGCACCCCCGCGCCCCGATATTGCTTGCGAGGGGTTTCCCCATCTGGCAAGGTGGTTGCTCTCATGGACGCCGTGACTTCGACCGCCGCCGACGTGACGGCCAAGCCGGCCTCGCCCGGACGCTTCGGGGCCTACCTCTACACGCAGTTCTTCTCCGCGTTCAACGACAACGTCCACTTCTTCACGATCGCACTCTACCTGACCTACACGGCGAGCAAGACCCCGGAGGAGATGGGCCGTTGGCAGGCCATCGCGGGCGCCGCGTTCGTCTTTCCCTTCATCCTCTTCTCCCCCCTGGCGGGAACCCTGGCGGATCGGCACCCCAAGCGCACCGTTCTCATCTGGACCAAGTGGATCGAAGTGATTCCGATGAGCGTCTCCTTCATTTCGACCTTCCTCCCCGTGCCGCTCCGGTACTACGGCCTCATCCTGGGCATCTTCCTCATGGAGACGCGATCCGCGTTCTTCAGCCCCCCGAAGTACGGCATCCTCCCCGAAATCGTCGGGCCCGACCGGCTGGTCCGCGCTAACGGCGTCCTCCAGATGCTCACCATGGTGGCGATCGTCTCGGGCGAGGCAATCGCCGGCTCATCGCTCCACCACCTTGGAATTCACGCGACGATCGGGATCTGTTTGGCCCTCGCTGTCGTGGGATCGCTCCTGGTCACCCGGATCCCGAGCGGTAAGCCGGGCGATCTCGCCCGACCCCTCAGGGTCAATCCCCTGGGCGGGATCTGGGGCACCCTCCGAAAAATGCGCTCGGATCGGGTGCTCCTGACCACCATCTTCACCCTCTCCGCCTTCTGGATGGTCTCGGGACTCTTCCGCTCCAACATGCCCCTCTTCGGAAAGATCGACCTGAAGATCACCGAGGACAAGGCGAGCCTCCTCATGGCGTTCGTCTCGGTGGGGATCGGCGCGGGGGCGGCGCTCGCCAGCACGATCAAGCGTGCGGACCGGTCGATGGGCCTGGTCCTGCCCGGCGTCCTGGGCATGAGCGCCTCCTCCATTGCCGTCGGTCTCCTGGGACACTCCTTCCTGCCCTCCGGGCTCATGCTTTCCGTGCTCGGCGTGTTCGGCGGATTCTACCTCGTACCCCAGACGACGATCTTCCAGGCACGGAGCCCCGCGGAACTGCGGGGCGAATACCTGGGCGTGCAGAACTTCTTCGCCTTCAGTTTCATGCTGGTCGCGGCGATCCTGTTCGAACTTCTCACGGTCCGGCTCCACTTCAAGCCCACCGCGATCTTCTTCACCGTGGGCCTCGGCCTCGCCGCGCTCGGGATCCTCCAAGTGGCGCTCCAGCCGTCGCTCCTCCTCGGGCAGCTCCGCGCGCTCCTGGGCGGGGCGCCCCCCGCGGAGAAGGAGTGATGGTCCGCGTCGTCCGCTCGATGCTCTACCTCTGGATGCGGATCTTCCACGGCCTCCAGTTCCACGGGACCGGGAACATCCCCAAGGACGGCCCGGTGATCGTCGCGGCCAACCACCCGAGCTTCTTCGACCCCGTCGTCCTCTCGCTCGCGACCGGCCGGCTCGTCCGCTTCTTCGCGCTCGCGGAAATCACGAAGCTTCCCGTGATCGGCTGGCTCACGAGGCAGTGGGGGATCCTGCCCGTCTACCGCGGAGGCAACAACGAGCCGACCGTCCAGAAGGCGCTCCGGATCCTCCAGCGCGGCGGCGCGATCGGCATCTTCCCCGAGGGGCGCCGCTCGCTCCAGTGGGCCATGGGCGACGCGAAGCCCGGCGTCGGCCGGCTCGCGGTGCTATCGCGCGCGAAAATCGTCCCCTGCGTGATCTACGGGACCTGGAAGGCGTGGCCCCGCCTGACGGGGCTTCCCCACCCCGCGAAGATCGTGGTCGATTTCCTGCCGGCGATCGACGTCGAGCCCCTCGACACGCGCGAGAACCACGAGCGGATCGCGCGGCGGGTACGGGACCTGATCGTCGAGGAGCAGCTCAGGCACCGCGTCGGCCCTGCTCCGACGGGGGCGTACCGGGAAGCCCCGGATTACTAACGGTTGACGGCCCGCATCGGATCAAAGGGGGCCAGGTCGACCGGGGACGGCTGGCCCGCGAGCAAGTCGGCCACGATCTCCGCCGTGATCGGCGCGAGCAGGATTCCGTTCCGGAAGTGGCCCGTCGCCAGGAGGAGCCCGTCGACGGGAGAGCGGCCGATGTAGGGAAGGCGGTCGGGCGTCGCGGGACGGAGCCCCGCCCACGACGCGACGAGCGGGAGCGACGCGATCTCCGGCATGAGGCGCGCGCCCCGCTCCGCGAGGCTCCCCACCGCGTCGATCGTCACCTGCTTGTCGAAGCCCTTCTCCTCGAGCGTGCTCCCGATCAGGATCTTCCCGTCGGCGCGCGGGATGAGGTAGCTCTCGCCGTCGAGCACCATGTGACGGCAGAAGTCGGGCGGGCCGCCCGCGAGGAGCATCTGCCCCTTGATGGGTCGGACCGCAAGCTCGATCCCGAGCGGGCGGAGCACCTCGGCCGACCACGCGCCCGCGGCGAGCACGGTCGTCCCGGCGAAGACGTCGCCCCGCGCCGTCTTCGCGCCGTTGACGCGACCGGGCACGCGGAGGAATCCCGTGACGGGCGAGTTCGTGCGGATCTCGGCCCCCTTCTTCGCGGCCGCCTCGGCGAGCGCGACCGCCATCCGGTTGTTCCGCACCTGCGCGATGTCGGGCAGGTGGAGCGCGCCGAGGATCGTGGGCGCGAGCCGGGGCTCGAGGGCGAGCGCCTCGTCACGCGAGAGCCGGCGGCACGGCTGGCCGCGCCCGCGCTTCCACGCCTCGAGCATCGCCGCGTCGCGCGCGCCCGGCTCGTTCGTGATCAAAAGGAGGAGGCCTGTCACCCGGTACTCGGGATCGACGGACGAGAGGCCGCCGAGCTCGCGGCAGAGGGGCTCGTAGAGCGCGAGGCTGGCCGCGCAGATCTCCGCGAGCGGACCGGGATACTCGGCCAGGTGGACCGGCGTCAGCATCCCCCCCGCGGCCCACGAGGATTCGCGCCCGATCTCGCCCCGCTCGAGGAGCGTGACGGCGAGGCCGTCCTTCGCGAGGCGGTACGCGATCGCGGTGCCGACGATCCCGCCGCCGACGACGAGCACGTCCGGGTTGCGCGCCATGCCCTGCTATCCGATTTTGAAGCTGACGCCCACCGTGAACTGAAGGTAGTCGAAGTCGTTTCCCGCGGCGCTCCCCGTCAGGAAGATGAAGCGGAGGTCGGCGTCGAGGCTGATGGTCGGGGTCAGCACGTACTCCGCGCCGACGCCGACGTGGAAACCCACCTCGACGTCGGTCGTGTCCTTCTTGTACCCGAGCGCACCGCTGTAGCCGACGTCGACGATGTAGAGTCCGAAGCCGGCGACTCCATAGGGCTTCACGGGCCAGTCGACGGGAAGGTAGAAGAGCGCGGAGACCTGGATCGCGAAGACGGTGACGTCGATGTCGCCGCTCTCGTAGGCCTGCGGGGTCTGGAAGTCGAGCGACGCCTCGGCACCCAGCCAGGGGAGGAGGCGCACGCGCGCGTGCCCGCCGATCAGGAACGCCGCATCGTCGGAGTCGAACGAGGAGGCGACGCCCAAGTGGCCGCCGACGGACCAGGCAGGGTCGACTTTCTGCGCAGGCGGCGCAGGGGCTTCGAGCGCGAACTCCGTGTCGCTCGCCAGGGTGCGGGGCAGGTCGAAGTCGCCTGCCGACAGGGCCAGGAGCAGCGCGATCATGGTCATGGGTTCCTCCCTTTGGTTGGTCCCCCCAACGGGTACTG
>JBGPCZ010000100.1:0-22155 GCA_041482015.1 Planctomycetota bacterium | reverse complement strand
CCCGGCCGCGCCCTGCAGGGCGCGGCCGGGGTGAAAATTCAAAGAGGACCCGGGACGCTACGGCGCCTTCTTACTGATCGAATTCAAGCTCGCCTTGCGGCGGGCGCCAGGGCGGAGGTCGGGCCGGCGGCTCCCACGGCAGGCCCATCGACCGCAGGATCCGGCGCACCGTGCCGGGCTCCGTGATCATCGCGATCAGCTTCATCCGGCCGCCACACTTCGGGCACGACAGCGCGTCCAGGCCCAGTGTCCGCTTCAGCAGCGTCGCCCAGTCCGTCCGCTTGCGTCGACGATGCGTCCGAAGGTCGTCCTCCTCCTCCGGCCGGTATTGGTCATCGCATCGCTTCCGCTTCCCGTCATCGTCGTCGGGCACCACGTCCCCCCGCAGCTTCGCGTGCGGCGCCAGGACCCCGTGGTACCTCACGAGATGGGCTCGCGGCGGCGGAACGAGGGCGGCCAGCTTTTCAAGGAAGGAGACCGGGTCGAGGATCACCGCCGTCCCCCCGTCCCACCTCGCCTTCCGCAGCCCGTACTCGATCCTCCCGTCCGCCAGCACCCTGAGGCGCCCCTCCGCAAACGGCGGCCGGAGCAGGTACCGGCAGACCTTCTCCAGCTTCTCCCGCTCCGTCGCCTTCACCGTCACGCCCGCGTGGATCGAGTAGCCCTCCCGCTCCTCGCAGTACGGGTCGTACGGCCGCTCCGGGCCGGGTCCCGGTTTCCGGTCCTTCACCGCCACCCGCTTGGGCTCGTTCGACAGCCCGATCCAGCCTCGGATCGACGCCGCCTGCAACTCGTCGAGCACCGCCGGCTCCTCCTGCGGAGGGCGGTCCGCCGCCTCCTCAACTCCCTCCACGAAGTAGCCCTTCTTCGACAGCATCCTCTGGATTCCCCGGATCACCCAACCCAGCACCTGCTGGAGATCGTCGGGACCCGGCTCCGGGAGCTCCTCGAACCGCCTCTCCCCCGTCTTCGGATCCTCCACGTAGACCCCGTCCAGGATCAGCGAATGGAAGTGCACGTTCAGGTTGAGAGACGACCCGAATCGCTGGATCGCCGTCACCCCGCCGGGCTCCGCCTCCTTGCAGCCTTTAAGGCGCTTCCGGTAGCGCCACCAGTCCGTCACGAGCTCGACGCCCTCCTTCCGGTAGGCGTGCTTTCTCCTCAAGAGCCGGAAGACCGCGTCGATCCAGATCCGCAGCGACTGCGTCAGCAGCGTCTCGTCCTTCGCGAGCAGGAAACGCACCTGCCAGGGCAGCGAGAGCACCCACTGGCGCACCGGAACCTCCGGCAGCACCTGGTCGACGAGGCGCGCCGCCGTGTCGGCCATCCGCCGCCCCATGCACGAGGGACAAAACCCGCGGCCCTTGCAGCTGAACCCGACCACCGTGTCGTACGCACAGTCGGGACACCGGATCCGCGCGAAGCCGTTCGCCAGGATCCCGCAGTCGAGGTACCGTTTGAACTCGTTCCGCACGTAGGTCGGCAGCCGGCCGCGCGTCGGCCCGCTCCAGGAACTCGCTCAAGTGGTCCCGCACGACCCCGTACAGCACCGACTCCTCCGGCTTCCTGCGCCGGTACGTCCCGACGTCCACGGACGCCACCCCGCAAGCGGCGTGCCGGGCGGAAAACCGCGAACGCCGCGCGCATTTCGCGGTCCCCGATCCGCCGTGTTTCGTTTCGTAACACGGGGTAACGTCCGACGCGGGAGGGTGATGTGACATTAAGGGACATATCATGGCGAGAGGGGCCGGTCGCGCGGCGCCCGGCGGGGCGTTCCGGGCGCCTCGAGCCTCGGAACCCCGCCCGTGATTTCGCTTGTCCTGAAAAATCCGCGGGCGTAGACTGGCCGCCATGAGAATCTTCGAGCCGCACGCGCACATGTACGCGCGGACCACGAACGACTACGAGGCGATGGCCCGCGCCGGCGTGGAGTACATCGTCGAGCCCGCCTTCTGGCTGGGCGAGACGCGCAAGTACGCCGGCAGCTTCTTCGACTACTTCGAGCACCTGATCACCTACGAGCACGCCCGGGCCGGGCGGTACGGCATCAAGCAGTACGTCACGATCGCCATGAATCCAAAAGAGTCGAACAACTACGAGCTCGCCCAGGAGGTCCTCGAGGAGATGCCCCGCTTTCTCGAGCGGCCCCAGGTCGTCGCGGTCGGCGAGGTCGGGTTCGACCAGATCAACGCGACCGAGGAGGAGTTCTTCGTCCGCCAGGTCGAGATGGCCCGCGAGTTCAAGCTCCCGATCCTCATCCACTCGCCCCACCTCGGCAAGTACGAGGGCATCAAGCGGCTCATCGAGGTCCTCAAGGGCATGGAATACTCCATGGACATGGTCCTCATGGACCACAACGTCGAGGACACGACCCCGATGTCCCTCAAGGCGGGCTGCTGGGCGGGCCATACCGTCTACCCGATCTCCAAGCTGTCGCCCGAACGGATGGCGAACATCATCGAGGAGAACGGCTACGACAAGATGATGGTCAACTCGGCGGCCGACTGGGGCCCGAGCGACCCGCTCATGGTCCTTCACACCGTCAACGAGCTCCGCGGGCGCGGAGCGAAGGAGAAGGACCTCGAGAAGCTCGTCTGGGACAACCCCTGGAATTTCTTCTCCAAGTCCGGTCGGCTGAAGTAGACGCGTGGACCCGGGCGGCTTCGACGCGTCGACCTTCTCGGGGACGGTCCCGCTCTTCCCGCTCCCGAACGTCGTCCTCTTCCCGCACGCGTTCCTGCCGCTCCACATCTTCGAGCCCCGGTACCGCGCGATGACCTCCGGGGCGCTCGGGGGCGAGCGCCTGATCGGCATGGCGCTCTTCAAGCCGGGATGGGAGGGCGACTACTACGGCAACCCGGCGGTTCACGACGTGATCGGGGTCGGGAAGATCGTCGAGGAAGAGCGCCAGGAGGACGGCCGGTACAACCTGATCCTGTACGGCGTGGCGCGGGCGCGGATCGTCCAGATCGTCTCGAACGACCCGTACCGGACGGCGAAGGTCGAGCTGCTCGAGGACCGGCCGGAAATGGGCGGGAAGTACGAGCGGCTGCGGCGGCTGCTCCTGCAGTTCTACGCGGAGGTGCTCAAGAAGGTCCTGAAAGGCCAGGCCGTGACGCCGCCCGACGATCTGCCCCTGGGCGCGCTGTGCGACCTCGTCTCGGCCGTGCTGGGGTTCGACCCGCCGGTCAAGCAGTCGCTGCTCGAGGATCTCGACGTGGGCTCGCGCTGCGACCGACTGGTCTCGCTCCTCCAGGACTCCGACGCCCCCGGCTTCGGCCCCGTGGAGGGGCGCTCCCCGCGTCCCTGGCCGCCGGGCCCGTCGGTCAACTAGGGCTCCAGGTTTCGCTGCCCCGTCTTTTTTGATATAGTGACCCGCCCATGAGCACCGTTTGGGATCGCCTCGAGAAGCACCTGCCGAAAGTGCAGTCGCCGAGCCAGTACATCGGCGGGGAGTGGAACTCCGTCCACAAGGACGACGCCGAGGTCAAGGTCGCCATCGCCTTCCACGACTGCTACAAGATCGGCATGGCCCACATGGGCCTCCAGATCATCTACGGGATCGTCAACGCCCGGCCGGACGCCCTGTGCGAGCGCGTCTTCCTCCCGTGGCCCGATCTCGAGGATCGCATGCGCGCCGACGGGATCCCGCTGTTCAGCCTCGATTCCCACCGCCCCGTCCGGGAGTTCGACATCCTCGGCATCTCCCTCCAGAGCGAGCTGGGGTACACGAACGTCCTCAACCTGCTCGAACTCGCGGGACTGCCTCACTACGCGAAGGACCGCGGGCCGGAGTTTCCGCTCGTCGTCGGCGGCGGCGTCAACGCGAGCTACCCGGAGCCGCTCGCTGATTTCTTCGACGTCATGATCCTGGGCGACGGCGAGGACGCGGTGCCGATCCTCGTCGACCTCGTGAAGGACCTCAAGAGGGACCGCGGCGCGCTGCTCAAGGCGATCGCCGAGAAGGTGCCGGGAGCGTACGTCCCGTCGCACTACACGTGGACGCACCACCCCGACGGGACGATCGCGTCGTTCACCGGCCCGGTCGTCCGGAAGGCGTCCGTGGCCGAGCTCGGGGAGGCCTATTACCCGCTGAAGCCGATCGTGCCGTTTGGCGAGGTGGTGCACGACCGGATCAACCTCGAGATCATGCGCGGCTGCCCGCATCGCTGCCGCTTCTGCCACGCGGTCAGCTTCAAGAACAAGCTCCGTTTCCGCCCGGTCGAGCAGCTGGTCCAGCAGGCGGAGGCGATCTACGCGGCGACCGGGTACGACGAGATCGCGCTCTCGTCGCTCTCGAGCGGCGACTACCCGCACATCCACGAGCTCATGACGCGCCTGAACGCGCGCTTCAAACAGCGCCGCGTGAGCGTCTCGCTCCCGTCTCTCCGCGTGGACGAGAAGCTGGCCGAGCTGCCCGCGCTCATGACGTCCGTCCGCAAGGGCGGCTTCACGATCGCGCCCGAGGGCGGCTCGGAGGAGTTCCGGGAGATCATCCGGAAGCCCATCAAGGACGTCGACCTGCTTGCGACCGCCCGGGCCGCGTTCAAGGAGGGCTGGAACCACGTCAAGATGTACTTCATGATCGGATTCCCCATGGAGAAGGACGCCGACGTCGCCGCGATCCTCGACACGGCGAAGCGCGTGTCGAACGAGGGGAAGGATATCCTGGGCCGGCGGGCGGACGTGAACGTCACGATCTCGCCGCTCATCCCGAAGCCCCACACGGCGTTCCAGTTCTGCGGGCAGCGCGAGGTGACGTACGTCCAGGAGGTCGAGCGGCGGCTCGCGTCGCTGGCGCGCGGGAGCCGCGTGCACCTGAAGGCGCACGACCCGAAGAAGAGCTACATCGAGGGCGTCTTCGCGCGCGGCGACCGGCGGCTGGGCGCGGCGCTCGTCGAGGCCCGCAAGCAGGGCTCGCGGTACGACGAGTGGACGGAATTCTTCAGCTACGACCGCTGGATGAAGGTGTTCGAGAAGGTCGGCATCGACCCCGATTTCTACGCGAGGCGCGAGATCGGCGGCTCGGAGGTCCTCCCGTGGGACCACCTGGACGTCGGGCGCCCCAAGCAGGCCCTCTGGACCGAGTACCAGGCGGCGCTCCAGGCCGCGAGGGACAGGGAGATCCGGAATGCTGAAAAAGCTGGCTGAGCTGTCCGACCGGGAGGTCGAGATCTGGACCACGGAGAACACGGAGCCGTGGATGGGGATCGTGAAGGAGGTCACCCCGGAGTACGTCGAGATCATGATCGACGAGCTCTCCACCTACATCGTGTCGAACAAGATCGTCGCGTTCCGTCTCTCGGAGGGCGAGCAGGGCGCCGAGGAGGACGAGCCCGAGCGGGGAGACGAGGCATGAAAAGAGAAGAAAACCACAGAGACACAGAGACACAGAGAAGAGCCTCTTTTATGGGAACCCAAAGAAAGTCTTCTCCGTGCCTCTGTGACTCTGTGGTGTTCTTTGGGGGCCTGGAGTGAAGACCGTCGGGGAGCTCAGGGCGTCCGGGGCGCAGGTCGTCTCCGTCAAGGAGGAGATGCGCCGGAACCTCGTCCGCCGGATGAAGGCCGGGAAGCCGCTCTTCCCGGGGATCGTCGGCTACGAGAAGACCGTGGTCCCCGCGATCCAGAACGCCGTGCTGGCCCGGCACGACTTCATCCTCCTCGGGCTCCGCGGGCAGGGGAAGTCGCGCATCCTGCGCGCGCTGACCGACCTCCTGGACGAGCAGGTCCCCGTCGTGCCGGGCTGCGAGATCAACGACCACCCGCTCGCGCCGGTCTGCAAGCAGTGCCGGCGGACGGTGAACGACGCGACCGCGATCGGGTGGCTCCGGCGCGAGGATCGCTACCGGGAGAAGCTCGCCACGCCCGACGTCACGATGGCCGACCTGATCGGCGACATCGACCCCATCAAGGCGGCGAACGAGCGGCGCTCGCTCTCCGACGAGGAGGTCATCCACTACGGGATCCTGCCTCGTACGCACCGCGGGATCTTCGCGATCAACGAGCTGCCCGACCTTCAGACGCGCATCCAGGTCGGCCTTTTGAACATCATGGAGGAGCGCGACATCCAGATCCGCGGCTTCCCGGTCCGCCTCGCGATCGACGTGTGCATCGTCTACACCGCGAACCCCGAGGACTACACGAACCGCGGGACGATCATCACGCCGCTGAAGGACCGGATCGACTCGCAGATCATGACGCACTACCCGCAGTCGCTTGCGGACGCGATGGCGATCACGGAGCAGGAGGCGTGGACGAAGCGGGGCGACGTCTGCGAGGTCCGCATCCCGGCGCTCGTGCGCGAGCTGGTCGAGGAGATCAGCTTCCAGGCGCGGAAGAGCGAGTTCGTCGACCAGGGGAGCGGTGTTTCCGCGCGGCTGTCGATTTCCGCGATGGAGAACATCGTCTCGAACTGCGAGCGCCGCGCGATCCGGCTGGGGGAGAAGCGCGTCGTCCCGCGGATCTGCGACCTCTTTGCGGCCATTCCGGCGATCGCGGGGAAGATCGAGCTCGTCTACGAGGGGGAGCGGGAAGGCGTCGTCGCGGTCGCGCGGCGGATCCTCGGGCAGGCCGTGCAGGCGGCGTTCAAACGGTGTTTCCCGGACGCTTACGCCTCCAAGCCCGTGCGCCAGAAGGGGAACCGCCCCGGGCCGGGCACGAAGGACGCGCCGCTCGACGACACGGTCTACAAGCCGGTGCTCGACTGGTTCGCGAAGGGGGAGAGGATCGAGATCACGGACTCGATGACGGCGGCCGACTACGCCCGGGCGCTGGCCGGCGTGCCGGGGCTCCGAGAGATCGCCGAGCGGCACCTGAAGCCCGGCGAGGACGAGTCCGCGCTCGCGATGGAGTTCGTGCTGGAGGGCCTCCACCAGAACTCGCTGATCGCGAAGGAAGACCTCGACAGCGCCGTCTCGTATAAGGACATGCTCAAGACGATGTTCGAAAGCATGGGGAGCCCCAGGAGTGAAGAGTAGCCTCGCCGTCGCCGTCGCGCTCCTCTCGGGATGCGCGGAGGAGTACGTCTTCAAAGGCAAGGACATCCCCATGGAGCCTCCCCACGACCTGGAGCTCCAGCTGGCGAGGTTCCGGTCGGGCGAGGAGAAGTGGCGGGGCGACCCGAAGGCCGTGGCCGACCAGGCCCTCCGCCTGAAGATCGACCTCCAATCGGCCCCCTGGCAGGCCGGCCCGTTCCACCCCCCGGCCTACGAGGTGAAGTTCAAGCCCGAGTGGGGCACGTACGTGGTTCGGGGCTACGTCTACCCGAGCGGCGGCGTGATGCGGTACCGCGTGAAGATCCGCCAATACTTCGAAATCTGGTACCCGGTCGAGATCAGCCACCAGAAGGTCCACGAGATGCCCCATCCCGCGACCGAGGATTGAGGGTACAAACGCGCCGGGCGTGTTTGTGCCCTCAGGGGAGCTCGACGTTCTCCAGCGTGAAGGGGACGGACTTCACGAACGCCTGGCCGACGAACTTGAAGCGGATCTCCTTGGGGGCCCGGTTCCGGAGCGTGGGGAACATCGCCTGGAAGGTTGCCACCGGCGTCCCCTCCGGCACGGCTCCGCCGCCGCCCACGAACACCTGCACCGACGCGTGCGTCGGGATCAGCTGGCCCTTGTGCTCGTTGCCGTCATCGTCGATCGCCGCCAGCGAGTCCTTGTCCAGCCGGCTTTCGACGTCCTCGGGCGCCGCCTCGGGCCGGCCCTTGGTCCTCGAGAACGTGAGGCTCCACAGGCGGTTCGCCACGAGGCTCTTGAGCCCGATCGTGTAGTCGCCCGCCTCGCGCGACTCGCCGGTCGTGGGCTTGTCGAACGTCACGTCCCCCTTGTCGAGCGGGAACGAAAACCGCGCCACGCCCTGGATCGTCAGGCGGGTCGCCCCGGCGGACAGGCCCTTGAGCGTCCAGGGCTGCGAGGCCGGGTCGCCCGCGCCGGGGATCCCGGCCATCATGATCGCGCGCTTCATGACGATCCGCGCGCCGCCCGCCACCATCACCCCGCCGTTCCCGTCGTCCGCATCCTCGCCCCTGTGGACCTCGAGCGCCCCGCCCTTGTCGTCGGACGCCTTCTTGAGGTCGATATCGTACTTCTTCCACGGGCTCAGGTACTTCTGCCAGTCGGCGTCGAGCGAGAGCTGGACCTGCGCGATCTTCGTCTTGAAGTCCGTGGACCGCTCCTGCTTGAGCTTCACGATCCGGATCCGGAAGGGGCCCTCGTAGGCCGTGGGGAAGGGCGGGTGGCGCTCCTTCTGGAATCGGACGCCCTCCTCGCGGTACTCGTACGTCCGCTCCTCCTGCCCGCGGCAGAGGTCGTCGAGCACCCGGAAGAGGGGCGCGTTCTTCGTGTCGATGGACACCTTCGCCCGCGTGTCGACCGACGCCGACTCCATCTTGACGCCCGTCTGCTTCTCGAGCTCGACCAGCACCGCGGCGAGCTCCGCGTCCGCGAGCCGCAGCGTCACGAGCTTCGGATCGACGTAGACCTGCCTGGATTTTGCGGCGAACTCGATGGCGCGCAGGGCCGAAAGCGCGCGGACCCTGACCTCGCCCTGCTCCTTGCGCTTCTCGGCCTCCTCGGCCGCCTTCCTGAGGAGCGGGATCGCAGGCTCGCCGATCGCGACGAGCTCCTTCTCCGCCTGCTCGCGCGTCTCGAAGGCGTCGTCGTCGAGCTTCTGGATCAGCTCCTTGATGCGCGTCTCGTCCTGGGCCAGGACCGGCCCCGACAACAGCGCGAGCGTGAGAAGAATACGACTCATAGGATCATCTCCCAACCCTTGGAGAAGTATACGTGGGGGACCGCGGGATTAGTAGGGCCGGAGGGGCGGAAGGTTCGCCGCGGAGACGATCCTCGAGACGGGGTGGAGGTCCCACTCCCGGATCGCCGCGTCGAAGAAGTTCCACCGCGTGAGCCCGTCGTCGCTCTCGGGCTCCAGGAGGTAGACGGCGAGCGTCCCGAGCGGCTGGTCGGTGCGGACGACGAAATCCCCGGGCTCGATCCGCGCCTGGACGGTCTCCATCCGCGCGGCGATCGAGCACTCGACGTGCTTCGCCGTTCCGACGTCGGGGCTGTCCGTGATCTCGATGTGCGTGATGCGGTACGCCTCGACTTCCAGCGACGCGGGTAAGGCGGTCCGCTCGACGACCAGGTTGTGGTCGCGCAGCCGCTCGGCGACCCCCCAATGGGTGCGGGGGATGAGGTACCCGGCGGGCCGCGGAACGGTCTTCGAGGGCTCAAAGGTCCGGAGGTGGGGGATCCGGTACGTGCGCGCCTCCGCCCCCGGGATCCGCCGGGCCATCTGCGACTCGGTGTCCCATGCGAGGATGTCGCACTCGCCGGTGCGCCGGGGCGGGCCGTACGCGATGCCGACCGGGTCGGGCCGGGCGGCCTGCGCCTCGGCGACCCGGCGCATCATGTCGGTCCCGTTCTCGACGGCGTAGTCGAGGATCTCCTTGAGGATCTCGACGGTCGTGACGACGCGGTCGCGGAAGGGGATGTAGCTGTAGGTCTCGAGGAGGATGTCCATCCGGCCCGTGAGGCCCCGGTAGTGCGAGCCGTAGCGGGGAAGATGGGAGTAGGTGGCCCAACCCTTCGACAGGTCCTTCTCGTCGACGAAGTTCCCGTAGAAGAACGTCCGGATGCCCGTGCGCTTGTCGAGGCGACGGGTCACCTCGGGGAGCATCGTCGACTCGACGTACGCGCAGGGCGCGTTCGGGATGTGGCCCGTGTCGTACGTGAGCGCGAAGCCGTGGATCGAGCCGTCGGTGGTGTGGCAGTCGACCGTCAGCGTCGGCTGCCATTTCCCGTAGAGCTTCGAGAGGTTGCGCGACTCGACGGCCTCCATCTTCATGTAGTCGCGGTTGAGGTTGATCCCGTCGGCCGTGTAGCGCGTCCCCACGCCCCCCTCGGGGCCGATCTGCCCCTCGAGCTTCTCGAGGTCGAGCTTGCGGTTCGCCGGGTCGACCAGGTCGTTCCCGTCGGGATTGTAGTTCGGGACCAGGAGGACGGTGAGCTTGTCGAAGACGGCGTCGGGGAGGTCGCGCGCGAGCATGAGGCAAGCCTCCTTGCCCTCGACCTCGCCCGCGTGGATGTTGGCGACCACGAGGACGACGGGCCTCGCATCGCTGCGCTGGCCGAAGACGAGCACGGGCATCTCCTGGCCCTTCCCGCTTATCCCCATCGACTCGACCGTGAACCGCGGGCGCGTCCCCTTGAGCTCGTCGATGAAGCGGAGGACGTCCGCGTGGCGCGACGTCTCGCGGTAGTGGGTGCGCTCCGCGACGGTGAGGGGCTTGGTCATCGGGTCGCGAGATGGAACGCAAGGCCGAGGATGACGATCGCCGCGATCACGAGCCAGAGGATCTCGTTGGTCACGATCTTCTTCCAGAGGGGGTCGTCATCTTCGTGTACGGCCATGGCTGAACACTTAATGGGGGCGGTCGAGTTCCACGCGCTTCGTCCCCGCCGGGATGCGGAGGAGGCCGTCCTTGGACTCGGCGGGCTTGCCGTCGATCCTCGCCTTGTGCTTGGGGCCGACGGGCATCAGGAACCCGCCGGGCGGCGCGCAGCCGGGCTCGAGGTCGAGCGTCCGGTTGTTGTAGAACCCCGCGTGCTTGAACGAGATCGCGCCGAAGTCGGTCTTCAGGCCCTTGACCTCGATCGTCTCCAGCATCCACTCATCGGGTACGTCGGCGAGCAGCCGGATCGACTCCCCATCCTTCCTCACGAACCGCTCCTCGAACTTCCGGGCCGACTCGGCGCATCCCGCGTGGCCGAGGGCGCGGCCCGCCAGGTCCAGGCAGTAGGCGGACTGGGCCTGCGCGTCGGTGATCGTGATCGGGCGGACCATGATCTTCTCCCACGCGGCGACCGCTTCGTCGAGCGCGTCGTTCGGATCGCGCCCCTCGGCGCCGGGGGTCGAGAGAATCACGAACTGGCTCGCGCCGGCCTCGATCTTGAGGTCGAACGCGACGTGGCTGGCCGACGTCTCGGAGGGTTTTCCGGCGGAGACGAGCGGCGGGAGCGTGCCGGACTTGTCGTGGCGTCCCACCAGCAGGCGGACCTCGCGCGGCTCCTCCCCGTGGTTCATCACGTGGTAGCGGGCCATGAAGCCGTCGCCGACGGGAAAGACGAGCTGGGTCACCTCGAAGTCGCCCGTGCCCCAGCTGAACTGGGGGAAGGGGAGCGAGTCGCGGAAGATCGACATCTTCGCGCCGCCGTTCGAGGGATCGTGCTCCTTCTTTTCCCTCGGATCGAAGATCCAGTGTTCGATCCCCGCGCTGCCCACGCCCCAGCGGCCCCCGCTGTCGCACAGGACGACGCCCGGTTTCCCGGGGAACCCCGTCATGATCACCCGGTCATTGGGCGCGGGCGAGGCGGCGCCGGAGCAGCCGGCGACGAGGAGCAGGAGCGGCAGGCGTTTCATGGGCGCCATCCTATCAAGGCCGACGAGGGAACAAAAGCGTCCGGCGCCTTTGTGGACATGCGTCACTTTAGCGGGATATCAATCGCCCCCTCCTCGCCGGTGATCCGCGGACGGAACGGGAGCGCGGTCAGCACCTTCTCCGAGGAGTACCCCCGGGGCGCGCTGACGACGATGACCTGCGGCCCCACGCGTCGCACGAGCTCCTGGTGCTGCTTGAACATCTTGCCGTGGTGGGGCATAAGGAGGACTCTCGCGTTGAGGTTGGGAAGCGTCAGGAGCTCTTCGACGCCGCGATCCTGGATGTCGCCGGGGAAGAGGACGCCCGCCGCGCGGAGCACGATCGACGTGTCGTTCGCCGGGACGGGCCGGCCGAATTTCTCCCAGACGGGCGGGCCGAGGAACTCGAGATCGCCCACGCGGATCGGCTCGCCGGCCCGCTCGATCCGGATCACGTCGAGATCCGGCGGCCAGAAGGGGGTCGTGAAGGCGCGGGTGAGGATGAGGTGCCGGACCTTGAGGAGCTCGATCACGGAGCGCGCGCCGTTCACGTGGTCCTCGTCCGTGTGGGTGAGGACGAGGGTGTCGAGCCGCGTCACCCCGCGCGACCAGAGATAGGGCGCGGCGATCGACGCGCCGGGGTCGCGCGCGTTCAGGCTGCCGCAGTCGACCATGAGATTCCGGCCGTCGGGCCATTCGAGGTATGCGCAGCTGCCGCGGCCCACGTCGAGGACGGCGAGGAAGGGCGCGTCGAGCGGCTTGTGGCGGAGCGGCGTGAAGCCCAGGGGGGCGACGATGACCGCGACGCAGGCGACTTTCCACCCCCCTCCGCGGATCCACGAGTTGACGCTACGGGGGGCAGGCCCGGGCTCGCGCGTGCGGCGGCACCACCAGGCCCAGGCCGCGAGGCCGGCGTAGTAGAGCGCGATCAGCGAGGCGCCCGCGGGGGGCGCGTAGACGTACGCATAGGGGATTGACGTGACGAGCGTGGAGGTCCAGAGGGTGATGTCGAAGACGAGGCCCGCCGCCCAGCCCGAGAGGGCCCCCGCTCCGAGGGGCGCGAGAACGAAGTGGACGAGCCCGATGAGGAACTCCAGCGACATGAGCGGGACGATGGCGAGATTGGCGATCACGATGCCCGGGGTGAGAAGGTTGAAGTCGGCGAGGACGACGGGCGCCGTGGCGAGCCACGCCGCGACCGAGACGCCAAGACTCAGCCGGAGTTTGTTCCAGAACCAGTTTCCCGTCCCTGTGAACGAGCTGAAAATGGGGGAGAGGAACGTGAGCCCGAGGACGGCGAGGAAGGAGAGCTGGAAGCCGACATCGACGATCTGGCCCGGGTCCCACGCGACGATCGCGAGTGCCGCGCCGGCGAGCGCCGAGACCGTGTCCCGTTTCCGCCACGCGAGGTCCGCGCCGAAGTAGAACGCCATCATGAGGAACGACCGGATGACGGAGACCTGGAGGCCGGTCAGGAGCGTGTAGAGGCCGAGGAGGATGATCAGGATGAAGGACTGCGTCCGCCCGTGGATGCCCATGAGGACGAGGACGACCCACAAGCTCACCATCACGATGACGAGGTTCTGGCCGGAGATCGCCAGCAGGTGCGCGGTGCCGCTCCTCTGGAGGTTGGTCACGAAGTCGTCGGGGACCTGCTCGCGGCGGCCGAGCACGAGCGCGCCGAGGAGCGCGCCCACCTCCGGGCGCACCCCTCGATCGTAAAGCCGGCGGATCCACTCGCGGGCCCGGCTCCAGGCGGGCGGGCCTTCCAGCACCTCGGGCGGCGCGCCGAGGGTCATCACGGCATCGATCCCCTCGTGACGGAGGTGCTCGCCGTAGTCGAACTGTCCGGGGTTGGTCGCGCGCGGGGGCGGCCTCATCGCGCCGCGGACGCGGACCCGCTCGCCGCCAATCAGGCTGACCTGCTTCCGGAAGAAGCGGACCTGGACGCGGCCGACGACGAACGAACCGTCCTCGACGGGGATGCCATGGGGATCGGAGAGGGATCGGAAGATGCGAGGAGGGCCGTCGACGACGCCCTCGATCACGTCCGGGAATTCGGCGGGCGGGCGGGCACGCCCGGCCCATTCCTGGCGAAGGCCGCCGAGTCCCAGGCCCAGGAGGGCCAGCAGGAGGGGCGATCGCCACCGTATAATGAGGCTGGCGGAGAGGAGCGCCGTTGCAAGGAAGATGAACCCGGAGTCCGTCGCGCGCGCGATCGCGGCCCCCGCCACGAATCCCGCGGCGACCGGGACGACCGGGCGGAGCCGGAGCATGGCGGATTATACACAATAGGAATCGGACGTGAACGTTTCAGACCCGGTGCCCATGGACGACCTCATCAAGGGACTGAAGGCGGGGAGCGCCGCGGCCTTCGAGAGGCTGGTCCGGGAGTACGGCGATCGGATCTACCGGTTCTCGCGGCGCCTCGTGGGCGAGCGCGGGGCGGACGACCTCACCCAGGAGGTCCTGGTCCGCGTCTTCCGGTCGATCCGGACGTACGAACCGACCGGCCGCTTCGAGTCGTGGCTGTTCACGATCGCGAGCCACCTGGCGATCGACGAGGCCCGGAGGCGGCGGCCGGAGGCGTCGATGTCGGAAGTGTCGGAAGTGGACGACGAGCTCTCGCCCGAGCGGTTCGCGTCGGACGCGCCCGAGCCGGTCGAGTCGATGGAGACGGACGAGCGGCGGCGCGCGCTCCTGAAGGCGGTCGAGCGGCTGCCCCTCGACCAGCGGCAGGTGTTCCTGCTGCGCGAGGAGGCGGGGCTCTCGTTCAAGGAGATCGCGGAGATCGCGAAGTGTCCGCTCAACACGGCGTTGGGCCGGATGCACTACGCGATGGAGCACTTGAGAAAGGCGCTGAAGACCCATGGAATGCAGTAGCTACATCGAAGAGAAGGCGGGGCAGTCCGAGAGCCCGGAGTTCCTCCGGCACCTCGCGTCCTGCGCCGGCTGCCAGCGCGATGTCGAGGAGATGGACGACGTCCGCTCGCTCTACCGGTCGGCGTCCACGGAGCGCTACACCGGCGGCGTCCCGCACGTCCGCCGCTTCGGCTTGGGGTCGTGGCTCTCGGCCACGGCCGCCGCGGGTGCGATGATCGCCGCGCTCGTCTTCCTGCTCGGTCACCCGGGGACGAAGCCTCCAGCCGAGATCGCTGCGACGGCGACGCCGTTCTACCGCATCCACCTCGAGCCCTGGCCGACCGATGCCCGCTTCAACCACGCGGTCGACGACTGCTGGCGGGAGCTCGACCGCCTCGAAAGGAGCCGCTGATGATGACGCTGATCGCGCTCTGCGCCCTGTGCCTCCAGGATCCTCCCCAGCGGGATAAACCCCGCCCGCAGGATCCCGAGGCCCGCGAGCGCGCCGCGAAGGATCTCGAAAAGAGGGCCATGGAGCTGCGCGAGCAGATCGATTCGCTTCCCAAGGAGTCGACGATCCGGGAGGAGAAGAGCGTCCTGCTCAAGCGGACGGAGGCGGAGATCCAGCGCCTGCGCACCCCGGTCCAGCCGCCGCAGCCGCCCGAGCCTCCGCGCGGCCCGGAGGGGGGCGATCGGCGCCGCCCGAATCCTCCCCTGTCGGCCGAGGAACGCGACAGGCTGGTCCAGTCGGAGGAGGAGCTGAACGTCCGGATCGAGAAGAACCCGAAGGATGCCGCGGCTTACTGGACGCGCGGGGAGACGCGCCAGCGGCTCGGGAATGCCGAGGGGGCCGCGGGGGATTTCCAGAAGGCGAGGCAGATGGACCCGGAGTTCCGCGGGCGGAACGTGCCGATGCCTCCGCGTCGCGGGCCGGAGGGGGTCCCGATGCCCGACGGTCCCCTGCGGACCGTCGAGAACCCCGACGAGATCCGCGCGTGGCTCAAGGAGAACGAGGCCGGGACGTTCAAGCGCATGATGCGCGCGCAGGACGAAGGCCGCCGGCCCGAGGTGATGCAGATCCTCTCCGAGGCCGAGCCTCGCATGCGCCAGATGATCGACATGAAGGAGCACGACCCGAAGGGCTACGAGCGGGTGAAGGAGATGCACCGGCTGGACGCGGAGAGCCTCGAGCTGGCCGAGCGGGCGCGACGGACGGAGGCGCCGGACGAGCGCGAGCGGCTCGCGAAACAGCTCGCCGAGACCCTCGGGAAGCTGTTCGACCTGCGCGAGGAGAACCGGGTCCTCGATGTCGCCCAGCTGAAGAAGCGCGTCGAGTCGCTCGAGAAGGAGCTCTCCAACCGCAAGGCGAACAAGGAAAAGATCATCGACCAGCGGCGCCGCGAGCTGCTCGGGGCCAAGGGCGAGTTCGATTGGTAGACTTCACCGGGGGCGGCTGGTAAGATCGGCCGCATGGACCTTCCGTTCAAGCCGGGCGACCGTCTCGCCGAGATCCGGCTGGGATCGATGGGCGGGAACTCCGTCACGCTGGCCGATTTCCCCGGCAGGAAGAAGCTCGTCTATGTCTGGGCGTCGTGGTGCGGCTGCCGCGAGTTCCTGGGCGAGCTCGAGAAGTTCCATCGGAGTCAGCCCGACCTCGCCGTCGTCTCGATCGCCTGCGACGCGCAGGGGGTCGACCTCCCGATGCGGTACGTCGCCGCGGCGAAGTCCACGCATGATGCCTGGATCGACGCGAACTGCCACCTGGTCCGTCGTTGGAAGCTGAAGCGCGTGGGCGTGCTGGTCCTTCTCGACGAGAACGACGTGGTGCTGCTGGCGACCGACGAGCATCCGGGCGCGAAGGTCTTCGAGGGGGTCGAGAAGCTGCTCTCGAAGGTCCCCGACCCGAACCCGCCGGCGCGGCCCAAGCCGGACACGAAGGACACGAAGGTCGAGTTCCTGGTCCAGCTCTGCACGAACTACCTGACGCGGAAGCGGATCGACGACGCGGTGGGATTCCTCAAGCAGGCGCTGGCGCTCGACCCCTCGAACGGCGTGATCCCCAAGCAGATCTGGGCGCTCAAGAACCCGGAGAAGTTCTACTCCGGCCCCATCGACAAGGAGTGGCAGAAGCAGCAGCCGGCGGTCTCCCCTTAAGGCGTCTCCTCCAGCAACTTTCTCAACCCGGACCGTCTCGCCGCCCGCTTTCGGATCGAATCCAGGAGAACACTCACCGAGTGGCCGCTCGCGTAGTCCATCGCCTCCGCGATGGCGCGGGGAGGAATCCCCAGTCGATGCGCCCAGGCAACCGCGAGGGTCTTGGGAGATTCGCCGCCCAGCCGGGATTGATCGGCGGTGGCTTGCTTGAGAAGCCAGGAGATCCGCGCCTTCCACACGTCCATCGGCGTTTCGAGATCCGCCATCGCGGCCACCGTGCGGGAACGCCAGAAGTCGCTTCGAAGGGGGAAGACCGAGGTCCGGCCTCCGAAGACGTGCCCCGTGACGCGATGCCGGCTCTTGTAGGCGCGCGAGTAGCGGCGGTTGAGGTCGTGGAGCAGGCGGGAGAGAGCGACTTCGGCGGCCCGCAGAACCATCTGGTACGACCGGTTCCCGAGGGCGAAGGTCTCCACCCGGTGGGAATGGAGAAGGGCCTCCATCGTCCTCCGGTCCCGGGCGCCCGGGAAAAGCACGACCCCCCTGGCCGCTTCGACGAGGACGTGGACAGGCTTCACCGGGGTATGATAAAAGAAGAGCTTTGAAAGGTCAAGGCGCGACGAGCGCGGCGATCTCGGACCAGCGCGCGACCTGGACGGTGCCTTCGGGCACGCGGGGGAGGGGGTGGGGTGAGATCAGGATCGGCGGGATGCCGTGCTCGCGGTACGCCTCGGCGTCCCCGGGGAGGTCGCCCACGCCCCAGCGGATGTTCGGAAAGGCGAGCCGCAGTTCCCGCAGGCGCGAGACCTTGTGGTCGCGCGCGGGGACCGTCCAGAAGCGCGTCCGCCGCCGGAGGTAGACCGGCGCGGGCGGGAATCCCTGGATCGCGAGCCACTCCTTCGTCTTCCGCGTGAAGATGTGGTCGCGGGCGGTCAGGTAGACGACCTGCATCCTTTGCACGATCCGCTCCAGCGCCTCTCGCGCGCCGTCGAGAGGCCGGACGCTTCCCACGCTCTTGAAAATGAACCCCGCGCTCGAGACATCCGCGATCGTGTGGTCGATGTCGGTGATGAAGATCGGGGCGTCCCGCGCCACCACCCCTACCAGCGCCTCGGTCGTCTTCGCCCGGTGATGCACGCGCAGGCGGTGGAGGCCGGCCGGGCGGATGCCCAGGTCGATCCTCGCCTCCCCCGTCGCGTCCGTGGAGGCGCGGCCCACGCCCTCGACCTCGACCTCCGCGCCCTCGATCGCCGGATCGAAGAAAGGCCAGAGGCGCCGCTCCACCTCGACCTCGAGCGTGACCGGTCCGTCCGCGGGCGCCAGGACGTCTCTCGCGGTGATCATCGTCTTCGGCAGCAGGCCACGAGCCCGAGGGCGAGAACGACGATCCACGGGCCGGGGTTCCCGCCGGCGTGCGCGCTGCAGAAGCGTCCCCCGCTCCCGCTTCCGCCGGCGACCGCACCGGGCGGGGAGCCGAAGAGCGCGAAGATCCCGGGACCGAACGCCTCGGCCTCGACCCAGCCGTCGTCGTGGCTGACGCGCGACATGCCGGGGCGATACCAGACGCCGGCGGCCTCGTCGTACGCGTGGATCTCGATCGACGGGTCGTCGGCGGCCAGGGGAAGTCGGACGCGGAGCGGGAGTCCAAAGGGCGCCGCGGCGGTGATTCGCCACGCGCCTCCCACGGGCGCTAGGGCGAGCGCGCTGCCGTTTCCCAGCGGCCGGGACGCCGGCGAGATCCGCAGCGACGCGGGCCCTCCCGCCGGCGCGATCACCCACACGCCCGCGATATTCCGGAGCGTCTTCGCGCGAGTCGGATCGAGCCCGGCGTCGAGCGTTCCGCCCGACTCCGACCACGTGGGGGCGGCGGCGTTGGTCATCACCGTGTTGGCGCTGTCGCCGGAGGAGATCGCGTCGTCGATCAGCACGCGGAGGTCGACGATCGACGAGGCGGGGAGTGGGGTGACGTCCCACGTCGACGTGAAAAGCGTGTCCGTCGACAGGAGGGCGCCGCCGATGTCGATCCAAGCGCCCGGCGGGGAATTCTGCCGGTACTGGAACTGTGCCTTCTTGACCCGGCCGGCGGGTGTCGCCTCCGCGGTCAGCGTGACGGTTCCCGCGAGCGCGTCGCCTCCCCGGGGCGCGATCATCCAGCCCCGCGTGCCGATCGCCGTGGCGACGAGCGGCGCGGTCGCCGAGGCCGAGACGCCCGACGGGTCGGTGACGCGCGCCTTCGCCGTGAAGACGCCCGCCCGGTGGATCTCAAACGAGAGGGGAGTGACGGGGGGCGAGAAGACGACCTCATAAGCGCCATCCCCGTCGACATCGTACTCCAGCGTGCCGGCCGCGCTCGGGGTTGCGGAGAGGAGGGCGGCGTAGGGAATGTTGCCGTTGGTCGCGGTGAGCGTGAGCGTGGGCGGGGCGGCCGCCGTGATGGTCACCGGACCCCCGAAGACTTGGTAGGCCCGGCCGAAGGTGTCCATGACGGTGACGCGCGGCGTGAACGCGCCGACCGAGCGGTAGGTGAAGGCGACGGGGTCGGAGGTCACCGAGATCCGGTCGACGACGCCATCGCCGTCGAAGTCCCAGGCATAGGAGACCGGGATCACCCCGCTGACGCTGACGCCAAAGGTGACGGTCGAGGGGGCCGGCCCGCCCGCGGAGTCCTGCGTGACGACGATCGCCGGCGCCGACGAGGGGAGGACGGTGATCAGGACGGAGCGCGTGGCCGCCGCTGCGGCGCCATCGACGACGCGCAGCGTCGCGTTGTAGACGCCGGGCCTGGCGTAGGTCGTCGTGACGCGCGGGCCCCGGAGCGAGGCCCAGTCGTACCGGCCGTCGCCCTCGAAGTCCCACTGGTACTCGAGATACTCGTTCTCGAAGTCGCTGGCGACCCCGGAGAAGGTCACGCGGAGCGGCGCGAAGCCGCTCGTCACGGAGGCCGAGACCGACGAGACGACCGGCGGGACGTTCAGGACGATCTGCGCGCGGACGTCGTAGTAGCCGTTCTCGACGACGGCGCTCGCGCTGGTGACCCTGAGGTAATAGGTGCCTCCCGTGATGATCGAGAATTGGAGAGGGGACTTTCCCGACGCGAGCAGGGTCGACCCGTCGGACGCGAAGAGCTCAATGAGTGGGTCGGCGCCGTCGCCCAGGTTGAGCGTCTCGGCGACGAGGATGCCGGAGACGAGCGAGACCTGGTACCAGTCCTGGTCACCCGCCCCGAAAAGCGTCCTTTGGGCGAGTCCGGCGGGGCCGAGCGGGAGCGACGTCGCCGTGGCAGACGTGTCGTTCACCTCGCTGGAGTCGGGGTAGTAGCGGATCGACCGCGCCTTCATGATGCCGGGCGACCCCTCGCTCCCGGTGACGGCGGGCATGATCGCCGGCGCCTCGATCGCCAGCCCGGCGGTGAAATCCTCGAGGGTGATGTTGGTCCGGAGCGGGATCTGGTTGTTGACGGCCTGCCAGACGGCCTGCTCGTTGCCCGTGAGCGTGTCAAAGGGGGCCTCGTTGGCCGCGTCGGTGATGTCCCACAGGACCGCGACCACGGCGAGCTCGTTCGTGGCCATGATCGCGAACGACGCAAAGCTCGGCGTCTCGACGTTGAAGACCGAGAAGCCGCCGCCGCCGAGGTTGTCGACCTGCGTCTGCGGCGAGGCGTACTCGGCGGGGAAGAAGCGGCGCACCGTCGACGACCAGTAGTGGGCCCAGCCTTCGGACCACGACGTGCGCGGGTCGAGCTGGTCGACAATGGTGTGGGGGCCGCCGAGCGTGTCGTCCTTCGAGAAGTTGCTGGCCACCCAGTGGCCGATCTCGTGCAGGATGATGTCGTCGTCGTACTCGTCGGGGTCGGCCGACGTGCCCGCGAGGAAGACCGAGTTGAGCGTCCGCGCGAAGAACGTCCCGGTGGACGAACCGGCCTGCCAGTAGATCTTGAGGAGCGGAGGCACGGAGGGCAGGTCGACGTCGACGCTGGCTTGGTACTGGAAGCTCTTGATCTCGCAGTCGAAGATGTTGAACGCCGGGGCCGCTCCGCCGAGGATCGTGAAGAGGACGGGGCCGAAGGCCGTCGTCGCTCCCGTGTTGATCGGGTTCGAGAGGCCCGCGGCGACGGCGTTCGACGTCGAGTTGTTCATGACGACGGCGTTCATCTTGTCGCCCCAGGAGCCCGAGTGTCGGGCGTAGATGCGCGCCTGGACCTCCACGCCCGAGGGGATGGACGCGATCGAGAAGGCGCCGGTGACGGGATCGGTCAGCCCCGTGCCGACGACGCTTCCGTCGCTCACGAGAATGATTTCGACGTCGGCCGCGCGGATGGGCCGGATCGTCGTGCCTCCCGTGAACCCGGAGGTCGTGTAATCGCGGTCCTCGTACTGGGGGGTCCCCGTGACGATGACCTGCGCCGCGACCAGGAACGCGAGCGCGATCACGGCCGGAACTCCAGGATGGCCTCGCCCCGCGCGTTGGTCTTCAGCGACCCTTTGGGCTCCGCAGGCGCGTCGTTGACGACGAGCGGGATGACCCGCGTGAGTCGCGCGTTGCCGTCGCGGATCGTGGCGCGGACGAAGATCTCGCGGCGCTCCCGGCCGGTCGCCTGGACGTCGACGCGCAAGCCGCACCTCTTCCCGGTGGCGCGGCGGTCTCCGCCGAGATGGACGACGCCGTCGGGCAGGACGACCTCGAGTTCGACCTCGTGGCCGGTGCGGGAGGAGGCCGAGGCGACGATTCCAAAGGGGGCGTAGGGGTCGCCGACGAGCTTCGCCTCGAGGTCGATGGGCGACGAGGGCTTGCACGAGGAAGGCGCGGGCGCGGGACGGGAGGCCAGGCTCCAAGCCGCAAGCGCCGCGGCCATCAAGAAGGGCAGGGCGAGACGCCGCATGGTCGCGCTGTTATATCAGAGTTGCCGCGCCGCTTCGAGTCCTACGCCGGTTGCACCGCGGGATTGGCTGGGGCGGGCAGGGGTTCCTGGATCATGGCGGGCCCGGTGGACTTCTCGATCATCTGGATCCCCGCCACCTCGCGCGCGAGCGCCAGGTAGTCCTCCGCGCCGTACGATTCGGGCGCGTAGTCGAAGATCGATTTGCCGTGGCTGGGGGCCTCGGCCAGCCGGACGTTGGTCCGGATCTTCGACTTGAAGACCTTCTCCTTGAAGTAGTTTTCGATCTCGACGACCGTCTCGCGGGCGAGGCTCTTCCGAGAGTCGTACATGGAGGGGATGACGCCCGTGATCTCGAGCCCCGGATTGAGCCGCTTCTTCACGAGGTCGATCGTGCGGATGAGGAGCGAGATGCCGTGAAGCGCGAGGAACTCGCACTGGAGCGGGATCATGACCTCGCTGACGTACGAGAGCGCGTTGATCGAGAGCAGGCCGAGCGAGGGCGAGCAGTCCAGGAGCACGAAGTCGTAGCCCGAGAGGCCGGCGAGGCCGTCGCGGAGGACCGTCTCGCGGCCGATGGTCGAGGCGAGCTCCATCTCGGCGCCCGCGAGCTCGATGTTGGACGGGATGATGAACAGGTTCTCGCTGATCCGGACGGGCTGCGGCGGCTCCCCGTTCAGGATCGAGTAGCTGGTCACCTTTTGCTGGTGGGGGGGGATGCCGAACGAGATGGTGGCGTTCGACTGCGGGTCCAAGTCGATGAGGAGGACGCGGCGGTCGAGGCGGGCCAGGGCGGCGCTGAGGTTAACGGCCGTGGTCGTCTTTCCCACGCCCCCCTTCTGGT